>CAYQSE010000040.1:0-31459 GCA_964419905.1 uncultured Enterobacteriaceae bacterium
ACGCGCTGCCCGCGCTCGGCCTGCCGCGCACGCGCGGCGATCACCCGCGCGCCCACCGCGGCCGAGGACTCGCCCGGCTCGGCGCGGAGCAGGTCGTCGGCGGGCACCGGGTGCAGCTCGACGTAGAGATCGGTGCGATCGAGCAGCGGGCCGCTGAGCTTTCGTTGGTAGCGGGCCACGTCGCCGTCAGCGCAGCGGCACGGTGCCCGGCTGCCGCGGTTGCCGCACGGACAAGGGTTCGACGCCATCACCAACGTCAGCTCGGCCGGGTACTCGACGCTGCCTGCCGCGCGCGTCAGCCGGACCACGCCGTCCTCGAGCGGCTCGCGCAGCAGCTCCAGCGCGCTGCGCGAGAACTCGGTCACCTCGTCGAGGAACAGGACGCCGTGGTGCGCGAGGCTCACCTCGCCGGGACGCAGCGTGCGGTCGCCCACCAGGCCGGCCGGCGTCACCGAGTGGTGAGGCGCGCGAAACGGTCGCGCCGGGAGCAGGCCGGGCAGGTCGCCGGTCAGGCCCGCCGCGCAGTGCACCCGCGTGGTCGCGAGCGCCTCTTCGAACGACATCGGCGGCAGGATGGTGGGCAGCCTTCGCGCGAGCATCGACTTCCCGCAGCCGGGCGGCCCCATCAGCAGCAGGTGGTGACCGCCGGCCGCCGCGATCTCGAGCGCGCGGCGCGCGAGACCCTGGCCGCGCACCTCGGCGAGGTCGACCGCGTGAAGGTCGGTCCGCGGCTTGGGCGGGAACGCGAGCGGCAGCGGCACCTTGCCGAGCAGGTGGTCGATCGCGGCGCTGAGCGTCGGCGCGCCGTAGACCGGGACGCCCTGCACCAGCGCGGCCTCGGGCGCGCACGCCTCGGGCAGCAGCAGGGGCATCCCGAGCTCCCGCGCGAGCAGCGCCAGCGACAGCGCGCCGCGGATCGGCCGCAGCTCACCACCGAGCGACACCTCGCCCGCCGACAGCACGCCCTGCGCGACGTCGACGGGGATGTGGCCGTCAGCGGCGAGGATGCCGAGCGCCATCGGCAGGTCGAGCGCGGTGCCCTCCTTGCGGACATCGGCCGGCGCGAGGTTGATCACCACCCTGGACCGGGGGAACTCGATCCCGGTGGTGTGGATGGCCGAGCGGATGCGCTCGGCGCTCTCGCGCACCGCGCTCGCCGCGAGGCCGACCACGCACACCGCGGGCAGCCGACGCAGCAGGTCGACCTCGACCTGGATCGGGATGGCGTCGATGCCCTGCAGGGCACCGCCGTAGAGGGTGATGGCCATACGCGTCCTCCGTCTCGCCGCGCCCCATCAGCAGGGCGCATGCCAGCGGACGGAGCAGGCGAGAAGGCGGGCTTGGAGGTCGCGAATTCGCGGATCGGAGCCGCGCTCGGCTGACGGCGGTCCACGCACGCGCCGCTTCCGGTGCGGCGCCGATCAGGGCGTCAGGGCGCGGTGTCGGGACGACCGTCGGTGACGGCGGTCAGGTGACCGCGGCGATCAGTGCGCCGCGTCGTCGAGGACGTGGCGGCCGCGCGGGACCTTGGCGACCAGCGCGCCGCCGCGCGACACGATCTCGCCGGCGACGATCACCATGTCGGGCTTGGGTGCCGTCTCGCGCTCCTTGTAGGGCGACCAGCCGGCGGTCGACAGCAGCAGGCCATCGTTCACCTTGGTCAGCTCGCCCTCGGAGAACAACACCAGATCGGCGTCGGCGCCGCGCTCGATGCGACCCTTGCCCTCGAGCCCGAAGATGCGCGCGGGCCCCTCGGAGCACAGCGACACGAGCAGCTCGAGACTGAGGCGGCCGTACTTGACCGCCGAGAGCATCAGCGGGAACAGGAGCTCGGAGCCGGGCACGCCCTCGGGGTCGCCGATGTGGCTGGGGTGATGGTCGGACGCCACGCAGTCGAGGCGGCCGCGCTTCATCGCGGTCCACAAGGTGCGGCGGTCCATCTCGGGGCGGACCGGCGGCTCGGTGCGCACCGGGATGGGGGCGAAGTCCTGGGAGAGGAAGAGGTGGTGCGGGGTGACGCCGGCGGTGACCGGGGTGTGCCCGCGCACCGGGTCGATCGCGTTGAGCTCCTCGGCGGTCGACAGGTGGACCAGGTGCACGTGCTTGGCGCGCGCGCGCGCCGCGGCGACGACGGCGTCGAAGCCGGGGCCGACGCGATCGGTCTGGGTGAGGCGCACGCCGAACACGCCGTTGAGCGCGAGCAGCGCGATCAGCCGCTCGGGGGAGATGGGCTCCTCGCCGACCCGCGCCAGCGCGCCGACGATGCGCCGCTGGGCGATGGCTTCGGCGAGCGCCTCGGTCGCGCCGTCGGCCGCGCAACCCCACAGCGCGAAGTGGGTCCAGGAGCGCCCGGTCGCGCGCTCGACCCGTCGCTGCGCGGTGGCCGAGTCGACGACGGGCCGCTCGCCGCCGGGCAGGGCCACGATCGTGGTGACGCCGCCGGTGACGGCCGCGCGGCTCTCGCGCTCCCACAGCTCGGGGTCGCCGTTCGGGTCGAACTGGACCGCGGTGTCGATCACGCCGGGCATCAGGAACTTGCCCATCGCGTTGATCTCGTCGCGGGCGCGGTTGCGCGGCGGGCGCGGGCCGACGTAGGCGATGCGCCCGTCCTTGACCGCGACGTCGGCGACGAGGCGCCCCTTGGACGAGAGGAGGGTCGCGTCGCGAAGCAGTAGATCGTACACGAGGACCTCCAGGTACGCGGCGAGATGACTGGCTGAGTCGTCTAGCGCCCCGCTCCCATGCCGACAAGTCGGCACCACCCCACGGCCCCCGTCACCCGACCGTGACATGGATGCCATGGTTTGGTCGGGGTCGTCCCGGAGTCGCTGTTTTCGGGCCTGTAGGGAGGATTCGTCGGCGTGGTGGACCCTGTACCGGTCGAGCACCACGCCATTCGCGGTCGGCTCGTCGCCCTGAGCTGGCGTGCCCGTATAGAGGGGCTTCTATGCGTATAAAGCTGTGACGACGCGTGCGGTCGGCCCGCAGGGCGCGCTGCGCCGAGCCCGCACCCTGACACGAATGTCGCGGTTTCTCGCGGCGTGGGGTGCGCAGAGCGGTCGAGACGGGGCGGGATGATGGAGCAAGCAGCATAATGGTGCGATGTTCTGGTGTTGGCACGAGGCGTGCATTGCTCCGGCGCGGAGACGCAAGAGCCCGGGCGAGATCGGTGGAGGCTGATTCGCTCATCAGAGCCCGACCCTCAACGAGGGTCGGGCTTCTCTCTTTTCGGGGATCGTCCGCTCGGTCGTGGCCTCGCAGGCTGATATGCTGCCGCACCATGATCCTCGACCCCCTTCGCGATCTCCGCTCCAGTGACCACCCCCTCGATCTCGAGGCGGCGGCGCGCGACCTGTGGCCCCGTGAGTCGCTCCGCTTCTGGCAGGGCGTGCCCGCCGTGCGGCCCGAACGCGTGTTCTGGCCGCGCTCCGAGGCCGAGGTCGTGCGCATCCTCGAAGAGGCCAGCCGCCAGCGCGTCCCGGTCGTGCCCTACGGCGCGGGGAGTGGTGTGTGCGGTGGCGCTGGCGGGATGCCCGGCGCCGTGGTGATCGACACGAAGGCGCTCGACGCGATCGGCCCGCTCGATCCGGTGCGGCGCACCGTCGAGGTCGAGGCGGGCGTGCTCGGGCAGCACCTCGAGGACTGGCTCAACGCGCGCGGGTTCACCCTCGGGCACTCTCCGTCCTCGATCTGGTGCTCCACGGTGGGCGGCTGGGCGGCGGCACGCTCGGCGGGCCAGTTCAGCAGCCGGTATGGCGTGTTCGAGGACATGGTCCTGCAGCTGCGCGTCGCGACGCCGGGTCGGGGCCTCGAGGTCGTGGGCGAGGATGGCACCGGCGGCGACGATCTGCTCGGGATGCTGCTCGGCTCCGAGGGCACGCTGGGCGTCGTCACGAAGGCGCGGCTCCGCGTGTGGCCGCTACCCGAGAAGCGGTGGATGCGCGGCTACCGCTTCCCCGATCTCGCGTCGGCGCTGCGGGCGATGCGCGGGCTGATGCAGGGCGAGCTCTGGCCCGCCGTGCTGCGCCTCTACGATCCCGTCGACACCCGCATCGGCGGGCGCACCAAGGCGCGAGACCCCGAGGCCGACGAGCCCGAGAAAGAGGCGTTCTACCTGGAGTGGCTGCGCGCGGTCGATCGGATCCCCGCGTTTCGCCGCCGCGCGCTCACGCTGCCGCTCGCGCTGCCGGGCCTGGTCAACGAGGTGTTCGGGCGCATCGCCGAGGGCTGCCTGCTGGTGGTCGGCTGGGAGGGCGACGCCGAGGTGGTCGACGCGCTGTCCGCGGCAGGCGCTGCGGTGCTCGGCGTCGAGGGCGAGGACCTCGGCGCCGAGCCCGGCGAGCGCTGGCTCGCGTCGCGGCACCACGTCTCCTACAAGCTGATGCCGATCTTCGAGCGGGGTGGCTTCGCCGACACGATGGAGGTCGCGTGCCGGTGGTCCCAGATCGAGCCGCTCTATTACGCGATCCGCGGCGCGCTGGGCCGGACGGTGGTGGTGATGGCGCACATGAGCCACCTCTACCCCGAGGGCGGCAGCATCTACTTCTCGTTCGCGGGGCGCGGCAGCGAGGCGGTCTACGATCGCACCTGGGAGGCGGCGCTGCAGGCTTGCGCTGACGTCGGCGCGACGGTGACGCACCACCATGGTGTCGGCGTGCTGAAGGCCCGCGCGGCGTCGCGCGAGGTCGGTCCCGCGGTGGCCGGCTGGCGTGGGCTCAAGCGGCGCCTCGACCCGGACGGCGTGATGAACCCGGGCCGCCTGTACGTCGAGGGGCCGCCCGTCGAGTCCGTCGCGGCGCCTGCGCTCGTGCACGACGACGGCCTCGCCCAAGCGCCGGTCGACGCGTCGGTCGAAGCACGCGAGAAGGCCGCGGACGCCGAGATGCGCTGGCCGTTCACGCGGCTGCCGGGGCCGCCGCGGTGGCAGCGCCTGCCGTGGCAGTCCGGCTGGGTCGAGGTGGAGGGGACGGTCGAGGGGCGCGGCTGCCGGCTCGGCCGCGGGCCGCGCTCGGCCGCGGGTCCCGATCTACGGCCCTGGCTCGCGGAGCGGTCCGAGACCGAGCCCATCGCGACGTTCGCGGTCGTCGCGCCCGGGCCGCGATGGATGGGCGAGGCCGCGCTCGACCGCCCGTGGGAGACCGCGCTCGCGCTCGTCCGCTCCGACCTGCGCCCCGCCTCGCTCTACGTGCGAGACGGTCGCCTGCGGGTGGGCTTCCGCGGTCCAGCGGCCGAGGCGCTCGGCGCGATCGCGTCGACGCGGGTTCCAGGCGGGCTCCAGCCCGTCGCGTGGGATCCGGCGCCGCTGCACGCGGGGCCGCTGACGCCGTGCGCACCGGACGATCCCCGGGCGGTGGCGGTCTCCCTGTCCACGGTGCTCGCGCCGGAGGACGGAGCATGACGGCCGAGATCCACACCTGCGCGCTGTGTCCGCGCCTGTGCAGGCCCGTCTGCCCGGTCGCGGTCGGCAGCCAGCGGGAGGCCGCGGTGCCCGCGAACATGGCGCGCGTGCTCGTCGCCTGGGATCGCGGCCAGGCGTCGCCCGAGCTCGCGTCGCAGGCGGTCACGCTGTGCACCGACTGTGGCGCGTGCGAGGCGTTCTGCCACCTCGGGATGCCGCTGCCCAAGGCGCTCCGCGAGACGCGCGCCGAGCTGCTGCCCGAGCCGCTGATGGAGCCCGTCCGGCCGGTCGAGGGTGAGGGGAGCACGTTGGTGATCGAGAGCGACGGGCGCGGGATGGCAGACGCCGTCGCACGCCGCCTCGGGGCGCCGGTGCGGCGCCTGTTCACCGCGGATCAGCTCGGCGTGGCCGCGGTCGAACACCCGGCGTGGGCCGAGCGCGCGCGGGAGATCCGCGAGGCGACGCACGGCATCGCGGAGATCGTCGTGGTCGACGGCGGGGTCGCGCGCGCGCTCACCGCGGCCGGCGTGTCGTTTCGCTGGCTGCACGAGGTGTTTCCGTCGCTCGCGATCGGCCTGCCGAGCTGTGCGGTCGGCGGCACGCGCCCGCTCGCGTGCTGTGGGGCCGCGGGGCCGCTGCGCACGCACCACCCCGACGACGCGCGGCGCGTGGGCAGGGCGTGGCTCGCACGCGCGGACACCCAGGACGTGCTCGACGCGCGCTGCCGAAACCACCTGCTCGGTTGTGGCGGCCTGGACGCCACCGATCCGCTCGACCGCCTGCTCGCGGAGGAGACGTGACGCGCAACGACCAGGAGCGCCTGTGTCTCGTCGTGAACCCGCACTCGGCCGGCGGCGGCACCGGGCGTCGGCTCGACGCGCTCCGTCGGGCCGCCGATCGCTGGTTCACGGCGTGGGAGATCCGCGAGACGCAGGGGCCGGGCCACGCCACCGCGGTCGCCGCCGAGGCCGTCGCGCACGGCTTCGACGTGATCGCGTCGGTCGGCGGTGACGGCACCGCGAGCGAGACGGTGAACGGGCTGTTCGAGCACGGCGTGGCGCGGCGTCCGGGCGTCGTGTTCGGCGCGGTGCCGGCCGGGACGGGCAGCGACCTGGTGCGCACCCTGGGCATGCCGCGCGAGCTCGACGCCGCGCTCGCGGCGCTCGCCACCGGCAGCACGCGCGCGAGCGACGTGCTCGACGTGCACGTCACCCCGCACGGCGGGGGGGCGCTGCTTCGGCGCGCGTGCATCAACGTGCTCGGGTTCGGGATCAACGGCGAGGTCGTGCAGCGCGCCAACCGCAGCGCGAAGCGCCTCGGCGGCACGCTGACCTTTCTCGGGGCCTCGTTGGGCGCGATGGCGAGCTACGCCCCGCCCCAGGTCGACCTGAAGTGGACCGACGCCGAGGGCGACGACCGCGCGTGGAGCGGTCCTGTGATGGCGGCGTTCGTCGCGAACGGGCAGTACTGCGGCGGCGGGATGTGGGTCGGGCGCGGCGGCACGATGCAGGATGGCCACGCGGACCTGATCGTGGTCCCAAGGCTGCCGATGCTCAGTCAGCTCGCGGGTCTGCCGAACCTGTACACGGGGCGGGTGGATCGCGTCTCCGGCGTGATCAAGGCGACCGCGATCACCCTCGAGGCGAGCGCGCCCGATCCCGGCCGGGTGCTCGTAGATGTCGATGGAGAGCAGCCTGGCACGCTCCCTGTCAAGGTCCGCATGCTACCCGGCATGTTGAACGTTCGCGGCCTGTGGGCCTAAACGAACGATCCTCACTTTTTTGCCTTGACGGTTCGGTCAGCCCTGTTTAACTATTTTTAGAATTCAACGGGAAGGCGATGCTTTCCTGGAGAAGTCTGGCAGGGCACCGAGCTCGCATTGCGGGCTCACAACATCGCAGCAGAGTAGAGCCCCGGGCCAAAGGCTGGGGCGAGAGCGGCGACCCACCCAACTCGGGTGGAGCCTCCTCAACCGAGGAGGTCGTCGGCGGAGCACATACGCTGTGCTTTCGGGCTTAGAGTATTTTCACTTTCGAGCCACATCAGGATGTGGCATCAGGAGAGAGCATGAACAAGGAAGACCTCAAGGAGAAGCTGGCCGAGCGCGCGGGAATCCCCAAGGTGCGCGCGGGCAACTACATCAACATCGTCACCGAGGCCATCCAGGAGGCCCTCGTCAACGACGAGAAGGTCACGATCTCCGACTTCGGCACGTTCACGGTCTCCAAGCGCCGTGAGTTCGTGGGCCACAACCCGAAGACCGGCGAAGTGATGCAGGTCCCGGCGCGTCGGATCCCCGTGTTCCGCGCGGGCAAGGGTCTCAAGAACGCCCTGAACCCCGACTTCCCCGAGTAGGTGGTCCGGGGCGCCTCGGCGCTCCGAACAGCCCGAGCGGTCGCGACGCATCATGCGTCGCGGCCGCTTCGTGCTTAACGGTTAGGGTCTAGTCCCTCGTAGGTGGAGGAGCGCATGGACCCAGCGCACGACGCGGCGTTGCAGATCCCGGGCGGACGCCTGGTGCGGCTCGCGGCCGAGGCGAACCTGCCGAGCCGGTTCGGCCAGTTCCGTGTGGTCGCGTTCGAGTCACGTGACGGCAAGGAGTACGGCGCGGTGGTGAAGGGCGACGTCGCCGGGCACCACGGAGTTCCGGTGCGCATCCACTCCGAGTGCTTCACCGGCGACGTGATGGGCAGCCTCAAGTGCGACTGCCGCGATCAGCTCGAGGCGGCGCTCGTCTACATCGGGCGCGCCGAGCGGGGCGCGGTGCTCTACCTGCGCCAGGAGGGGCGCGGTATCGGGCTCGCGAACAAGATCCGCGCGTATGCGCTCCAGGACGCCGGGCTCGACACCGTCGAGGCGAACCTCGCGCTCGGGTTCGAGGACGATCTGCGCCGCTACGACGTCGCCGCGCAGATGATCGAGGAGCTCGGCATCGCGTCGATCAACATCCTCTCGAACAACCCGCGCAAGTGGACCGGCCTGACGCGGCACGGCATCCGCATCGAGCGACGCGTGCCGCTCCAGGTCGGCACCAACCCGCACAACGAGGACTACCTCGCGACGAAGCGCGCGAAGTCGGGGCACCTGCTCTAAGCGGCGCGTCAGCGCGCGTCGGTGTCGCCGGTGTCGAGCCATCCGGTGTCGTCGACGTCGACGAGGACGAAGTGCGACACGGTGTCGGCGCGCCCGTCCTGATCGGTCGCGCTCACGGTGAGGAGGTGCGGTCCGGGCTGCAGGGTGGCGGTGCACGACACGCGTCCGGTCATGCCGGGGGCGAGCCGGCACAGGGTGTCGTCGCGGTCGGAGTGGAAGCGAACGGTCACGTGGTAGAGCCGGTCCCCTGGATCGGAGACGGTCGCGTCGATCGTGACCGGGTTGAACAGGAGCGCGCCGTCCTCGAGGTCCACCGTGAGGCTGGGGGTCGCCACGTTCGGGAAGCCGAGCAGGCCACAGCCGGTGAGCAGGAGCAGGATCATGGGGTCTCCTCGTCGTCGGGGTCGGACGGGGTGTACGGCTTGGCGAGCTCGAACGGGGGCGGCGGCTCGGGCGCGGGCTCGGGGGCGCGGCGTAGGAAGACGGGCCGTCGCGGCGGCGCCTCGACCGCCTCCAGGCGCTCCTCCAGCGCGCGGATCGTCTCGCGCAGCGCGGTGATCTCGGCGCGCGACCGGGCGGCCTGGTCGGCGAGCTGCGCGGCGAGGCCCTCATCGGGTGCGGCGGGGGAGTCGCTCGCGGGGGAGTCGCTCGCGGGCGCGGCGCTCGCGGGCGCGGCGCTCGCGCGGGCGTCGAGCGCATCGAGCCGCGCGCGGAGCGCGTCGTTGGCCTCACGCAGTGCGTCGGTCTCGGTCTGGCGTGCCGCGCGCGCCGCCTCCGCTGCCCGCTCGGCTTCCCGCAGGCGTCCCTCGAGGGCGTCCACGCGCTTGCGCAGATCGGGTTCGGCGGCGCGCGCCGGCGCGGGTTGGCCGCCGAGCGTGTCGAGGAGGCGCTGCTTGTCGGCCAGGCGGCCCTCGAGCTGCAGCGTCCAGCGGAGCTCGTCGATCGCGCGCACGAGCGCTGGCGTGCTCGCCCCCTCGCGGGCGATGCGGTCGAGCAGGTCGTCCGGCGCGGGTTCGGGGGGCGCCTCGGGCCGCGGTGCGGCAGGGCCCGGCGCAGGCACCTCGGCGCGCACGACCGGCGCGGGCCCCTCGACGTTCGCCGGCGTCGCGCGGACCATCGGCGAGGCGTGCGCCGCGGCGGGGGTCGTGGGCGTCGCGGCGGCGTCGCGGGTGGAGGTGTCGAGCAGGTGACGCAGCGCCGCCGCGTGCGCGTCGCGCTCGAGGCGCGGCGAGAGGTCACGGTGCGCGCAGCCCGCGGTCAGCGCGAGCAGGACGGTGAGTGCGGCGCGGTTCATCAGCGGCCTCACAGGATGTTCAGCGCGAAGCGCAGGTAGGCGCCCTGGCGCAGCGCGATCCGGTCGACGATCCACGGGATGCGCGACGCGTGCAGGCTGTAGTTCAAGCTGACGGCGCGCGTGATGCGCACCGAGAGGGTGTTGTCCCACACCGCCGCGATCCCGCCGGCGCCGTCGAACGCGGTGAACGCGTCGAGCGACGTGGTGTAGGAGGCGAAGCCGGTGAGGCGGACCTGCGCGTCGATCCCCGCCTCGATCACGGGGCGGTTGAACGCGGCGATCGCGGTGTACTCGATCGCGTCCGTGCTCGGGTTGTCGGTCGGCACGTAGGTGTTCTCGAACCGCCAGGCGCGGAAGCCGACGCCCCCGTGCAGCGAGAGATCGAGCGCGCGCGTGGTGGCGAGGCGCACCTCGAGGCCGGTGCCGGCATCGAACATCAGCGGGTTGAACGCGTCGGCGATGCGGTAGGTCTTGGCCGACGCGACCTGCTCGGTGCGCACCGAGCCGTCCAGCTCGCGAAACGCGATGTCGCTGTCCTCGGTGGTCACCGCCGCGGTGGGCGTCATCTGCGTGAGGACCCCGCCGCGGACGTACACGCCGGCGGCGTCGTTCAGGCGCAGCGTGTACGAGAGCACCGCGGCGAGTCGGTCGCTGCTCTTGATCGGCGGCAGCGGCTCTCCGGTCGCCGGCTGCAGCAAGAGCAACCCGTACTCTGCGTCGACGCCGAGGCGGACCGCCGAACGCTTGTCCGTGTAGCCGAGCTTCAGGTCGACGAACGCCGCGCCCTGGCCGACCATCAGGTCGGGGAAGCCGGCGACGTTGCGGGTCTGGGTGCCCGAGGCGTCGACGCCCACCACGAAGGTATGGGTCCACGGGGAGGGCGCGACCTCCTCGTCGAGGAAGGCGTCCGCCTGGACCACGCCGCCGCCGTGGATGGTGCCGTTGCGGTCGGTGAACAGGCGAAAGTGGACGAGCCCGCCCTCGGGCACGTAGACCGTGCTGAACACCGGCGCGTCGACCGCGTCGAGCCCGATCTCCTGGATGCGGTAGACGCCGGGCGCGAGCAGCCAGGTTCGGGGCTGGGCCGCGCCCTGGGTGCGCAGCTCCGCGGGGATCTCGATCTGCGCTCCGGTGGTGAGGCTCACCAGCTCGAACGCGCCCTCACGCGCTCGGAGCGAGCGAGACACGGCCTCGACCCGCAGCCCGCCCCAGCGCACCGGCACCATCGTCGTGCGCCCCTCCTCGATCGACAGCTCGACCGCGACGCGCTGCGACGGCTCCCCGGTGCCGACGAGGGCGACGTAGCTGCCCGGCGGGAGGAGGACGCGTGTGCCGGTGGGCCCGCGCAGCACCTCGCCCTCGGAGACGAACAGGACGTCGGGCTCCTCGCCCTCACCGCCCATGCGCGGCACGAACACCGCGCCGACGCCTTCGGGGATCACCGCGTCGTCCCCGTAGAGCTGCAGGCTCGGGGGAGGGGCGACCCACGCGTACGGATCATCCGCTGCGCGCGCCGTTCCCGCGGCGAGGAACCACCCGGCGATGAGCGCGCTCCACGCGACCGTCTGGAATCGAGCCATCTCCCAACCTCCCTTCACGATGAAGAAAGTAACTGGGAGGTGAGGGGGGGGGCTCGCGGCTGTAAGGGCCACAGCACGGCGCGCCGTGGGTCGCTCGGTCGCCGCTACAGCGCGGCGAGGGCGACCGCGGCAGCCGTCGGGGTGCGCAGGATCCAGTCACCGAGGCCCATCGGGCGAAAGCCGGCGGCGATCGCGCGCGCCTGCTCGGCGGGGGTGAGCCCGCCCTCGGGGCCGATCAGCACGGCGGCGGGCCCGTCGGCGGGCGGCAGCCGCGGGGCGCCGGGCGCGGCGACGCGGCGGTCGACGTCGGCGGGCAGGCGCGCCATCGCCTCGTCGAGCCCGCACACCGGGTGCAGCGTCGGCACGTCGCCGCGCCCGCACTGCTGCGCGGCCGACTCGACGATGCGCGCCCACCGCTCGGCGCGGTCGCCGCGCGCGACCGAGCGCGCGAGCAGGATCGGGTGGATGTCGGTGACGCCCACCTCGGTGGCCATGCGGATCGCGTCGTCGAGCGCGCCGCCCTTCGGGAGGCCCAGCAACAGGTGGCGCGGATGCGCGGGCGCGGCGCGGCGCGGCGCGTCGACGACCTCGAGCGCGGGTACGCCGTCGTGCACCGCGACCAGCGTGGCCGAGGCGACGACGCCCGCGCCGTCGAAGATCTCGAACGACTCGCCCACGCGCGCGCGGAGGACGTGCAGCAGGTGGTGGGTGGGCTCCAAGTCGAGCGAGACGTGCTCGCCGCACGGCGGCACGTGGGCCACCGGGAACCGCCTCACGAGGCCCTCTGGTAGACCAGACACACCCACTCGCCGTCCTGGGCGCGCTCGTGCAGGCGCAGGCCCGGCAGCGCGTCGCGCACCGACGCCTCCTTCTCGGCGAGGATGCCCGCGAGCACGAGCCACTCGCCGGTGAGCCGGATCAGCTCCGGCGCCAGCGCGACGAGCACCTCGGCGTAGAGGTTCGCGAGCACGAGGTCGGCGGGGTGGGGGAGGGCAGCGATCGGCGTGGTCGAGAACGGGACGCTCAGGTGGTTGCGTCGGGCGTTGTCGTCGGCGTCGCGGATCGCGGTGGGGTCGACGTCCACGCCCTCGGCGCGCAGCCCGAGGTGCGCCGCGGCCAGCGCGAGGATGCCCGAGCCGCAGCCGAGATCGAGTACCGTGTGCACCGAGTCCGCGAGCCGATCCAGCGCGAAGAGCGCCTGCCGCGTGGTCGGGTGGTCGCCGGTGCCGAAGCCCTGGCCGGGCTCGATGATCACCGCGCCGTCGGGCGCGTCCCACGGCGGCGCGATCACCAGGCGCTCGCTGATCACGAGCGGCCGGAAGCTGTCGCGGAACCGGGCGTCCCAGTCGACCTCCTCGACCAGCGACCAGCGCACGTCGACGGGCTCGCTCAGGCCGCTGGCGACGTGCGCGGTCACAGCCTCGCGGTCGGGATCCTCGAAGAAGGCGCGCGCGCGGCGCATCGGCGGGTCGGCTGGCGGCGGGCCCACATCCCACGGCTGCCGGGGCGGCGGCGCCTCACCGGGGAGGTGGTCTTCCTGCAGGCCCGCGGCGCCGAGCGCGAACAGCAGCGTGGACAGCGCGTCGAGGCGCGCGCGGTCCACGTCGATCGACAGCTCCCACCACGCCATCAGCGCGACGGCGCCGGGCCGGGCGGCGGCAGGGAGCGCCCGGCGCGGTGCGCCTCGACGATCGCGAGCGCGTCGGCCGGACCATAGTTGACGAGCACGAAGCGGTCGTCGTCGATCCCCTTGAGGAACAGCGTCGGGGTGCCGCGGATGCGGGCCTTGATGCCCGCATCGATGTCGGCGAGCACGCCCGCCTGCGCCGCGGTGTCTTCCAGGCACGCCTTCCACGCCGGCACGTCGAGCCCGGACTGGCCGGCCATGAACTCGAGGTCGGACGGCGCGAGGTAGCCGATGTTCTTGAACATCGCGCCCGCCATCTCCCAGAACCGGCCCTGGCGATGCGCGCACTCGGCGGCGAGCGCGGCGATGCACCGCTCGCTGCCCGCCTCGCCCTCGAGCATCGGGTTGCACGCACCCGAGAGCGGGTAGGCCTTGAACCGCACCTGGATGTCGGGGTTCTGCGCCACGACCTGCTTGAAGTCGGCGAACGCGGTGGCGCAGTGCGGGCACGCGAAGTCGGCGAACTCGACGATCTGGTAGGGGGCGTGCGGGTCGCCGAGGACGGGCTCGCTGCCGTCGAGGACGACCGGGCCCGCGGGCTGGGCGTACAGGCTGCCGATGCGGCTCTCGGGGACGGGCTGGCCGGGCGCGGTGCGCGCGGACGACCCGCCGTCGATCGCGGTGCGTCCGACGAGCAACACCACGACGAACACGACGCTCACCGTGAGGAAGGAGCGCGACGAGATCGCGCCGGCGAGGTCGGCGAACGGCGTGCCGCCGGTCTCGCGCAGGCCCTTGAGGCCGGCGATCAGGAGCAGCAGGTTGCCGACGTACAGGCTGATGCACATCACGCACACCGCGCCGATCGAGACCGAGGCCGCGGCGAGGTAGGCCGACATCGCGACGGCGAGCATCCCGAACAGCGCGTTGACCTGGTGGAAGCGCGGCGTGGACTTCGGCGGGGTGAGCGCGGCGAGCGCGAGGCCGGTGTAGAACGCGGCGCCCATCAGGGCCACGGGCAGGCCGAACAGATCGGAGTAGACCGAGGTGTTCACGGTGTCGCAGTTGATCACCGTGTTCACGGTGCACAGCGACGGCTCGCCGCTCGCGCTGAGCTTGTGCCAGAACAGGTAGAGGCTGGAGCCCAGGCTGCCCAGCGCGGTGAGCAGCACGCCCAGGCGCGTGGAGCGCGCGACCGCCCACGCGCAGCCGAAGGCGCCCGCAGCGACCCCAGCGAACATCGCGAACGAGGGCTCGCCACGGACCTGGAAGAACAGGGCGAGGGCGAGGCCTGCGGCCAGGCCGGCGGGGAGGACATACCGGGTGATGGTCTTCATGGGGGCGGCCCGTATCGCGCGGTCGAACCGCTGGCCACGCCCAGGCTTCAGCGCCCGCGGTCCATGTCGCGCTTCGCGTCGCGCGCCTTCATCGTCTCGCGCTTGTCGTGCAGCTTCTTGCCCTTCGCGAGTCCGATCTCGACCTTGACGAGGCTGCCCTTGAAATAGATGCGCAGCGGCACGATGGTCATGCCCTTCTGCTGGGTGCCCCGCTTGAGCTTGAGCAGCTCGTTGCGGTGCAGCAGCAGCCGGCGCTCGCGAAGCGGCTCGTGGTTGTTGCGGTTGGCCTGGGCATACGGGCTGATGTGGCAGCCGATCAGCCACGCGCCGTCGGGCTGCAGGCGCACGTAGGCCTCCTGCAGGTTGGCGCGGCCCGCGCGCAGCGACTTCACCTCGCTGCCGAGCAGGGCGATGCCAGCCTCGAAGGTGTCTTCGATGAAGAACTCGTGCCGCGCCTTGCGGTTCACGACGATGTCGCGGGTGGTCTCGGCCATGGGGGCCACGCCTAACCCGCGCGCGCCCCGGCGCCTCCCCGTCTGCGACCGCAACGCGGAGCCCCTGCGCGCAGAGCGGCCACGGCGTGGGCCCGCGGGGGGCGTTGGGGGGAAAGGTGGATCAGATCGCCTTGATTGTGGTGCGTAGTGGTGTAAAGTGGGACGGTGTGGGGAGGCCGCCCCACCCAATCACCGAGCGGGGCCGATGCTCAAGGTGCGATGCCAGGCGCATGCGACTGTCGACGCCAAGGGGCGCGTCGCGTTGCCTGCTCAGCTCCGCCGGGCGCTCTCGGACGCCGGCGAGGGCTCGGTCGTGCTCACCTACGCCCGCGGCGCGCTGTGGGGCTGGACGCCTGGTGACTTCGAGGAGACGGTCGAGCGGCCGATCGCCAGCCGCGACCCGTTCGCGGACGACGTGATGGACTTCGTGCACGCGATGCTCGCGCCGGCCCAGGAGTGCGAGATCGACGGGCAGGGGCGCGTGCGCATCCCGCAGCCGCTCCGCGAGCTCGCTGGCATCGACCGGGACGTCGTCGTGAACTCGATGCTCAACCGCGTCGAGATCTGGGATCGCGAGACGTGGGACAAGCGCTTCCAGCAGTCCCTCGACCGGCGCGCCACCGCGTCGGGCATGCCGAGGGGGGAGTGATGGTCTACGAGCACGCTCCCGTCTTGTGCCCCGAGGTCGTCGCGGCGCTCGCGCCGGCGGACGGCGACGTGATCGTGGACTGCACGCTGGGGCGCGGCGGTCACGCCGAGGCGCTGCTCTCCGCCGCGTCGTGCCGGCTGATCGGGCTCGACCGCGACCCCGAGGCCATCGCGGCCAGCACGGCGCGCCTCGCCCCGTTCGGCGCGCGGTTCACCGCGGTGCGCGCGTCGTTCTCCGAGCTCGGCGCGGTGCTCGATGGGCTCGGGATCGGGCAGGTGCAGGGGATCCTCGCGGATCTCGGCGTGTCCTCGCCGCAGCTCGACGACCCGCGCCGCGGCTTCTCGTTTCGCGCCAGCGGCCCGATCGACATGCGCATGGACCCGGACGCCCCGCTGTCCGCGGCCGATCTCGTGAACCACTGGCCCGAGGAGGAGCTCGCCGACGTGATCTACCGCTACGGCGAGGAGCGCCGGTCGCGGCAGGTGGCGCGCGCGCTGGTCGCAGGTCGTCCGTGGGCCGACACGGTGGCGCTGGCCGACGCCGTGGCGCGCGTGGTGGGCAAGGGCAAGGGTCGCATCCACCCGGCCACGCGCACCTTCCAGGCGCTCCGCATCGCGGTCAACGACGAGCTGGGCGAGCTGGACCGCTGGCTCGAGGTCGCCGTCGCGCGCCTGGCGCCCGGCGGCCGCCTCGCGGTGATCACCTTCCACTCGCTCGAAGATCGCAAGGTCAAGCAGTTCCTGGCGGCCGCGTCCGGCAAGGTCGCGCCGCGCGACCCCTACGGCGAGCCGATCGGCGAGTTCACGCTGCGCGATCTGCGCGCCGTTGCCCCCTCCGAAGACGACACCAACCCCCGGGCGCGTTCCGCGCGCCTCCGCACCGCGACGAGGTGCTCATGATGAACCGAGACGCTCCGACCGCTCGCGCCGTGGCCCTGCCGGTCACCACCCTGGACGTCGTCGCGTGGAACCCCGCGTGGCGCAGGCTCCTGCCGCTGTGGCGCCATGCCGTGTGGACCTCGCTGGTGTTCGCGCTCGCGGCGTGGGCGCTCTCGGTGCGCCTCGAGGTGGCGGGCCTGCAGCGCGATCTCGCCCGCAACGCCCGCCTCGAGCGGGAGGCGGTGGTGCTCAACGAGCGCCTGCAGCTCGAGTGGTCGGTGCGCCGCCGCACCGCCACGATCGAGGCGGTCGCGGGCACGCTCGGGCTGCGCGAGGACGTCGGCCTCGTGCGCGTGGCGTCCCGCCCGTGAGCGGCAGCCTGCCGCCCGTGGTGACCGGACCGGTCGAGCTTCGCGCGACGGTGCGCCGCCGCGCGCGCGGTCGCGCCCGCCTGCTCGGCCTCGTGCTCGGCGGGATGCTCGCGGCGGTCGGCGTCCGCGGGGCGCAGCTCTGCGTGTCGCCCGACGAGCAGACGATCGCGGCGAGCACGGTGCAGCGGTGGGGGCGGGTGACGATGCGCGCGCCGCGCGGCGACATCCTCGATCGGCACGGTCGCCGGCTCGCCACCACGGTGGACGCGCCCAGCGTCATCGTCGATCCGGCGCTGGTGTCGCCCGAGGAGGTGCGGACGCTCGCGGCCGAGGTCGCCGCGATCCTCGAGCTGGATCCGCGGGAGGTGGCCGCGCGCATGAGCCGCGACAGCCGCTACGCGAGCCTCGCGAACAACGTCCACCCGGCGCTCGTCGACCGCATCGAGCGGCTCGATCATCCGGCGCTGTGGGTGCACCGCAACCCGCGTCGCTACTACCCGGAGGGCGTGCTCGCGAGCCAGGTGCTCGGGTTCGTGGACGCGTCCGGCGTGGGTCGGGAGGGCCTCGAGGCCTCGCTCGACGAGTACCTCCGCGGGGGCGTCACGCTCGTGCAGCGCCGCCGCGACCGCCGCGGACTGGCGGTGGACGGGCCGGTCGAGGATCCGGGCCGGGGTCGCGGCATGGACGTTCACACCACGCTCGACCGCACGATCCAGCGGATCACCGAGCGCGCGCTGGGCGCGGTGGTCGAGCGCTCCGCGCCTCAGTCGGCCTACGCGGTGGTGATCGACGTGGCCACCGGCGACGTGCTCGCGATGGCGAACGCGCCCACCTTCGATCCGAACGCGCTGCAGACCGATCCGTTCCCGCGGCGCAACCACGTGGTCCAGGACGCGATCGAGCCGGGCTCGGTGCTCAAGCCGTTCACGCTGGCCCTCGCGGTCGAGGAGGGCCTCGTCGACGAGAGCACGCCGGTCGACTGCGAGGGCGGCGCGTACCACATCGGCCGCACGCGCATCCGCGACGACCACCCGCACAAGATCGTCACCGCCACCGAGGTCGTGAAGTACTCGAGCAACATCGGCACCGCGAAGCTGGCGCTGCAGCTGGGGCCCGAGAAGCTGATCGGTGCGCTGAACGCGTTCGGCTTCGGCGCGCGCACCGGGATCACGCTGCCCGGCGAGCGCCGGGGGGCGTTGCGCGCGCCGGGCGCCATTCGCCCGATCGAGCTCGCCACGACCTCGTACGGGCAGGGGATGACCGTCACGCCGCTCCAGCTCGGGATGGCGGTGGCCGCCCTCGGCAACGGCGGCACGTTGATGCGCCCGCGCCTGGTCACCGAGGTGGTCGATCGCGACGGCGTGCCCTCGTGGCAGCAGCGCCCGGACGCGCTGCGGCAGGTGGTGAAGCCCGAGACGGCCGCCGCGCTGGCCCGGATGATGACCTCGGTGACCGAGGAGGGCGGCACCGGCACCCGCGCGCGGGTCCCGGGTTTTGCGGTGGCGGGCAAGACGGGCACGGCCGAGAAGGTGCAGGACGGGCGCTACACGAGCGCGCGCATCGGCTCGTTCGTCGGCTTCGTGCCCGCCGACGATCCGGTGCTGGCCATCGTCGTCGTGGTGGACGAGCCGTCGAAGGGCAGCCGCTACGGCGGCATCGTGGCGGGGCCTGCGTTCGCCGAGATCGCGGCGGAGTCGCTGCGCTATCTCGGCGTCGAGCCCACGGACGAGGCGCACCGCGCCGATCCGCGCGACGCGCTCGCATCGCTCGAGCCGCTGGACGCGCCGCCGCTGCGCCTGTCGTGGGAAGACGCGTCCTGGACCGTCCCCGATCTGAAGGGCCGGTCCATGCGCGACGTGCTCGTCGCCCTGCAGGGTGCGGGCCTCGGCGTTCGGGTCGAGGGGAGCGGGCGGGCGATCGCGCAGCGTCCCATCCCCGGCGCCGTCATCCCGGTCGGAGAGACCGTCACCGTCGTGTTTCGTTGAGCCTTAGGAGGTCGAAGTGAGACTGCAGCCCATCAGCTGATCCGAATCCCCCCCAAACTGGTCGGTCCGCGGTCGGCGAGGGGTGCAGCAGCGTCTCCAACCCCCAGGTGGAGACGTGGGACGGGGGACCTTGTCGGTCCTGCCCGGTGAACGCCACGCGGCCCCCCGCCGCATGACCTCGCCCCGGCACGAGATCCCCGATTCCACGCTGCGCCATATTCCCAGTCCCCGGATTCCCCCCCGAGACAGGGCCCTCACCGGCCGCGGACCGACTCCCTCCTCTTTCTGCCGGACTCTACAACAGGGGGACGCGCGACCAGGCGATCGGGCCCTGAACAGCGTGCTCCTCGCGCCGGAGCACGGTGGCGCGCGCGCACACCGCCTTGCTCGGGAGGGGCGCGGTGCGGTACGGTGAGCGCGGCCTTCCCACGGCCTGCCCTCCCCCCTGCGATCCGTCGCCCCCTCCCTCTCCCCCTCCCGGCCCCCATGCGGTTGGCAACCCTCCTCCAGCGCGTCGACGTGCGCGACGTCCAGGGCGATCTGGATCGTCTCGTGCGTGGCGTGGGGCGAGACTCGCGGACGGTCGGCGCGGGCGGTGTGTTCGTCGCGATCCGCGGCGCGCGGGTCGATGGGCACGATCTGATCGGCGGGCTGCACGAGGCCGCCGCGGTCGTCGTGGAGCGCGCCGTGCGCGCGCCGCCCGGGGTCACCGTGGTGCGGGTGGACGACACGAAGGCGGCGCTCGCGGCGCTCGCGGCCGCGTGGAACGGCTTCCCGGCAGAGCGGATGAAGGTGATCGGGGTCACCGGCACCAACGGCAAGACGACGATCACCACCCTGGTCGAGGAGGCGCTGCTGGGGATGGGTGTGCCCGCCGGGCGCATCGGCACGACGGGCATCCGGGTGAACGGTGAGGCCCTGCCGAGCGCGCTGACCACGCCCGAGGCGCCCGAGCTTCAGGCGGCGCTCGCGCAGATGCGCGAAGCGGGCGTCCGCGCGGTGCTGATCGAGGCGTCGTCGATCGGGCAGGTGCAGCGTCGCCTGGATCAGATCCCGTTCCACCTCGGCGTGTTCACGAACCTCACCCGCGACCACCTCGATCACCACGGCACGATGGCGGCCTACCGCGACGCGAAGGCGGGGCTGTTCCAGCGGCTCCGCGCGCCGGGTGGGCCGCCGCGCGCGCTGCTGTTCGGCGACGATCCGGCGTGGCCGGGGCTCGGTCCGCCCGCGGATCACTGGCTGTACGGGGAGGGGGAGGGGCACGCGCTTCGCCTCGTCGCCTGGCGGGCCGACGCGCAGGGGCTCGCGCTCGAGGTGAACACCCCGCACGGCGCGGGCACGCTGCGCAGCCCGCTGGTCGGCCACTACAACGCGCTGAACCTCGTGGCGGCGCTCGGCTGCCTGCTCACCCTCGACGTGCCGCTGAGCGACGCGCTCGCGGCGCTCGGCGCGGTGCGCGGGGTGCCCGGGCGCCTCGAGCGCGTGGACCATCCCGGCGGCCCGCTCGTGCTCGTCGACTACGCGCACACGCCCGACGCGCTCACCGGCGTGCTCGACGCGGTGCGCGGCGCCACGCGGGGGCGCCTGTTCGTCGTGTTCGGCTGTGGCGGCGACCGCGACGCGGGCAAGCGCCCCGAGATGGGGCGCGCGGCCGAGGCCGGCGCCGACGTGGTGGTCGTCACCTCGGACAATCCGCGCTCGGAGGATCCGCAAGCGATCGTAGACGCGACGCTATCCGGGATGGATTCGCCCCCGGCGCACGTGGCGCTCGACCGCGCCGCGGCGATCGGCTGGGCGCTCGCTGCCGCCGGGCCCGACGACGCGGTGCTGATCGCGGGCAAGGGGCACGAGACCACGCAGGAGATCGGCGGCGTGAAGCATCCGTTCGACGATCGCGCGGTCGCCCGCGCGTGGCTGGAGGGCCGATGAACTTCGACGGCGACGCGATCGCTGCGGCCACCGGCGGGGCGCTGCTGCGGCCCGGGCCGGCGGGGCCCGTCCACACCGATACCCGCGCGATCGGCGCTGGCGCGTGGTTCCTCGCGCTCTCGGGCGGGCGCTTCGACGGCCACGCGTTCCTCGCGCAGGCGGCCGCGGCGGGGGCCGTCGGCTGCGTCGTGAGCCGGGATCCGGGCCCCGAGTGGACGGGCGGGGTCGTGCAGGTCGCGGACACCACCCGCGCGCTGCAGGACCTCGGACGCGCGGCCCGCGCGCGGCTGCGCGGACCGGTCGTGGGGCTGACCGGCAGCACCGGCAAGACGACGACGCGCGCGCTGATCGCGCTGGCGCTCTCGCCGCTCGGGCGCGTGCACCAGTCCGAGGGCAACCTGAACAACCACCTCGGCGTGCCGATGACGCTGCTCGGCGCGCCCGAGGACGCCGGGGTGAGCGTGGTCGAGATGGGCACCTCGTCGCCCGGGGAGATCGCGCTGCTCGCGGATCTCGCGCAGCCCGACGTGCGGCTGATCGTGAACGTCGGGCCCGCGCACCTGGAGGAGCTCGGCGGGCTCGACGGGGTCGCGCGCGAGAAGGGCGCGCTGTTCCGCTCGGCGCTCCCCGGCGACACCGTGTGCGTGAACGTGGACGACGCGCGGGTGGCCGGCGTGCCGCTGCCTGCGGGTGTGCGGCGCCTGACGTGGGGGCGCGCGCCGGGCGCGGACATCCGGTTGCTCGACGCGGCGCTGGACGCGGAGCGGCTGGTGACGACCGCGCGCGTCGCGACGCCGCAGGGGGAGCTCGACCTCGTCGTGCCGAGCCCGGGTCTGCACCTCGCGCACAACGCCGCCGGCGCGCTCGCGGTGGCGCACGCGCTGGGCGTCGACCTCGCGGCGGCGGCGCGCGCGCTCGCGGGCTACGCGCCGGTCGGGATGCGCTTGCGCCCCGAGCCGCTGCACAACGGCGCCATCGCGCTCAACGACGCCTACAACGCCAACCCGAGCTCGATGGAGGCGTCGCTGCGCACCCTCGCGGCGCTTCCGGGGCGCAAGGTCGCGGTGCTCGGCGACATGCTCGAGCTGGGCCCCGACGAGGCGGCGTGGCACGAGCGCGTGGCCGCGGTCGCCGGCGCGCTGCCCATCGCGCTGGTGGTGCTCGTCGGGCCGCGGATGTCGCCCGCCGCGCCGTACGCGCGGGGTCGCGGCGAGGTCTGGTCGGCGCTGGACGGCGCCACGCTCGTGGCGCGGCTCGCCGCGTGGCTGCGACCGGGCGACCGCGTGCTGTTCAAGGGCAGCCGCGGCGCGCGGGTGGAACGGATCCTGCAAATGCTTCAGGCGCTCGATGACGCGCCGACGGGGGCCGACGGCTGATGCTGTACTACATCTTCACCGAGTGGCTGGCCGATCTGCCGGGCGCCAACGTGTTCCGGTACATCTCGTTCCGCACCGCGTGGGGCATCCTCACCGCGCTCGCGATCGCGTACGTCGTCTATCCCTCGTTCATCGAGGGGATGAAGCAGCGCAAGGCGGCGCAGATCATCCGCGACGACGGTCCCGAGAGCCACCTGCTCACGAAGATCGGGACGCCGACGATGGGCGGCGTGCCGCTGCTCTCGGGCGTGGCGCTCTCGGTGCTGCTGTGGGCGCGGCTCGACAACCCGGCGGTGTGGGCGACGCTCGTGGTGATGATCGGGTACGGCGCGATCGGGTTCGCAGACGACTGGCTGAAGCTGACCCGACAGTCCACCGCGGGCCTCGCCGGGCGGTTCAAGATCGCCGGGCAGGTGCTCATCGGCGGCGCGGTGCTGATCTGGGGGCTGCAGGACGGCTTCGTCGAGCCGACGCTCGCGTTCCCGTTCCTCAAGGGGGTGAACCTCGACTTCGCTGCGCTGTGGGTCGGCGCGCCGGACCTCTCGGTGCTCTACGTCCTGTTCGGGCTGTGCGTGCTCGTCGGCGCGAGCAACGCGGTCAACCTCACCGACGGGCTCGACGGGCTGGCGATCGGGCCGGTGATGACGTCGGCGGCCACGTACGGGCTGCTCGCCTACCTCGCGGGCAACACGGTGTTCGCCGACTACCTGGGCATCCCGTTCGTCGCGAACTCCGCGGAGCTGACCGTGTTCGCGCTGGCGATCGTCGGCGCGGGGCTCGGATTCCTCTGGTACAACGCCTACCCTGCGTCGATCTTCATGGGCGATGTCGGCTCGCTCTCGCTCGGCGGCACGCTCGGGATCCTCGCGGTGCTCACCAAGCACGAGGTGCTGCTCGCCCTGGTCGGCGGGATCTTCGTGCTCGAGGCGCTCTCGGTGATCATCCAGGTGTTCAGCTTCAAGACGACCGGCAAGCGCGTGTTCGCGATGGCGCCGATCCACCACCACTACGAGAAGAAGGGGTGGTCGGAGCCGAAGATCATCGTGCGGTTCTGGATCATCAGCATCATCCTCGCGCTCGTGGCCCTGTCCACGCTGAAGCTCCGGTGAGCGGCGTGGCGCTGGCGGGCCGACGCGTGGTGGTGGTGGGCCTCCGGGCGTCCGGGCGCGCCGCAGCCACGCTCGCGGCTCGGCTCGGCGCGCGCGTCGTCGGCGTCGATCTGGCCACCGACGTGCCGCCGATCCCGGGCGTGACCCTCGAGCTGGGGCCCCACCGACGCCAGACCTTCCTCGAGGCCGAGCTGATCCTCGTCTCGCCGGGCGTGCCCGCCGCGCAGCCCGATCTGGCGGCGGCTGCGGCCGCGGGCGTCCCGGTGCTGGGCGAGCTCGCGTTCGCGGCCGAGCAGCTCGCCGCGCCGCTCGTCGCGATCACCGGCACGAACGGCAAGTCGACGGTGACGCACTTCACGGGCCAGCTGCTCGCGGCAGCCGGCGCGCGCCCGTTCGTCGGCGGCAACCTCGGCAGCCCGCTGTGCAACGAGCTGCTCGCGCAGCGCGACGGGGCGCCCGCGTCGGATGTGCTCGTGGTCGAGGTGAGCAGCTACCAGCTCGAGTGGCCCGGCGCGCTGCGCCCGAAGGTCGCGGTGGTGCTCAACCTCACGCCCGATCACCTCGCCCGGCACGGCGACATGGACAACTACGGTCGGCACAAGCTGCGGCTGTTCGCCGGCATGGGGCCCGACGATCTGGGCGTGCTCCCCGCCGACGACGCGCGGCTCGCGCGGCTCGATGACGGGGGGCGCGGCGGCCGCGCGTGGCTGGGGCGCTACCCGGGCGTCGTGCGGGAGGGCAGGCGCGCCACGGTCCGGCTCCCCTCGCGCGAGGCGACGTTCGATCTCTCCGGCATCCGTGTGCCCGGCGAGCACAACCTCGACAACGCGGCCACGGCGCTGCTGCTCGCGACCGCGCTCGGCTACGCGCCGGCGGCGCTGCAGGCGGGGCTCGGCGATCTGCGCGCGCTGCCGCACCGGATGGAGGTCGTCGCCGAGCAGGGCGGCGTCACCTGGATCAACGACTCGAAGGCCACGAACGTCGAGGCGGCGGCGGTGGGCATCGGCGGGCTGGACCGGCGCGCGGTGGTGCTGCTCGGCGGCGAGGCGAAGGGCCCTGGTTTCGTGGCCCTCGCGCCGCTGCTCGCCCGGCACCGCGCGGTGATCACGTTCGGCGGCAGCGGCGCCGCCATCGCCGACGAGCTCGCGGCGGCCGGCGTCGCGGTGATCCGCGCGGGCGCGCTCTCCGAGGCGGTGAGCACGGCGCGCGGGCTCGCGCGGTCCGGCGACGCGGTGCTGCTCTCACCGGGCTGCGCCAGCTTCGACGCGTTCCAGAACTTCGAGCATCGGGGGCGCGTGTTCGGCGCGCTGGCCCGCGAGGAGGCGCCATGAGCGCGGTCGAGCATGCGATGGAGCAGGGCGACGAGGGGTCCGCGCACGGCGGGATCGACTGGTGGCTGCTCTCGGTCACCGTCGGGCTGTGCGCGCTCGGGCTGCTGATGATCCTCTCGGCGAGCAGCGCCGCCGCGGACGCCGCCTACGGCGACGGGATGCGGTTCGTGAACCGGCAAGGCGTCGGCCTGCTGCTGGGCGGTGCGATGGCGATCGGCGTGATGCAGCTCCCGTGGGCGTGGCTGCGGCGCGGAAGTTGGGGGCTGTACGCGGTGAGCCTGGTCACGCTCGGGCTGGTGCTCACCCCGCTCGGACACAGCGCGAACGGCGCGGTGCGGTGGATCAGCCTCGGCGGGCTCAACTTCCAGCCGTCCGAGCTGGCGAAGCTCTCGCTGGTGCTCGTGCTCGCGCACTTCCTCGCGGCCAACGAGGGGCGGATCCGCGATCTCGTGGGCACGGTCGGCCCCGCGTTCGGCCTGGTGCTCGCGCCGGCGGTGCTCGTGATGCTCGAGCCCGACTTCGGCACCACCGTGGTGCTGTTCGGGCTGTTCGGCGTGCTGCTGTTCGTCGCCGGGCTCCAGTGGCGGTGGGTGCTCTCGCTCGGCGCCGCGGGCATCGTCGCGCTCGGTGCGCTCGCCGCGCTCGCGCCGTACCGCGTGCGCCGCCTCGCGGCGTTCGCCGACCCGTTCGCGGACCCCGAGGACTCCGGCTACCAGATCGTGCAGGGCTGGATCGCGATGGCGCACGGCGGGCTGTGGGGGCAGGGGCTGGGCGGCGGCGTCGCGCAGAGCGGCTTCCTGCCCGAGGCGCACACCGACGCGATCGCGGCGATCCTCGGCGAAGAGCTCGGCGCGGTCGGGTGGTGCGTGATGGTGGGCGCCTACCTCGTCCTGGTGTGGCGGGGCTCGGTCATCGCGTCGCGCGCGAGCGATCTGTTCGGGATCCTGCTCGCCTCCGGCGTGACCGCGCTGTTCGCGGCCCAGGCGCTCGTCAACCTGGGCGTGGTCGTCGGCTGGGTGCCGAACAAGGGGCTGGTGTTGCCGCTGCTCTCCTACGGGGCGTCGGCGGCGATGGTGCACCTGATCGGCCTGGGGCTCCTCCAGCGCGTCGGGCTACAGGGGGCCGCTGCGCGCGGAGGAGACCGCTGATGTTTAGAGGCAAGGTCCGCACCATCCACTTCGTCGGCATCGGCG
Organism: uncultured Enterobacteriaceae bacterium; assembly: GCA_964419905.1. Lineage (GTDB taxonomy): Bacteria > Myxococcota_A > UBA796 > UBA796 > JAFDJI01. The sequence goes on from CAYQSE010000040.1 coordinate 25,648, forward strand.
GTATCGGCATGTCCGGCATCGCCGAGGTGCTGCACAACCTCGGGTTCGTGGTCACCGGCTCGGATCTGAAGGCGGGCGAGACGGTGCAGCGGCTGCGCGCGCTCGGCGTCACCGTGCACATCGGCCACGACGCGTCGAACATCGGCACCGCGGACGTCGTGGTGCGCTCCACCGCGGTGGGCGGCGACAACCTCGAGATCGACGCGGCACACCAGCGCGGCATCCCGGTGATCCGTCGGGCCGAGATGCTCGCGGAGCTGATGCGGCTCAAGTACGGCATCGCGGTCGCGGGCACCCACGGCAAGACGACGACCACCTCGATGCTGGCGACCGTGCTCGCGGCGGGCGGGCTCGATCCCACGGTGGTGATCGGGGGCCGGCTCGACAGCCTCGGGGGCAACAACGCGAAGCTGGGGCAGGGCGAGTATCTGGTCGCCGAGGCGGACGAGTCCGACGGCACGTTCCTCTACCTCTCGCCGACCGTGTCGCTGATCACGAACATCGACCCCGAGCACCTCGACCACTACGGCAACTTCGCGTCGCTGCTCGAGACCTTCGAGACGTTCGCGAACCGGGTGCCGTTCTACGGGTTCACCGTGCTCTGCCTCGATCATCCGGTCGTGCAGTCGCTGATGCCGAAGATCCGGCGGCAGGTGGTGACCTATGGGTTCACGCGGCAGGCGGACTACAAGGCGGTGCCGTTGGCCCGCGACGGGATGAGCACGACGTTTCAGGTGCTGCACCACGACGAGGTGCTCGGCGAGGTCACGCTGGGGATGCCGGGGCGGCACAACATCAGCAACGCGCTCGGGGCGATCGCGACGGCGGTGGAGCTCTCGGTGCCGTTCGAGGTGGCGCGCGACGCGCTCCTCGACTTCACCGGCGTGCAGCGGCGGTTCACCGTGCGCGCAAACGTCGGCGGCGTGCTGATCGTCGACGACTACGGGCACCATCCGGTCGAGATCGTCGCCACGCTCCAGGGGGCCGAGGAGGGCTTCCCGGACCGCCGCCTCGTGGCCGTGTTCCAGCCGCATCGCTTCACCCGGGTCCGCGACCTGTGGGAGGAGTTCTGCACCGCGTTCAACCGCGCCGACGAGGTCGTCGTGTGCCCGGTCTACGCCGCGGGCGAGGTGCCGATCGACGGGGTCGACCACGCCGCGCTCGGGCGCGAGCTCCAGCACCGCGGGCATCGCGGCGTCGTGGTGGTCGACTCGCTCGCGCACGCGGCCGCCCACCTCGCCGACACGGTGCGCCCCGGCGACCTCGTGGTCACGCTCGGCGCCGGCAACGTGAACACCGTGTGCACCTCGCTGGCGGAACGGCTGGGCGCCGCGTGACGCCGCGCTGGCCCCACGGCGTCGTCGTGCGCCCGAACGCGCCGCTCGCGGCGCACACCGCGCGGCGCACCGGCGGGCCATGCGAGGCGTTCGTGGTCGTGCACGCGCGCGAGGCGCTGGGCGACGCGGTGCAGGCGATCCGCGACGCCGGGTGGAGCCAGACCGTGCTCGGCGCCGGCACACGCACGGTCGTGCGCGACGGTGGGCTGGCAGGCGCGGTGCTCCGGCTCGGCACCGGCTTTGGCGGCCTGTCGCGCGACGCGCTGCGCTGGGACGCAGGCGCGGCGCTGCCCGTGGGCGCGCTGGTCGCGGCCACCGTCGGCGCCGGGCACGGTGGCCTCGAGGAGCTCGCCGGTGTGCCGGGCACGCTCGGCGCCGCGCTCGCGCTCGATCCCGGCCCCGGCCGCGGCTGGGGCGGCGTGGTCGAGGTCGTCTACTTCCTGAACCGGGGGCGGATCCGCGAGGGCACGCTCGAGGAGGCGCTCAAGCCGAGGAGCCCGGTGATCGTCGGCGCGCGCTTCCTCCTCGATCTCTCCGATCGGGAGCGCCTCGAGGCCCGCGTCCGCGCACGGCTCGCCGCGAGCCGCGCGTGGTCCTGGTACGCGGCCCCGGGGCGGGTCGATCCGCGCAAGCTGCTCGGGCAGGCCTCGGTGGGCGGCGTGCGGCTGCGCGATGTGATGGTGCCGGAGGCGGCGCCGGAGATGATGGTGAACCTCGGCGGCGCGACCGCTGCGGATCTGGCCCTGCTCGAGCGCTCGGTAGTGGATCGGGTGTCCCGGGAGCGGGGCGTGGAGCTGAAGGGGGCGGTCCGCTGGGCGGGGCGTCACCGGGGAGGGGAGCATGGAGCCGGGTAGGACGCGGGTGGGGGTGTTGATGGGTGGGCTCGCCGCCGAGCACGCGATCTCGATGAAGTCGGGCAAGGCGGTGGCGGGCGCGCTCGCCGCGCGCGGCTGGGACGTGGTCGAGATCGTCGTCGACCGCGACCTGCCGGCGCGGCTGCTCGCCGAGCGGGTCGAGGTCGCGTGGATCGCGCTGCACGGGCGCTTCGGTGAGGACGGGTGCGTGCAGGGGCTGCTCGAGGTGATGGGGATCCCCTACACCGGCTCGGGCGTGCGTGCGTCCGCGGTCGCGATGGACAAGATCGCGACGAAGCGGGCGGTCGCCGGACGCGGCGAGATCCGGCTCGCGCCCGATCGGGTGCTCGCGGCGGGCGATCTCCTGCCCGACGATCTGGGCTGGCCGGTGGTGGTCAAGCCGGCGGTCGGCGGCTCGACGATCGGGATCACGCTGGCCGCGGATCGCGCGGCGCTCGAGGCCGCGGTCGCCACCGCGCTCGCGCTCGATCCGCGCGTGTTGGTCGAGGCGTTCGTCCCCGGCGAGGAGATCACCGTCGCCGTCGTCGACGGGCGCGCGCTCCCGGTGGTCCGGATCCTGCCGGAGTCCGGCTTCTTCGACTTCGAGGCGAAGTACACCAAGGGGCGCACCCGCTACGAGGTGCCCGCCGCGATCCCCGAGCTGATCCGGGATCAGGCGCAGCGGGCGGCGGTCGCCGCGTTCGAGGAGATCGGCTGCGTCGGGCTCGCGCGCGCCGACTTCATCGTGCCCGCCGACGGCTCGCCCCCCGTGTTCCTCGAGATCAACACGATCCCGGGGATGACCGAGACCAGCCTGTCGCCGATGGCGGCGGGCGCGGAGGGCGTGTCGTTCGGCGCGCTGTGCGAGCGCCTGCTCTACGGCGCGCACCGGATGGAGGCCGAGCATCCGCCCGCGTGATCGCGGCGGGCGTCGACGCCGGGCGCGTCGCTCGGCTAGGCTCGGGCCATGTCCACGGCGCTGCTCCTCCTTATCCTGCCCGCCCTCGCCCAACCGACCTGGTTCAGGGACGCGGACGGCGACGGCTTCGGCGATCCACTGTGGCCGGCGCTGCCCGGCGACGATCTCGACGACTTCGTGCAGGACGCGTCCGACTGCGACGACGACGACGAGGACGTGAACCCCGACGCCGACGAGGCGTGCAACGGCGTCGACGACGACTGCGACGGGGTGATCGACCCCGCGGGCACCTGTTCGTCCAGCTGCGAGCGCCACGAGCGCCTCGGGCGGGCGTACCTGTTCTGCACCACCACGCGGACGTGGACGAGCGGGCAGAGCTACTGCCGCGCCCGCGGGCGCTACCGGCTCGCCACGATCTCGAGCGCCGACGAGGACAACTGGATCGACGCCCGGATCGACGCGATCTCGTCGAGCAACTGGTGGGTCGGGATGAACGACCGCGACGTCGAGGGCGTGTGGGTGTGGGACGACGGCAGCCCGGTCGTCTACACGAACTGGCAGTCCGGCGAGCCGAACGACGTCGGCGTCGGCGGCGAGGACTGCCTGGAGCTGAACCGGTTCGACGGCGGCACCTGGAACGATCAGGCGTGCGCCAGCGAGCGGCGGATCGTGTGCGAGGCGTCGGGTGACCCGCGTGACTGGTTCGCGGATGCGGACGGCGACGGGTTCGGCGCCTCGGGCAGCGCGCCGGTCGCGTTCGGCACCGACGGGCCGCCCGGCGCGGTGGACAACGACCTCGACTGCGACGACGCGCAGGGGGACGTGTTCCCCGGCGCCCCGGACGTCTGCTACGACGGGATCGACGCGGACTGCGACGGTCACAACGACTACGACTGCGACCGCGACGGCTTCGTCAGCGTCGCGCATCCGGGCACGGCGGGCGGCACGGCGCCGGACGGCGGCGACTGCGACGACGCGGATCCCGACGTCTACCCGGGCGAGGGCTGCGTGATCGATCCGGGCGACACGGGCGACACGGGCGACACGGGCGACACCGGCGACACCGGCGACACCGGCGACACCGGCGACACGGGCGACACGGGCGACACGGGCGACACGGGCGACACGGGCGACACGGGCGACACCGCGGACACGGGCGACACCGCGGACACCGGCTTCCCGGGCGATACGGACGACACCGGCTTCCCGGGCGACACCGACGGTGGATCCCCGAGCTACGCGTGGAGCGGCGGCGGCCTGCCGATCGGGTGTGGCTGCGCCGCGGCGCCCAGGCCGGGTCTGGCGGTCCTCGGGCTGCTCCCGCTGCTGATCGTCCGCCGCGCACGCCGCCCCGCGCCCCGCGCGCCCCGCGAGACCCCGATCGGACCGCCCCGTCGCTGAGCCGCCGGTCTCGCACCCGCACACGATTTTCCGAACTCCCGCTTGATGTCCGGGCGCTCCCCCGGTAGAACGGGTTGACTCTCCAGGCGCCTTCCCCGGCGCCCGCTCGCTCTCCCCGGCTCCCCGCCGGAACCGCCCCTCCCCACCCTCCCGCCCCGCGAACTTCCTTGGCTCTCACCGCTCCCGACAGGGGCGACCGCGTGTCGTCCCGACGCAGATGGCTCCCGGCGCTGCTCGCGCTGCTGGGTCTCGGCGTGGTCGCGCTCGTCGCGCGGCCCGAGCAGGTGCTGGTCGAGCGGGTGCAGTTCGAGGGTGCGTCACGGGCGACCGCGGCGGCGCTGCGCCACCTGGTCGACGTGTCCAACGGCACGACGATGTGGGGCGTCGATCTCGAGCGGGCCCAGCGAGGCGCCGCGTCGCATCCGTGGGTCAAGTCCGCGACGGCGCGTCGGAAGTTCCCGGACACCGTGGTGATCCGGGTCGAAGAATACCAGCCCGTGGCGTTGCTGGCCGGAGACACGCTCCGGTACGTCGATCGCTCGGGGGTGGTGTTTCTGGAGGCCCGATCGGACGATGTCGACTACCCGGTGATCACCGGCGTCGACGGCGCGCTGCACCGCGCGCATCCCGATCTGCCGAGGCTGGTGGTCCGCGACGCCCTGTGGCTGATGGACACGCTCGACACGCGCGGCGTGCTCGCCCGCGGGGGGCTGTCCGAGGTCGCGTTCAGTCGCACCCGGGGCTTCACGCTTCACCTCGGCTCCGGGGCCGAGGTGCGTTTCGGTCTCGAAGGGCTCGAGCGGCAGATCGACCGCCTGGCCCAGCTACTCGGCGAGGGGGTCGATCTCGACACCCCGGTGCTCGTCGATCTCGCGCCGGCGTCCGTCGCGATCGTCCGTCCGCTCGTCGCGGCCGGAGAGGGATGAATCTTCGTGGTTGTCGGAGGAAGCCATGATCGAAATCGTTGAGGAAGAGGTCCCCAGGGGGGCCAGCATCAAGGTCATCGGCGTGGGCGGGGGCGGCGGCAACGCCATCAACACCATGATCGGGAACGGGCTCACCGGCGTGGAGTTCATCGCGATGAACACCGACGCCCAGGACCTGCGACGCAGCCTCGCGCCGCGTCGGTTCCAGCTCGGCACGCAGCTCACGCGCGGTCTGGGCGCGGGCTCCGATCCCGAGGTCGGGCGCGAGGCCGCGCTCGAGGATCGCGACCGCATCGCCGAGCTCGTCGTCGGCGCCGACATGGTGTTCGTCACGGCCGGCATGGGCGGCGGCACCGGCACCGGCGCGGCGCCGAT
>CAYQSE010000041.1:0-31429 GCA_964419905.1 uncultured Enterobacteriaceae bacterium
GCCCGCCCCACATGATCTCGGGCCGCAGCCAAGATGTGTAGGATCGACAGGCGTCCCGCCCGCCCCACGTGATCTCGGGCCGCAGCCGAGATGTGTGGGATCATGAGGCCCGCGGAGGGGGCTGCTTAGGGGAGGTCCTCGTCCCAGTCGCGCGTCTCGGCGTAGACGCGGAGCCCACCCGAGCCGCATGCCGCGTAGAACGTCTGGCCGAGCACGGCGAGATCGAGCACCGCCCCGGGGCAGACGCCCTCGAAGGTGCCGCGCGCCCTCAACCGATCGATGTCGACGAGCCGTACGTCGCCCGACGGCCCTGCGACCCAGAGCACGCCCTCGGAGACGGCCGTGGGCACACCGCCTACGCCCTCGAGCTCGACCTCGGTCCAGGCGGCGGCGGGGGGGGAGGACACGTCGGCTGTGAAGAGGGCGCGCGAGGTGGTGGCGTACAGGGTGCCGTCGTGGACCAGGACGCCCTCGACGTCGCCGCGCCGGTTCGGGCTCCACGGGAGCGCGCCGACCGGAGCGAGATCGCGCACGTCGAAGGCTCGGATCTCGGTCTCGCCGCCGTTGCCCTGCGGCACCACCCACACCGTGCCTTCGGCCACATGCACGGCTTCGGGCGGGGTGTCGAGGTCGGCCGTCGTGTACCAGGCGGAGGGATCGTCCAGGTCGGCGGCCATCCCCGCGAGATCGACGCGGTGAAGGGTGCCCGAGCGTGCATCGGCGCCGTAGGAGGCGGCGAAGGCGACGCCGTTGGCCACGGCGACACCGAACATCACGCCCTGCGCGATCGCCCCCTCGAAGATCAGCTCGGGCGCAGCGGGATCGGCGGTCGCGACCAGGAAGCCGCCGCTGCTCCCGACCGCGGCGACCCAGTCGTTGTCGGCGTCGATCCCCGTGACGCCGATCCCGTCCCCCACGGATCCAGCTCGCGTCATCACCACCGGCGTCGCGAGGGTGAGGGTGTTGACCCCGACGGGCACCTCGGCGCTGCCCGCCTCGGCGACGAACAGGCCGCGCGGCACCAGCGCCACGCCCTCGACCCGGCCGCTGCCCTCGACCGCGCCGACGCCGCCGACCTGGTAGAGGTACTCGTAGCGGGCGTAGGGATCACAGGCGACCAGGGCGAGCAGAACCAGCATGTCGCGATTCTACCCGCGTTGCGGTAGCCTGCGCCACGGAGGAAGCGTGCGTCCGCTGCCAAATGCTCTCGTCGCTGCCACGCTCCTCACCCTCGGATGCGGACTCGGCGGGCCCCCCAAGGACGCGTGCGGCGACGGGGTCTGGGGGCCGACCGAGCCGTGCGAGCCCTCGGACGAGCGGTTCGGCATGTGGTGCACCCAGGATTGTCGCTGGCACGAGTGCGGCGATGGGCTGGTGGCGCCGTGGGAGGAGTGCGACTGGGTCTCCGACGCCGCCTGCACCCGCGACTGCGTGTACCAGGCGTGCGGCAATGGGATCTCGGAGGAGGGCGAGGTGTGCCTCGACGCGACGACGTGGGTCCAGACCGGCGCGCGGCCAGTCGCGATCGTCGTGGCCGACGTCGACGGCGACGGACTGCTCGACGTGCTCACCGCCAACGAGGACGCGGGCACGGTGACCGTCCTGCGCAACGCTGGCGGGGGCCTCTTCGCCAAGGAAGACGTCGATGTCGGCCTGGCGCCCGCGTTCCTGGTGGTCACTCAGCTCGACGAGCTTCACGGCCTCGACCTGCTCGTGGCCTCGATCGCCGAGCCGTCGGTCGCGGTGGTGCTCGGGGGGCCGCTCGGAACCTGGCAGGCGCCGCACCTGAACACGCTCCCGTCCGCGCCCGCGGGCCTGACGCACCTCAGTCCGCCGTCGGGATTCTCGACCCGGGTGGGCGACCTGTGGGTCCTCCTGCCCGAGGAGGAGTCGGTCCACATGCTGCGCGGCGACTGCGTCTGCCAGGGCGGGCCGGCGATGCCCACCGGCACCTTCGCCGCACCCGAGCCCTTCGCGCCGTTCGTGTCGCCAGACGGCGGAGATCTCTTCCTGTGGCCCGCCCACCACGGCAGGGACGGGCCGCAGCCCGACATCGTCGTCGCGGTGAGCAGCGACGGCACACTCCGGAGCTGGCGGTGGGACGAGGTCGCCCCGGTGAGCACGATCGGCGGAGCGGTGATCGCCGGCGCCCGCAAGGCGCTCCCCACCTCGATGGGGTTGGACCACGTGGGCCGCGACCTGGTGGTGCTCGGCGACGACGAGGTGGCGGTGTATCGCGGCGACCTGCCGATCCAGGAGATGGGTGGCAACGGCACCTCGCTCGGCGTCGCGCTCCCTGGCGCCCGGGCGATCGGCACCCTTCACCTCGACGGGGTCGAGCGAATGGATCTCGTGTACACCGAGGGCGATGACCTCGTGGTCCACCTCGACCGCGGCTGGCAGATGCAGGGCTACTCCGACACACCCGTGCGCATCCCCGTCGGCGACGCCCCCGGCCCGATCGCGATCGGTGATCTCGACGGAGACGGCTTCGACGACGTCGTGGTCGCCCACCCGGACCACGACGCGATCACCGTGATCTGGTCGCGACCCTGAATCAGGGCAGCGGCACGCGCACCAGCATGGTGCCTCGCGGGTCGAAGTCGGTACCGTAGCCCTCGGCGGGCGGGGGCACATTGTCGCCGTTGTCGACGATCAGGACGAGCACGTCGTCTCCGTCGAGTGCGACGCTCGCCACCTGCTGGCGGGGGCTGCCCTCCTCGCGCACCCAGACGGGCTCGGACCACGTGAGCCCACCATCCTCGGTCACCACGAGCGCCGCCTGATGCCCGTACCACCCGTGGTCGCGCGTGCCGACCCACAACAGCGCCCCCCCATCGGTCACCCGCAGGTGCGTCTTGCCCGACCATGCGCCGGGGGGGGGCGGACTGGTGTCCCAGGTCACGCCGTCGGTCGAGCGCCAGAACCGTTGGCTGTCCGGGTCGTCGAAGCGGGGCACGAGGGGCGGCATCAGCACCGTGCCGTCGGACAGGCCGATCAGACCTTGCCCGTCGCCAGCGGTCGTGGTGGTCCCCTCTGCGACCAGCGCGCCGTCGGCGTCGTAGCGAGCGGTCCGTCGCACGCCGGGCGTGGGATGCCAGCGGTGGATGACGGCCGCGCCCCCGTCGGGGAGCCACGCCACGCCATCCCCTTCGGACGGGATCGCCTGTTCCGGTAGCAGGACCGTGGTCGCCCCCTCCTCGTCGATGCGCACGAGGCGAGGGTCGCCGAGCACGGCGCTCGTGAGCACCCAGAACTCGCCCGTCGGCGATGGCCCCACATGGACCGGGGCGGATCCGGGGGGTAGCGCCCCCTCCTGGGTCCACGCGCCGTCCCACCGGACCCACGGAAACCCAGTGCCCGTGCTGCCGTACAGCACCCGCAGCCCATCCTGGTCGACCCAAGGGTGGACCTGCGCGTTCACAGCACCGACAGCGGCGATGGGCGCCGGCTCTGCGTCGGGCGCGAAGCTCCAGAACTCACCTATGGAGCGCAGAAATCGGGTGCCGTCATCGAGCACGAGCACGTCGTCGAACAGGACGTGCGACCCGTTCGATGCATACAGGGCCCAGCCGGTGGGCTCGTCGCCGCCCGGCGGCACAAGCTCCCGGCGCGTGTGCAGCCAGGTGATCGTGTCGGCGCCGGTGGCATCCTCGGCGAGCACGTGGGTGAGCCGCCCGGTGGTGGTCCAGCCCCAGATCTGCTCCATGGCGACGGCGGTTCCGGTGAGCGGGTCGTCGTCCCAGGCGGGGCTACCAAAGTGCCCGCTGGGCGGATGGTCCCAGGTCGATGGGGTCCCGGGTGCACCGTCGACCGCAGTCCACGCACCGTTTCCGCGCTTCAGGGTGTAGCCGTCGATCAGCACCCAGGGCCAGGCTCCCACCGGCATGGGGGCAGCGAGCCCGACGTCGTAGGGCACCCACCCGTTGACCTCGAAGTAGTCCTCACACGAGATCTGGACCGTCCAGCCGTCGACCAGCCATGCAAGCTGCGCGATCTCGACCTCGAGGGATTGCGGGCCGGCCGAGGCGGCGCGCACGATCCGCGGGCAGCGCTTGACCTCGCTGATCGCGAAGTCGTCGATGCTCACCCACGCGATCCACACGCCGCCGCCCGGGCGGTCGGTCATGCTGATCGGCCAGTAGCGATCGAGCTGCTCGGAGCTGGACCAGGTTCCCATGTCGCCCGGACCGTCGAACGCGCCGAGGCCCACCGGCAGCGCACGGCGGGTCCAGCCCCCAGCCGGGACGCCGGCTGGGCGGTGCCAGAGGTCGAGGCGATTCTCGCGCAGGCTCCGCGTCAGCACGTAGGTGTCGCCCCGCTCGTCGACGGCCACGCCAGCGTGCGTCAACCGCTCGGTGGGCGTTCCGAGCATCTCGAAGCCAAAGCCGGTGCCGGTCCAGGTCGCGAGCACCAGCGGTGGCGTGAGGGTGGAGAAGTTCTCGTCGGAGGTGCGGCCAGAACCGGGCCTGGGGCGGAAGACCACCGACACCCCGCCATCGGGTCCCACGGCCACGCGCGCTCGCTGGAGCCCCCAGGCGTTGCGGTTCAGGGGGCGCGAGCTCTCGACCACGGTCTCCACGAGCGGCCACGCACCAAGCGGAGGCCTGTCGAGCGGGCGCGTCTCGACCGTGACCGGCACCTCGCGCCGCACGTCACCGGCGGTGAGCACGAGGGTGGTCTCCCCGGGCGCGCCAGCCGTGATCACCCCCAGCGCATCGACCTCGGCGACGGCCGGATCCACGATCGCGTAGGAGACCGGCTCCTCGCTCCACGGCTGCTCACCCCGCTCGTCGCCCGCGTCCGGGAAGGTCTGCGCCCACTCCGCGACCGGGTAGGGCTGAAAGACCCGGACCTCGCCGACGCCCAGCCGGACCTCGTCGCCCCAGGTGTGGATGTGCTCGGCCGGTCCGCCGCGCACGTCGACCTCGGCGAGCGGTAGCTGCACCGCGACGCTGAAGAGCTCGTCGGCCTCCTGCTTGACCAGCAGCGTGGTCGCAAAGCTCCGCAGGCCCAGGTGGCGCGACGCGGTGTAGGTGAACTCGAACACCTCGTTCGGCACGGCCCAGCGGGTCGAGAACGCGCTGCCATCGTTGAGGATGCCATCCGCGTTCCCGATGACGTACTGGCCCTCGGGCACCTCACCGTTCGGCCACTCGAGCGTCCACTGGAACGTGCCGCGCTCGAACGGGCGCATCTCGACGCGGTGCGGCGTGGGCGGGCCGACGGTCGGCACCGCGCGCGCAGGCGTCGGAGGCTCGGCGGGGTGGCACGCGAGGAGCAGGGCGAGGAGCATGGCCGTCACCATGGGTTGTCAGAAGCCATCGGGGATCACACGCTCCCAGGTGCCGTCCAGGTCGAGGGCCCAGGTGCGCACGATCTCTGCGCCGGTGCAGACGCAGCCGGACTCGTCGCAGTGGGCAGGCTGCTGCCAGAGATCCCAGAAGCCCTCGAACCGGTCCGACCCACGCGGCGCGATGACGAACTCGTGGTAGCTGGGAAGATCATCACACGAGGCGGCCTGATCGAGGGTGAACGAGAAGACGCCGTCCGCGTCGGGGACAAAGCCCTCGCGCCCCCACACCCAGGTGCCGTTCGCGTCATAGGCCTGGATGGACGTGCTGCCATCTTCGAGCGCACGGAAGGACCACTGCGCGTTGCGCAAGCTGACGACGTCGAAGGTGTCGCCGCTGCGCTCCGCGTTGTTGAAGCCGTGCACGCGGTACACGCCGTCGTCGAGCGCGGAGGCACCGCCGCAGGCCATGAGGGCCAGGAGTGGAAGAAGGCGCATCGGAGCCCCGCTGGATGCCCCGAGCCTACCACGCCATCCAGTCCGAACGCCCTGTTCGCCCGGCCAGGCGCGCGCGGGGGCGCTACTCGCCCTTCAGCTGCCGGCGCATGGCGCGGATCAGGGCGCCGTGGTCGGCGAGCTCGGTCTCTTCCTCGGCTTCGTTGGCTGGCGTGGGCGGGGGCTGGTCGACGAGGGTCTCCTCGTCGTCGCCGGGCAGCGGGGTCTCGCCGAACGGGCGGAGGTTGTCGTCGAACAGGCGCACGCCCTCGCGGGTCATCGCGCCGGTGACGAGCTCGTGCAGCGTGTCGTGGATGCTGGGGCCCTTCAGCGGGAGCTCGCGCAGCGCGAGGGCGGCCTCGGCGGTGGTGGCGAACCGACCCTCGGGGTCGCGCGAGAGCATGGTGCGCAGGACGGTGCGCAGCTCGGGCGGGCCGGGGACGTGGTCGAGCGCGTCGGGCGAGAAGCCGTCGGAGACGGCGAGCAGGATGTGGGCGACGTCCGGCCCGCTGAACAGCGGCCGCAGCGTGAGCAGCTCGTAGAGGACGACGGCGACGCCGTACTGGTCGGAGCGCGCGTCCATCGGCTGCTCGAGCACCGCCTCGGGCGCCATGAACCGCGGGCTGCCCTTGACCACGCCGGTCGCGGTGGCCTCGAAGCCCAGCTCGGCCTCGGCGCGCGCGACGCCGAAGTCGGTGACGCACACCTCGCCGGAGTGCGCGCGGAGCAGCAGGTTGCCGGGCTTGATGTCGCGGTGCTGGAACGAGCGCGGGCGGTCGGGCACGACGCGGCGCGCGACCTGATCGAGCGTGTCGAGCACCGCCGAGGCCCACCCGACGGCCACCCGGGGCGGCACCGCGCCGAGGCCCAGCCAGTGCCGACCGATCAGCACCTGATCGAGGCTGGGCCCGCGCACGTAGGGCATCTCGAGGAAGACGTGGCCGTCCCAGGACTCGACGTGCTGGACCGCGACCACGCCCGGCACGCCCTGGATCAGCGCGCCGATCCGCGTCTCGCGGTGGATCGCCTCGAGGAACGACCGCCGCCGCGCGGCGCCGCGCAGCACCTTCACCGCGATGAGCCGGCTCCCGCGCCACGCCGCCCACACCTCGGCCGACGAGCCCTCGCCCAGGAACCGGACCCACCGATAGGGCCCGCTGGTCTCGCCGACACGGATCAGCACGTCAGAACACGTCCTTGGACGCGTAGGTCTCTTCCAGCGTGTCGGCGACCGCCGCGACGCGGCTGAGGTAGAGGTCGAGGTCGCCGAAGTCGAGGTGCTCGAGCAGCGCGTTGTACACGACGATGTACACGTCGCCGGACAGCGCGATCGTCGCGAGCGGCAGCTCGGCGTTCTTGCGCAGCAGCACCTCGGGGTCGACGTCCTTGCGCCGCGCGAACGCGCTCTTCAGCTCGACCAACGTGCGCTCGAACGCCTCGTAGCGCCGGATGATGATCTTCTGGGAGCGGCCGTCCTCGTACCGCCACACCATCGAGAGCATGTCGAGCTCGTCGTCGGCCAGCCGGTAGGTGACACGCATGTGCTCGCGCAGCTCGGTCCAGGTCGCCATCAAACCTCCGTCAGAAGCGGTCCTTGCCCAGCCGCTCTTCCAGAGCGTCCGCCAGCAAGCCGATCCGGGTCAACAGGAATACCACGCCATCGAGCGTGAGGTCCTCGAGCGCCGCCTTCTGCACGATCACCAGGAAGCGGCCGTGCAGCGCGATGGCCCCGAGCGGCAGCTGGAGGTTGTCGACGAGCAGGCCGGTGGCGTCGTAGTCGCCCGCCTGACCGAACGCCGAGCGCACCTCGATCATCGCGCGCCCCCACGCGAGGTAGTGGTGCACCATCACCCGCTGGGCCCGCGCGATCTCGCCGGGCTGGTGCTCCATGGTGAGCGCGAACTCGCTCGGCTCGTCCACGTCGAGGACGTAGTCGCGCCGTACCCGCTCCTGGACCTGCTCCCAGGTGGCCATGCCCTCGATACTCCTCGCGACCGCTACGAGCCGTCAGGCGGACAAGGATAGCCGCCGGCGCGTGATCAGCACCAGCGCACCCGCTGCGATCAGCCACGTCGCCCCGCTGGTGCCGCTTGTCGCGCACCCGCACCTGGCCGCGGAGATCTCGTGCCGATCCCAGTCGTTCCCGGCGCCCGGCTCGTCGGTGTCGCCCGGCTCGGGCGGCACGTAGTCGGGCACGAGCGCGGACATCACCGCGAGCGCGGCCGCGGCGCGCGCCTCGGGATCGCGGATCGTCTCGAACGGGAACCCGAACAGCGCGACCCCCTCGCCGAGCACCCCCGCGATCGCCCCACCGTCGTAGCGCGCGACCACGGGCCGCGTGGACGTGAGCGCGTCGGGGAACTCGACCGGGTAGCCAGTGGAGAGCGTCTCGCCGAAGTCGAGCGGACCGACACCCGCGAGGACGCCCTCGCCGGCGACGATGCTCGTGCCGGCGTCGTCGCTCGCCATCGTCGCGCCGAGCACGTCGGCAGCGAACGCTCGATCCGCGGCGTCGCCGCGCTCGTCCAGATCCCACAGGATCTCCGCGCCCGACGCCCACAGCGTCCCCCCCGCCCCGAGGAAGGCGGCCAGCTTCTGCTGCTGCGCGGTCGAGAACGTCTCGTCGGCGGTGGACTCCTCGCCCGCCACCCACACGACGAGGCGGTACGGCGTCAGGTCGAGCCCGTCGAACACCTCGTCGCTGACCGCGTCGAAGTACCAGCCGGCGGCCTCGATCGCGCGGCCGGTCACCGCGGCGGTGTCGCCCGGGTTCACGCGCGGGACGTACATCCGGCGCACCGCGCTGACCCGCGGCAGGGTCTCCCACGGGAGCAGCCCGGTGTCGAACCGATCGAAGGCGGAGACGACGAGCACCGGGACCGTGCCGTCGGGCGAGCGCCGCGCGCCCATCGCCTCGGACGGGAAGCTGACGCCGCCGTCGTTCACGCCGATCACGCGGACGTAGACCGCCCGCCCGGCGGCTGTGTCGAGCACGGTCGAGGTGCCGGTCACCGAGACCCCGTTGTCCCACGCGCGCCCGTCCGCCGAGGTCTGCACGAGGTAGCTCGTCGCCGGATCGCCGAACGGCGCGCCGGTGAGGCCGGGCTCCCATGAGACGCGCAGTCGGCCCGCGTCGTCGTGGGTGATCGCGAGGTGCGTCGGCGGCTCGGGGAGGTACTTCGGGGTGAGCCCGTCGCGGGTGGCGAAGTAGCGGACGATGCCGCGGTACATCGCGCGCGCGGCGTCACGGCGGAACTCGGGGTTCTTCAGGTAGGAGGCGTCGGTCGCGTTGTTGTGGAACGCCAGCTCGACGAGCGCGGACGGCATCTCGTTGTTGCTGGCGGGGTTGACCTCGCCGAAGCACGCCGACGCGACGCCGTTCGTGCCGCGCTGCTGCCAGCCGGGCTCCCACAGCGCGCGGAACGCCCCGACCAGCTCGTCGTTCACCCGCTGCGCGAGGTCGCGCGAGCCGGTGACCGGCTCGCCGCCGGTGCAGTCGCCGGCTGCGCCCGCGTAGATGTAGGTCACCGTGCCGCGCGCGGTGCAGGTGTCGCCGGTGCCGCACGCGTTCGAGTGCCACGACAGGTAGAGCGCGTCCTCGCCCGCCGGATGCTCCCACGCCGCCCACCGCGAGCGCGCGCTCACGTCGCCGGCGTTGTAGACCGAGGTGGGCGCGCCGTTGAACTGGGTGTAGAGCTGCGCGCCCTCCTCCCAGCGCGGGCGACCGGTGAGCTTGCTGTTGCGGAGCACGTCGCCGGTGCCGCCGCCGACGCGCACCGCATCCGCGCTAAGGAAGCGCCCGCTCTCGCCGGTGTCGCCGATCAGCGCGATCTCGAGGCTGGCCTTGCCCTTGCGCAGCCACAGCGTCTCGACGTACTGCCAGGTCGACCCGTGCACGGTCTGGTCGAACCACCGGTCGATCACCCCGCCGTCGTGCGTGATCTGGTAGTGCGCCTGGCGCGCGTGCGACGCGTCCGACTTCCACGAGACGTAGACGCCGTAGTAGCCATCCTCCGGCACATCGGGGGTCCACACCGCGCGGCCACCGCCGTCGGCGGGGAACCGCCGCGTGGTGCCCGACGTGAACGGGTTGGTGCCGGTCGACCAGGTGTCGCGTGGGCCGAACCCCGCGGGCCCGTCGACGAACCCGCTGCCGACCTCGGCGTAGTCGGCGCCGCCGTTGTCGGCGATCGCCATGCGCGGGTTGTGGTCGCGCTCCTTGACCGTGAACACCGCGGCGCCCGCGTTCTCGAGGTAGGGCGCGAGGAACTGGTTGAGCGCCTCGGGGTTGTGGAGATCCTCGACGGTGTCGAAGTGGTTGCCGCGCTGCGTCGAGTAGTCGGACAGCGTGTCGTACCAGATGTAGCCGTGGCACTGGCTGAGGTAGACGGCTCGCTCGGAGAGGAAGCCATCCTGCGCGCCAGGCGCGTCGGTCGGGAACGACCGGTTCAGCTTCTCGCCCTCCTTCTCGGGCGGCGGCGGAAGCCGCGGCACCAACGACTCGGCGGGCACGCGCGCGCCCGAGGACGTCTCGGCCCACAGCTTGAGGACCGCCGTGTCCGACGGCGCGTCACCCGACGCCTGCTCGAGCAGCCGGTCGTGCTCGTCGGCGCTGAGGTGGTCGACCGGCACATCGATCACGAACTCGCCGCCGCCGAGGTGCAGCACCGACGGCGCCCCTGGAGGACCGTGCGCGAGGGCCACCAGCGGAAGGGAGAGCAAGCCGAGCAGGAGAGGGCCGCGCATGACTCCACCAGCCTCCGGTACACGGGGGAGGAGGAAGATAGACGCCGCCCGTGAGGGCCGCCACCGGCGGTGACGGTCTCGTCAGACTCTTGACGCGACCGCTATTCGGCGTTCTTGAACCACGCCTTGGTCTCTTGTGGGGCGACCTGCGAGGTGACCATCGAGCGCACCGCCGCGTTGAGCCGCGCCGAATAGTCGAGCATCTTCGTGACGTACTCGTCGCGACCACCGACGCCGTAGATCTGTCGGCCGAGGCGCTGCGCCGTCGCGTCCTTCACCTCGTCGGCCGTCTTGCCGCCCTTCGGGGCGAACACGACGTTGCCCTTTCGGATCTGGACGAGATCGCTGTCGACCTTTGCCCCCATCTTCGCGGCGCTCCACCCGAAGTCCTTGCCGAACGCGCGCACCACCGCGTCCACCGGCGCCTTGCCCTCGAGCAGCTTCACCGCGTCGAACAGGCGGAACACGTACTTGCTCGTGCGGTAGTACAGCTTGCCCTCGGGCGCGTCGGCGTAGTGGCCGACGTCCTTCATGAGGTCGCCGAACTGCTCGTTGAACGACTGCAGCAGATCTTCGGGCTTCAGCGCCGCGAGCGCCTCCTGCGCCTTGTCGCCCTGGAGGCCCGCGACGACGTGCTTGACC
Source organism: uncultured Enterobacteriaceae bacterium (assembly GCA_964419905.1). Classification (GTDB taxonomy): domain Bacteria; phylum Myxococcota_A; class UBA796; order UBA796; genus JAFDJI01. The sequence continues at coordinate 11,177 of CAYQSE010000041.1, forward strand.
GCGCCCTCGGAGTGGTACGCCTCGGCCGCGAAGAAGATCGCGTCGCCGAGCAGCTTCTTCGCCTGCGCGCGCAGGACGTCCGCCTTCTGGCGCGCCCGCATCCCCTCGAGCGGCGGCGCGTCGCTCGCGAGCTTGTCGAGCGTGACCGCGAGCGCCTGGACCTTGCGGACCTCCTTCATCTTCTCGTAGTAGATCTGGTTGCTCGCCTCGAGCACCTCGTCGGAGCGGTGGTGCGCGAGCGCGCCCGCCTTCTTCTGCGCGACGAGCTGCGCCCGGTAGAGCGCGGCGGCGCGCTCGCCCATCTCGCCGAGCGCGCGTCGCTCCGCCCCGGTCAGCGCCAGCTCCTCGTCGGGCACCTCGACGTTGCCCATCCGCTGCAGCAGCTCGGCCACGCCGGTCTGGTAGATCGCGTCGGCCTCCTCGTACTGCTTGAGGACCGCCGCCTTCTCGTGGTCGTCCTCGATCCCGCCCACGATCTTCGACACGTAGGCGTCGTAGTCGGTCTGGCTCATGTAGCGGCGGATCTTCACCAGCGACGCGACGTCCTGATCGACGACCCCGCTCTGCTTGAACGCGGCGGGCTGCGCGAGCGGCGCGTCCTGGAGATCGGTGTTCTGGGCGACCTTCGCCTTGATCTGCTTGTCGATGTTCTCCTCGACGCCCAGGTAGTCCTTCGCGTACAGGTTCGTGTCGAACACGGTGCCGGGCTGCGCACCGAAGTCGGACTTCACCTGATCGTTGAACTCCTTCATCGCCTCGACGTCGCCATCCCCGTTGGGGGTGGTGATCGTCATGTCGTAGTCCGACGTGAGGTCGGTGCTGCCCACCGACTTCGCCAGCAGTCCCGGGTACTTCTCGCGGAGGCGCCCGATGAGGCCGTCCACGTAGGTCTTGCGGAACGTCACGAACCGGGCCCGCGCCGCCTTGCCCTCAGGGGAGTCGCCGAGGTTCTTGTGCATCTTGACCCAGCTCGACTCGTGCTCGATCTGGAGCTTCATCATGCACTGCGCGTCGGTCCAGCCCGCGGGCCCCACCGGCGCCTGCACCACGGGCTGCACGAGCGGATCCTGGAGCTGGTTCTGCTGCAGCGGATCGGCCGCGGCGCCCCCGCCAGCTTGCGCACCGCCGCGCTTCGCCCTGGTCGCGACCTCCATCACACCCTCCAACCCGGAAATCAGAAGTTAGCGCATTCAAGCCGGCGTTGCAGCCTCGCCCTGCGCGCGTGCCCACGGGGGCGTCTCGATCGGCAGGGTGGCGATCCCCTCCCCGCGGAGGCCCACGTGGTGCAGGAAGAAGGTGACACCCTCGGGCGCGTCGGGCGGCGTCGGCCCTCCGCCATAGCGACGATCGCCGCGCAGCGGGATCCCGACGAACGCCGCGTGCACCCGGATCTGGTGCATGGCGCCGCTGCGCATCTCGGCTTGCCACAGCGCGCCTGCGACGCGCGTGAACCGTGTCTCCGCCGGCTGCCACGCGCCGCGGTGCGGGGTGGCGCGCCCGCGCTGCACCACCATCCGCCCCTTGTGGCGCGGGTCGTGTGCGATCGCCGCCTCGCACACGTTCTCGTCCCATGGGACGTCCCGCGCGGCGAGCAACCGGTAGGTCTTGACGAGGACGCGGTCGCGAAACGCGGCGCGGATCCGCGCCAGGTCGTCCACATCGTCCGCGACCAGCAGCGCACCGGACGTCGAGGTGTCGAGGCGATGCGCGATGCCGCCGGCGAAGCCGTCGGGCCAGGGCAGCGCGGCCCGCCACGGCTCGCGCGCCAGCAGCCGGACGAGCACGCAGTCGCCGCGCGGATCGTCGTGCGGCGGGAACACCGGGATCCCGGCCGGCTTCTCGATCGTGGACAAGCCCTGGACCTCCCGTCGGATTAGGCTCGCCGGGAGCACCTAGCCCGCGCCCCGCCTGGAGGCCCCGTGTCGGAAGACGACGAGCCGCGCAAGCGCCCCTTCCAGGGGTTCCGCGTCCAGATCGACCCCGAGAAGGTCGATGAGGCGCTGCGACAGATCCGCGAGCAGGTCCGCGAGAAGTTCGCGACGGGTCGTCATACCAAGGTGCGGCTGACCTACAAGGGCCGCGCGATCGTGCCCGACATCCCGCTCGCGGTGTTCCTCGCCACCGAGGGCGTGACCTTCTGGCTGATCAGCCCGCTGCCGGCGCTGCTGGTCAACCTCGGCGCCAAGGCGTTCCTCGACGTCGAGTTCATCCACGAGGCGGACGAGCTGGTGCAGGAGGGCCTCGAGCTCTACCTCGACGGCGAGCTCGAAGAGGCCGAGAAGCGCTACCGCGCAGCCCTGCGCAAGCGTCCCGACGATCCCACCGCGCTGTACAACCTCGGCACGCTGCTGCGCGTGCAGGGGCGCGCCGATGAAGCGCTGCGCACGCTGCGCCAGGCGGCGATGGGGCCAGAAGGCCACCCCGACGTGGTCCGCGCCGCCGAGGCGGTCGCGCGGATGCAGGGCAAGCGCACGCTGTGATCGCGCGGCAGCGCCGCATCTGATACGCTGTCGTATCGATACGAATATGTATCGATACGGAGAGCGTTCCATGCGCAACATCACCGGGAGCGTCGCGCGCGGCTCGGACTTCTTCGACCGCTCCGCCGAGATCGCCGAGCTGGTCCACCTGCTCGAGCGCGACCACACGCTGCTGCTCGCGCCGCGCCGCTCCGGCAAGACCAGCCTGATGTACCGGCTCAAGGATCGCCCGCCGCCCGGCTGGACCGTCGTGTACACCGACGTCGAGTCGGCGACCTCCGAGGCGGCGTTCGTCAGCCGGTTGATCGCGGTGATCCGCGAGGCGAACCCGCCGGGCGCGCGCTGGCCGATGCTCGGCAGCGCGCTGACCGCGCTCCTCGACCGCTTCGAGAAGGTGCAGGCAGGTCCGGTGCAGATCGAGATGGCGCAGGCGATCGCTGCCGACTGGATGGACGTGGGCGTGCTCCTGTTCCGCCTGATGCGCGGCTTGAAGACCCCGTTGATGCTGGCGATCGACGAGTTCCCGATCTTCCTCGGGCGGATCCTCGACGAGGGGGGCCCCGAGCGCGCGCGCGTGCTGCTCGACTGGTTCCGCGCGCTCCGGCTGGGCGAGGAGGTGCACGCGTCGGGCGCGCGCTTCCTGCTCGCGGGCTCGATCGGACTCGACGCGGTCGTGTCGCGCGCAGGCCTCACCGCGACCATCAACGATCTCGTGACGTTCCGCCTCGGCCCGCTGACTGCGTCCAAGGCCCGCGAGATGCTCGCGCGCCTCGGCACGGGCGAGCACCTCGCGCTGCCCGACGCGGTGCGCGATCGCATCCTGCACCACATCGACTGGCCGGTGCCGTTCCACCTCCAGCTGCTGTTCTCCGAGGTGCTCCGCGCGCACCGATTCCGCGAGGAGCCGCTCACCGAGGCGCTCGTCGACCGCGCCTACGAGTCGCTGCTCGCACCCGACAAGCGCAAGCACTTCGCGCACTGGGTCGAGCGGCTGTCGTTCGAGGCGCCCGCCGAGCGCGCGCTCGCGACCGCGATCCTGACCGCCGCGGCGCGCGATCCGCAGGGTGTGAGCGTCGACACGCTGGCACAGCTCCGACGCGATCTGCCGCGGCAAGACCCGCCCGATCCCGACGCGCTGCTCCGCGGGCTGGAGCACGACGGCTACCTCGCCCGCGACGGCGCGCGGTGGCGGTTCGCCTCCTCGCTGGTGCGCGACTGGTGGCTGCGGTGGCAGGTGTCGTGAGCACGGCCCACCCCGAAGCGCTGGCCGAGCTTCGCGCGCTCGTGGCCGGCGCGCCGCCCGACGCGCCACCTCAGCACGCCCTGGTGCTGGGCGACGAGGGTGTCGGCAAGTCCACGCTGCTGCGCGCGCTGGCCGAGACGATCCGCGCAGACGAGGCGCTCGCGACGAGCTGGCTGCCGGTGCCGCTCGACGCGTCGCCGTACAACATCGGCGACGTCACCGACCTGTGGCTGAACGCCCTGCGCGCCGCTGCCCGCGCGGCCGACGCGCCGGCGCTGGCGGCCCAGGCCACCGAGCTGGAGCGCGCCCACGAGGGTGACGCGCTCGAGGAGGCGGCGCGCAACGCGCTCGTCGCCGCCCCCGCGCGCACGCAGCGCCGCCTCCTGCTGCTCGTCGACGATCTCGACGCCGTGCTCGATCGCGTGGGGGACGACGCGCGTCTCGCGCACCTCCGCGGCGTGCTCCAGCACACGCCCGCCCTGATGTGGATCGGCGCGTCCACGCGCCCCCTCGAGGTCGCGTTCGACTACCGGCGCCCGCTCTATGATCAGCTCCGCGTGGTCGCCCTCGACCCGCTCGACCTCGCGGCTTCGCGGGCGCTGCTCGACGCGCTCTCTGCGCGCGACCCCAAGGGGACGCCGCACCCCGCGGATCCGGTGCGACTGACCCTGCTCGCCCCGGTGCTCGACGGCAACCCCCGCGCGCTCACCCGCCTGCACGACGCGTGGCGCGGCGGCGCCGCCGACACGACCACGGCCCTGCGAGTGCTCCTCCACGCCTACACCGATCTGCACCGGGAGCGCGTAGAGCGCCTCGGCCCACAGACCCAGCGCGTGCTCGACGGCCTCGCGCTGCGCTGGGAGGCAGCGACCGCCGAGGAGATCGCAGACGCGCTCCGCCTCGATCGCGCCCCGGTGAGCGCGCAGCTGTCCCGCTTGATGGAGCGGGGCTTCGTGGACCGCGTCGACGTGGGCCAGCGCGCGGTGGGCTACCAGCTCCGCGACCGACGCCTCGCGCTGTGGCTGATGGCGCGCGCCCCGTCCCGAGGCGGGCAGCGCGCCGCGTGGCTCGGGGCGTGGATCGACCTGCTCGCGGACGATCCCGCGTGGCCCGAGGGTGCCGAGCACGCGCCGCCCGACGCATGCGACGCGCCCCGGGACGCAGCCTCCCTGGCCACGATCGCCGCCGCGTGGGCCCGCGTGGGCCGCGGAGATCCGATACGGGTCCGGCGCGAGCTAGCGGACGGCCCTGCCGCCGACGCGCTCCTCCCGCTGCGCGACGCGCTCGGCGACGACGCGGACGTCATCGGCCTGCCGAGCGAGCGCCGCGTCCTGCGCCTCGCGCTCCGCGCCAGCCTCGCCAGGTAGGGGGGCCGCGCTCAGGGGGTCGGCGCCGTGTCCACGATCTCGATCTCGGCCATCGCCTCGGCCGCGCCGTGCTTCACGGTGACCCACACGACGCCGGGCCGCGACCCGACCAGCACGCCACGATCGACCTTGGCGGCGTCGTCTGGCTGGACCGACCAGCGCAGCGAGACGTCGCCGATCCCCTGGCCTCCCACCAGCGCCTCCACCGCGAGCGGCGTGCGCGCGCCGACCACAACGCGCGCGGGCGGCGCGAGGAACCGCAGGTGGATCTCGGGTGCGACGACCAGGTGCCACTGCACGAGCTGGCCCTGCCAACTCCCGGTGACGACGGCCTCGCCGGGGCGCGTCGCCACCACCTCGTCGCCGTCGAACCGCGCGACGTCGGCGGGCGAGACCGTCCACGTCACGCCGGCGACGGCCGCACCCGCCGCGTCGACCGCGCGCGGCGCAGGGACCGGGCCGAGCACCTCGACCCGCACGTGATCCGGACCCTCGAGGGTCAGGACCGCGTCGGGCTCTCCGATCGTGCAGGCCGCCAGGGCGACGACACCCGCGATGCTGGGGCGCATGGGCTCTCCTCGGTGGCGCTGTATCGCCTGCCAGGACAGCCCACAACCACCACGGCGCTCACCGCGCGTCGATCCGGACGATGTCGGGGCGCGCCAGCCCCGCGACGCCGGCGCGGGCGCGCAGATGCCCCGCGTCGGCGATCGTCTGACCGAGCGACGGATCGACCGGCACCCAACCCACCTCGCCGAGCCACACCTCCACCCAGGCGTGCGGGTACATCCCCGGCTCCACCCCGTCGTCGAGGTAGACCCACCCGGTGACGGGCCGCGCGGGCCACCCGATCGTGCGCGCCAGCGCCACGAAGACCGCGGAGTGCTCGCTGCAGTCGCCACGCCCGGCGCGCAGCGCCGCGTCCACGTCGGGCAGACCGGGCTGTGGCCCGCCACGCAGCGCGCCCTGCACGCGCCCGATCAGCGCCCGGAGCCGTGCGTGGCTGTCCTCCGCACCCGGGAGATCCGCCGCGAGCGCGACGATCTCGGGGGAGCCGACCGGGATCCCCGGCTCCGCGCCCCGCCACGCCGCCAGCTCGGGCCCGGGCTCGGGGAGCCGCCGCGGCACCTCGAGGAGCAGCGGCGCGCGCACCTCGACCCGCTCGCCGTCCGCGACCTGAAGGGGCGGAAAGTGGAGGTCCTCGGGTGCTAGTCCCCGGACCCGCCACGTCGCGTGGCGCGCCCGCCGCGCGTCGGGCCACGACGCCAAGGGCAGGCGCAGCAGCGTCATCAGCTCCGGCGGCTTGCCCGCGCGGGGCGCCGTCGGCGCCACCTCGACCGTCAGCGCGCCCGAGGTCGTCCGGGCGATGGCGCCCGCGGCGTCCACCTCGAGCACCGACCGCGCGATCCCCGCGTCGACGCGCACCCCGCCGGGCGCTGGCTCGAGCCGCGTCGGCAGCGTCGCCTCCAGCGACGGCCACCACGCCGAGACCGTCTCGGCTTCACCCGCGGCGACCCGGCTGAGCAGGCCCCGCGCCTCGGGCAGCCACCACGCACCCGCGACGTCGAGCTCCGCGGCGACCCCGTCGCGGGTGAGCCGGCCGCTGCGAAGCCGTCCCTCCCCGTCCACCACGCCGGTGGCCTCGACCTCCCAGGACAGCGCCCGACCGCGCACCGCCACCGCGTAGGCCTGACGGCGCGTGACCGCACGGAGGCCCTCGGGCAGATCCTCCCGCCACGTCCGCTCGACGCCGATCACCTCCCCGCCGAGGCGCACGACGGCCAACTCGTCGGGCGGCCGATCGTCGTCCCGGCCCGACGGACCGCATGCGCCCGCGCAGAGCGAGAACATCGCCCCCACAGCGAGGAACCGCCCGATTCGATCGCGTGCGTCCGACCGCGACGAGATAAGCTCTGCGGCGGGGGCACGATGGACGTCATCGTCAGTACGATCTTCTCTCCGGGCCACGGGGGGGCGCGCGCATGGCGCGATCAGCTGCTGGAGCTCCCTCAGCTCGGGTTGATGGCCACCGCGGACGCGCTGAGCACCGGCGAGGAAGGTCGCGCCGGCGTCCGCATCGCGCTCGAGGCGGTGCGCGCGTCGATCACGCGCGAGGAGGACGTCCTCGACCGCTTCCGTCGCAACCCCACCGAGGTGCTGCGCGACCGGGTGCTCACGATCATCGAGGACGCCATCGCGCGCGCCGCGCAGGAGGTGTTCGCGTACGCCCGCCGCTTCCCCGAGCTGCGCATCACCGTCGACGTGTTGTTGCTGCTCGAGCACGAAGCCTTCGTCGGTCACGTGGGAGACGGTCGGGTCTACCTCGTGCGGCGCGGGCTGGTCCACCAGCTCACCGTCGATCATGCGACCCCCGAGGACGAGGTGTTCGGCGAGCCCGAGCCCCCTGGCGACCAGGATGGGACGGCCGTTCGCCCCGCCGAGCGCCGCGTCGTCCGCGCGCTCGGGCCCGCACCGGCGGTCAAGGTCGAGTCGCTGTGCATGGAGCTCGGCGACAACGACCGGTTCGTGCTCAGCACCTACGCGCTGCACCACAGCATGCCCGACGGCGTGCTGCACCACCACTTCCTCGCCGACCCGTTGACCACGCTGGGGCCGCGCCTCGCCGGCACCGCCGCCGGAGTCGCGTTCGCGGCCACCGCGTGTCAGCTCGGCGGCATCGACCCGGACATCCTCGACTCCGGCCGCAGCCGCCTCGCGATCCTCCAGCCCATGCCGCTGTTCGCGCACTGCACCGAGCGCGAGCTCCGCGTGGTCGCCGCAGCCACCCACCCGCGCAAGTTCCCGCGACACGCCGTCCTGTTCCGGCAGGGCGATCCAGGCACCGAGCTCTACCTGATCATCTCGGGGCGGATCCGCATCGAGCGCGACGGCGAGCAGATGGTCACGCTCGGTCCCGGCAACGCGTTCGGTGAGATGGCCCTGCTCGACCAGCCGCATCGCTCCGCGTCGGCGATCACCGAAGACCCGTGCGAGGTGATGGTGATCTCGCGGGAGTCGTTCTTCGCGCTGCTGAAGGGCAACCCGATGCTCGCGGTGAAGATCCTGTGGAACATCGCGCTCCGGCTCTCGGCGAACCTGCGCAACACCACCGCGGCCCTCGCCGAGGCGAAGGGGGCGATCCCCGAGGCACCGCCCCTTCGCGCCCGCACGCCCGAGCCCGCCGACGTCGACATCGTGCTGACCGGCGCGCTGGTCCGGTCGGAAGCCACCGTCGATGACGACTCGCTGGAGCTCCCCGCCGATCCCGAGGACACCTCCGAGATCGAGATCGAGGACGGCACCCTCGAAGAGATCGACGTGCTCGGCAACGAGATCGACAACCCGCGCTGAGCGCCGCGAGCGTCAGCGATAGAGCGGGTGGAACCAGCGGTCGCCGCGAATCGAACCGATGCTGCCCGAGCACGAGTTCCACGAGAACCACACGACGTGGGCCTTGCCCTTGATCTGGTCGTAGCGGACGAAGTTCCACCGCCGGCTGTCTTCCGAGTGGTCGCGGTTGTCGCCCATCACGAACACGCTGTCGGGCGGCACCGTGATCTCGCGGGTGTCGGCGAGGAACGAGCCGCCCGTGGTGCTGGTGAGGATGTCGTGACCGACGCCGGAGAGCGTCTCACGGTAGCCCTGGCTCGGGATCGCCCGACAGCCATCGTCGATGAAGTCGTACGCGCCCGTGGCCACCGTCGGCTGCTCTTCCCCGTTGAGCACCACGCGGTTGTTGCGCACGCGGATGGTGTCACCGGGGATGCCCACGACCCGCTTGATGTAGGTGAGGCGTGGGTTGCGCGGGTAGCGGAACACGATGATGTCGCCGCGCTCCGGGTCGCCGAGGTCGACGAGCTCCACCTCGGTGAACGGCACCCACAGCCCGTACGCGAACTTGCTGACCAGGACGTGATCGCCGATGAGCAGGGTGGGCACCATCGAGCCGGACGGGATGCGGTAGGGCTCGAAGATGAACGTGCGGATGAGCAGCACCGCGAGGACTGCCGGCCCCCAGGTGCGGAGCAGCTCGCGCACGACCGCGAGGCCGGAAGGACGCGGACCGGCGTCTTCCTCGCGCGCCGCCGGGGTCGCAGGGACCGTCGGCGCCGGGCCGTCGTCGTCGATGGGGGGACCGCCCGGTGTGTCGCTCAAGTGTGGCCTCGCGAGAACGCCGCAGCGTATCGGGTGCGGCGGGCCCGAGCCAACCGGCCCGACACCCCGAGACACACCCCGCCGCGGCGGGGCGGGTTAGCGTGAGCGCATGCAACCGACCCGAGATGCGCTGCTGCGCGCCCTGAATCGGCCTCCGAGGCGGGTCGACTACGCGGGTGCCCGTCAGGCCTCGGTCGCCGCGCTGTTCACGCCCGAGCTCGACCTCGTGCTGATCCGCCGCGCCGATCGCGCGGGCGACCCGTGGAGCGGCCACGTCTCGCTGCCGGGCGGACGCATGGAGGCGGTGGACGCGTCGCCCCTGCACGCGGCCGTCCGCGAGACGCACGAGGAGATCGGCGTCGCGCTGCCCCCCGAGCACCTGTTGGGCGAGCTGGACGAGCTCCCCACGATGTCGCCGCTCCCACCGCTCGTCGTGCGCTCGTTCGTGTTCATCCTGTCCGAGCGCCCGACCTTCCGCCCCAACCACGAGGTCGCGCAGACCCACCTGCTCGGGCTCGACGCGCTGCTGCGCGGCGAAGGGCGTGGCGAGATGAGCCTGCAGTGGGGCGAGCACACCTACCAGATGCCCTGCGTCGACTTCGACGGCGTGCGGCTGTGGGGGCTGACGCTGCACGTGATCGACGATCTGCTGCACCGCATCGACGGACGCGGCATGGGACTGGAACGTCCGAAGGTCTGAGGTCAGACTGGGGTACGGCGTCACTGGAGGTCGAAGCATGATGATCCTCGCGCTCGGGATCGCGCTGAGCACCGCGCACGCGGCGACGTGCGAGGATCGGCTCGCCGCGATCGCGGACGCCCCGAGCGGCTGCGCGACCGACGCGCTGTTCACGCTGTGGCGCGACGGCGACGACGCCGCGTGCGCCACAGCGTGGTCCGCGCGCGGCCTGGGGCCGCGGATCCCGACGCGCCAAGGCCTCCGCGACGCCCCGGCGGGCGACAAGCAGGTACGCGACGCCTACGGTGAGTTCAATACGCTGGAGACGACGAACTTCGCGGTGAAGTGGGGCCTCGGCGGCACGTTCTCCGAGGCCGACGTGCTCGCGGCGGCGCAGGCGCTCGAGGCCGCGTGGGCGCACCAGGTCGAGGCCGAGGGCTACCCCCACCCGATCGGCGCGGACACCTGGAAGTTCAACGTCTACGTCGGGGACAGCGGCGGCGGCACGCCGAGCGCGATGGGCAACGCCGGATACTACTGGTACGACGACGACGGCCACCCGATGATCGTCCTCGCGGCCGGCATCCTGCGCGATCGCACCTATGCCGCGGGCACCGCAGCCCACGAGCTGTTCCACGCGGTGCAGGACGCCGCTGGCGTGTTCGACTGGGGGCGGAACAGCCGGTGGTATCCCGAGGCCACCGCGATGTGGATCGAGAGCCAGGTGTTCCCGGGTGCTGGCGCCTACGCGACGTTCCTGTGGTACTTCGCCGCTCGCCCGGAGCTGTCGCTGACGTACTTCGACTACCCGGACGAGGGGATCATCGAGGAGTATCACCACTACGGCGCGTTCCTGTTCCTGACCCACCTCGAGCAGCACCACGGCGGGCCGTCCGTGGTCCGGCGGTCGTTCGAGCGCGGTGGGCCCGGCGCCGACTCGCTGCGTGTGCTGACCGACGTGCTCGCCGAGGACGGCGACGACCTCGAGGACGCGTTCGCAGCGTTCGTCGGGCGCAACGCGACCTGGGACTATGCGGACCAGGCCCTGTACCTGTCGGTGATCGACGAGCACGGCGGCTGGAGCGCGGACAGCCACCGCCCCACGGGCTCCCTGATCGACCAGCGCGCCTGGGTCACGCCCACCGAGGCGCTGCCGAGCGGCTGGGGCGCGAACTACTGGATCCTGCGAGGCCTGCACGGCCGCGCGGTGCTCCACTTCGACGGCCAGCAGGACCCGACGCGCCAGCCGAATCGCTGGCTCGTCACCGTCGCGGTGCGCGACGGCGACACGCATCGCCGCATCCCCATGTCGCTGGAGGACGGTCGCGGCGCGCTCGCCGCCAGCGCGCTCGGCGACTTCGACGAGGCGTGGCTCGTCGTCGCCGCGATCGCGCGCCCCGACACCCGGACGTTCGCGTATGCCGTGCGCCTCGAGGCGCCGGAGCCCGACGACGACGCGGCGAAGCGCTGTGGCTGTGCGACCCGTCGCCCGTCCGGCCCGCTCGCCGCCGTGCTCGTCGCGCTCGCGCTGCGCCGGCGGCGTCAGCCGCGCCGCAGCCAGGTCGCGGCGTCCGTCGCGTAGTAGCTCAGGATCATGTCCGCGCCGGCCCGACGGAAGCCGAGCAGCGCCTCGAGCACGGTCGCGCGCTCGTCGATCCACCCGTTCGCCGCCGCGGCCTTGAACATCGCGTACTCGCCCGAGACCTGGTAGACGGCGACCGGACGCTGAAACGCCTGTTTGATCCGCCACACGATGTCGAGGTAGGGCATCCCGGGCTTCACCATCACGATGTCCGCGCCCTCGGCGAGGTCGAGCGCCACCTCGTGCAGCGCCTCGTCGCCGTTGCCCGGGTCCATCTGGTAGGTCTTCTTGTCGCCGCCGCCACGCGGGGCCGAGTCGAGCGCGTCGCGGAACGGCCCGTAGAACGCCGACGCGTACTTCGCCGCGTACGCGAGGATCATCGTGTCGGTCGCCCCGTCCGCGTCGAGGCGCGCGCGGATCGCGCCGATACGCCCGTCCATCATGTCCGACGGCGCGACGAGATCGGCGCCCGCGGCGGCGTGACACGCCGCCTGCTTCACCAGCGCCGCGACGGTCGCCTCGTTGTCGATGCGCCCGTCGATCACGACCCCGTCCTGCCCGAGGCTCGAGTAGGGATCGAGCGCGACGTCCGTGATCACGAGCAGCTCGGGGAGGGCCGCGCCGAGCGCGCGGACCACCTGGGGCACGAGGCCCTCCGGATCCCAGGCGGCGCGACCGTCCTCGGTCTTCAGCGCGTCGCGCACCTTCGGGAACAGCGCGACGGCAGGCACGCCGGCCTCCCACGCGCGCCCGGCGCGATCGACGAGCGAGGCGAGCGAGTGCCGGAACATCCCCGGCATCGACGCGATCGGCTCGTCGGGACCGTCGCCGTCGTGGACGAACAGCGGCTGGATCAGATCCTCGGGCGCGAGGCGCGACTCGCGGACGAGGGCACGGATCGACGGGCCCGCGCGCAGGCGGCGCGGGCGGCGGGCGGGAAAGGTGCCGAGCGGTGTGTGCATGCCGCCGCCTTATCGCGTCAGGTGCGCCCAGCCGACCCGCGCGATGGGTGGGGCATGGTCGCGGGCGCCACGGCGTATAGGATCCCCAACATGACCGATCTCGACTACCCCTCGCTGGCCTCGTTCGCCGCCGACCTCGCCGACCCCGCTCACGCCGCGCCGCCGCCGTGGGCGCACGATGGCGGCCCACCGGTCCACCTCGGCCAGGGGTCCGCTTGGTCGGACCGCCTCGAGGAGGTCCTCGACACCGTGGTGGCGCTCCAGCGCGCAGAGTGGCTGGCCGACGGCGTCTACCTCGGGCCGCGGGCGATGGGGCCGACCTATCGCACGCTCCTCGACTGCGCGCGCGCGCTCGAGATCACCGTCCCCCCAGCGATCGTGGCCGGCGCGGGGCTCGGCGCGCAGGGCGCGTTCGGCACCAACGACCGGCCCTTCCTCCTGCTCTCCAGCGTGTTCCTGAGCGGCGCGGACGAGGGGGAGCGGCGCTTCCTGCTCGGCCGGATGTGCGGACAGGTGCGCGCGCGTCAGGTGACCTGGGGCACGCTGTACGCGCTGCTGGTCGACCACGACGGGCTTCGCCGCGTCGGGCGCCGCACGCTCGGGCCCGCGCTCGAGGTGTTCCTCGCGCCGCTGTCGCTGGGAGCCCGCCTCGCGCTGTCCCGATGGCACCGCGCCGCCGAGATCACCGCGGATCGCGCGGGGTTGATCGCCACACGCGACCTCGACAGCGCGCGGCGCGCCCTGCTCCGGCTCGCGCTCGGTGTGCGGCCCGACGTCGACCCGGCGGACTACCTCGACAACCTGCGGGGCGCGCGCGCCGACGAGGCGCCCGGGCGGTGGACGGAGCTGCTCGCGGGCCAGCCATGGATGCACAAGCGGATGCAGGCGCTCGCGCTGTTCGCGCAGAGCAGCGCGTGGGCGGATCTGGGCGGCGAGGTCGACGGGGAGCCGCTGTCCCCCGAGGTGCTCGCGCGACGCACCGACGCGCTGCTGGCGGTGGGCTGATGGAGCGCGCGATCGAGACGGCGCTGGGGGCCGCGGGTGACTTCGCCGCGGCGGCGGTGTGGCGACAGGCGTGCCGAGAGCTCGCCAGCGGCCTCCGGGTCGTCGTGCTCGGGCTGGACGCCGAGGCCGTGGCCCGACTGGCCGAGCGGCTGCGCGCCGCCAACCCGCGCGTGCGCTTCCCGACGGCGACCCTCGATCCGCGGGATCCCGAGGGTGAGGACGCGGCGCTCGGCGCCCAGGACGCGCTGCTCGGCGCACACGCCGCGCTGTGGGCGACGCCGGTCACCGCGGCGCTGGGCGCCGCCGAGCGCGAGGCGCTGCTGCGGCTGGCCCCGCTGTGGCCCGACGAGCGCGCGGTGGTCCTCACCGACGTGCACCTGCTCGCGCGACTCGCGGACGATCCGGAGGCCGAGGCCGCGCAGGTGCGCGCGCGACTGACCGCGCTCGCGCCGCCGGGTTGGTCGTTGATCGCTGTCGAGGACCTGCCCGCACGGCTCGACGATCTCCTCGCCCGGCACCCCGCGCTCACCCGCGCGCGCCGCGTCGCGGTCGCGCGCGCGCTGCTCGCCGAGGCGCAAGATCGCACGCGCGCTGCCCTCGCCGAGTCCGAGGCCGCGCAGGCCGAGGCCGAGGCGCTCCTCGACGCCGAGGACGACGCGCTCGACCGGGCGCGACGCCGCGGCGAGCGCATCGCCGCGCACCTGCTCGGCGCGCTGCACGGGCACACCGAGGCGCTGCTGGTCGACCTGCGCGGCTTCCTGCACACGCTGGAGGGCGACCTGCCCGCGCAGATCGACGACGTGACCGACCTCGGGACGGCACGCCGCGCGCTGCCGCGCTGGCTCGATCACGTGGTCGAAGCGTGGATGTCGCGGCGGCTCGACGCGTGGCGCGCCGCCGTGCTCGCGGACCTCGCCGAGGTGCGGATCGACCCCGAGGAGGCCCGCCGGGCCGAGCTGCTCCCACCCACGCTGCACCCCGCACCGCTGCGCGCCGAGGCCGGCTGGGGGCGGCGGCTCGCGATCACCGCAGCGCTCGGAGGCGGGGCCGCGCTCGCGTTGGTGGGGTTGCTCGTCCCTGGCGCGCTCCTCGCCGGCAGCGGGCTCGCCGTCTCGGTGCTGACGCAGGAGGACGCCGAGGCGAGTCGCGAGCGCCTCGTCGACGCGGCGCGCTCGGCCGTTCGGCGCATGTCCGCCGACGCGGAGCGCCTGCTCACCGAGCAGCTCGCCCAGATCACCGCCGAGCTCGACACGCTAGGCGATCGCGAGGCGCGCGAGGCCGAGGCGGGGCGTGCCGCGCTGCGCGCCACCCTCACCGAGCGCCGGGCCTGGCATCGCAACCGGATCCTCGAGCTCCGCAGCGTGCTCGAGGCCCTGGCGATCCGCGCCGAGGCGCTGCCGGAGACGACCGCTTGAGCCAGACCCTCGCCGACTTCGCCGAGCGCAGGCGCCGCGCCGCCGACGTGCTCGCAGGCCTCGCCGACACCCTCGCCGCGCTCGAGCTCGACGCGGGCCCGGCGCGCGATCGGCTCGCCGACCTCGCGGCGCGCGCCCGCTCTGGCCGCTTCCTCGTGCTGCTCCTCGGGGGCTTCTCCTCGGGGAAGTCCACGCTGCTCAACGCGCTGCTCGGCCAGCCGGTGCTTCCGGTCAAGGTGAACCCGTGCACCGCCATCCTCACCGAGCTCGCCTACGGCGAACAGGCCACGGTAGAAGTTCGCTTTCGCGACGGACGACCCGCCGAGGCGCTGACGCCCGCGGCGTTCCTCGCCCGCTACCAGCTCAGCGCAGCCGAGGCGCAGGACGCTGGCGCCGAGGCCACCGACCGCTTCGGCGCGGTCGACCGGGCCGTGGTCTCCTGGCCCCTCCCGCTGCTGCGCGACGGCGTGGCGCTGCTCGACACGCCAGGGCTCGACGATGACGAGGCGCGCACCGAGCGGACGCTCGCGTCACTCCCCCAAGCCGACGCGGTGATCGTCGTGCTCAACGCGACGCGCTTCCTGTCCGACCTGGAGCGCCGCACGATTCGCAGGCACCTGCTGCCGCTGGGCCTGACCAACCTGTTCTTCCCGGTCACGATGGTCGACCTGCTCGACGCGCTCACCGACCATCCCGAGCGCGATCTCGCCGAGATGCGGCGCCGCGCGCAGCAGATGCTCGGCCCGCTGTGCGAGGTTCGCGGCGAGGACCGCTTCGACGAGCGGTTCTTCTTCCTCGACGCGCGCGGCGCGCTCGGCGCGCGCTGGGACCGCCAGCGCGCCACACCGCACCTCGATCCGCAGCGACTCGCGGCGAGCGGAATCCAGCCGTTCGAGCGCGCGCTCGAGGCGTTCCTGGTTCACGAGCGCGGGCTCGCCCAACTCGGGCACCTCGCCACGGCAGCCGCGCGGATCCACGACGAGCTCGCGCTGGCCGCGCAGCTCGATCGGGCCACGGCGTCCGCGTCGGTCGGCGAGCTGCGGGCCCGCCAGGAACAGCTGGAGCCCCAGTTCCGTGAGCTCGCCGCGATCGCCGAGCGCGTGCGGCGCACCGTGGACGCCTTCGTCACGCGCCAGGGCGTCCGCGTGGGACAGGATCTGCGCCAGTTCCTCGCAGACGCCGAGGAGCGGCTGCCCGAGGCGGTGAGCGGCTTCGACCTCGGTGGCTTGGCGGGGCTCGATCTGATCACGCCGTCCGGGCGACGACGGCTCGAGGAGCGCCTGCAGACCGAGCTGGAGACCTGGCTCACCGATCAGGTCGCGGCGTGGCAGCGGAGCCTCGAGCCGAAGCTGGTGACGGCCCTCGACCAGCTCCGCGCCGAGGTGGCCGGCGACGCGCACGACTTCGAGACCCTGTCGGCGGGCATCGTGACCGACTTCGCCGGTGGGCTGCTCGCGGTGCCCGGCCTGTCCACCGGCGAGCGCATGGACCCGGTGGAGCGCTGGTTCTCGGTCGCCGTCGGCGCGGTGCTGTTGTCGCCCGGGGCGATGGCGGCCGGGTGGACCGAGGGCTACGAGGGCGCGCTGAAGGGCGCGGCGGGTCGGCTGGCGGCCCGGGTCGCCATCGTCGCCCTCGGTGCGCTGCTCGGCCCGGTCGGCTGGCTGGGCCTCGCGCTGTACGCGATCACCGACGCGGTCCTGCTGGTGCTGACCGGAGGCGGTCGGCTGAAGCGCCTGCGCGAGCAGCTCGCGCGGGAGCTCTCCGGGAAGCTGGTCGCGCAGGCCGACCTGGTGCGCGAGCCGCTCGCCGAGCGGGTCCGCGTGGCGCTCGAGCCGCTGCGCGACGGCGTCGTCGCGGCCGCCGAGGCCGAGGCCGAGGCGCTCCGTGATCTGCTCGCGCGGACCATCCACGCGCGAGAGGAGGCCGCGCGCGGCGCGACCGAGCGCGCGCAGCGCTGGGACGAGGCGTTGGCCGCGCTGGGCGAGGGCACCCGCGCGCTCGACGCGCTGGCCCGCACCGACGGCGAGCCCCCGCGCGCCGAATGAGCCGCGACGCGCCGGCCGCGGTGCGCGACCTGGCCGAGATCGCCGCCGATCTCGTCGACACGCGCGATCTGTGCAGCGCGATCGCGGCGTGGACGGCGAGCCCGTGGCGCGTGGTCGTGCTCGGACCGGTCGGTGTCGGCAAGTCCACGTTGATCAACGCCGCGATCGGCGAGGGTCGACGCCCGACCGGCCTCGGGGGCGTGACCGAGGCCACCACCGTCGAGCGCGACGGCGACATCGCGTGGATCGATACGCCGGGGCTCGACGGGCCACACGCCGACGCCGCCGCACACAGCGCCCGAGACGCCGACGAGGTGGTGTGGATCGTCGACGGGCTCCGCCCGCTCACTCAGTCCGAGCGCGCCGCGATGCGGGCGATGATCGCCCCGGGCACGCCCCTGCTGCTCGTGATCAGCCGCGGCGATCTGCTCGATCCGGCGGAGCACGCCGAGGTGGTGGAGCGGGTCGCGCACCTCGCGGCGCCGCACGCGCCGGTCGGCATCACGCTGCGCGACCTGCGCGCCGACGCCCGAAACGGCGCGCGCGGGGTGATCGCGCCGACCTTCGCGCGATCGCCACAGCGCGTCCGTCGCGTCGCCGACGCGCTGCGACGCGTCGAGGAGGCCCTCGCGCGCCTCCCCGCGCCGCCCGATCGACAGGCGATCGCCCAGACCTTGTCGGCCCAGTGGCGCGATCTGGTGCGCGCCTGCCTGCGTGACGTCGAGGAGCGCGTCGCGCACGGCGCGGTCCGCGACCGGTCCGACGCGGCGCGCGCGTTCGTCGCGCGCGCCGAGGCACGCTTGCCCGCCTTCGTGGAGGACGCGCTGCGACTGACCGCGCCACTCCAGCTCGATGACGCGCCCGAGCTCCCGCCGCCGCCGGTCGCGACGCTCCCCGCGCGCGACCTCCCAGGGCGCCTCGGTGGCCAGGGCGCCGCGCGGCGAAGCGCGCGCGCGATCGCCGCGGGTTGGTTGGCAGACGGCGAGGCGACGCTCGGCGCGTGGCTGGCGTCCGAGCACGTCACCGCGCCGGCAGCGGCGCGGCGGCGCGCGGTCGTCGACGCGCTCGCGGCGGCTTACGAGACGCTGCACCTGCCCTCGCCTCCGTGACACCCGTGCTAGATTGGCGGCCCAGCGCGTGGGGTCGATGCCCGAGGTCCGGTCGAACCTGCAAGGACGCTTTCTGCTCCGCAAGAAGCTCGGTGCAGGAGGCATGGCCGAGGTGTGGCACGCCTACGACAGCCGCCTCGGCGTGTGGCGCGCGGTCAAGGTGTTGCTGCCCGAGTACGCGCGCCGCACGAAGCTCCGCAAGCGGTTCGAGACCGAGGCGCGCGCGATGGCGCTCCTCGAACATCCAAACATCGTCCGGATCTACGACGTCGGCAGCGAGGGCGACCAGTCGTGGATCGTGATGGAGCTGTGTGAGGGCGGCACGCTCGAGAGCTGGCTGCGCCGCAACGGGCCGATGCCCCCGCGCCTGGCCGTCGACGTGACGCTGCAGGTGGTCGCGGGCATCGCGCACGCGCACGCGAACAACATCGTGCACCGCGACGTGAAGCCGCAGAACATCCTGATCACCGCGAAGGGCACGGTGAAGCTCACCGACTTCGGCATCGCGCACTTCGAGGACGACGCCCACCTCACGCGCACGGGCACCGTGATGGGCACGCTCGGCTACATGGCCCCCGAGCAGCGCTCCGACGCGAAGAAGGTCGATCGGCGAACCGACATCTACGCAGTGGGCGCCACGCTGTTCACGCTGCTGACCGGGCGCATCGAGATGGACCTGTTCGCCGCCGCGCAGGATCCGGCGCTGTTCGACAGCCTCCCGCCCGCGATCCTGCCGCTGATCCGCAAGACGGTCGCGTACCATCGCGACGAGCGGTACCAGTCGATGACCGAGCTTGCTGCGGCGCTCGAAGCCGTGCGCGCCGAGCTACCCGCCCGTCGCAGAGACGAACCCACACTGGTTCCGACCAAGATCGACCGTCCACCACCGCCGAGCGTCGTCGAGCAGGCGCTCGCCGAGGCCGCGATCACCGCGTCCGAGGCCCCGCCCATCGTGCCCGGCGAGACGGTGCTCCCGTCGGACGACTACGACCTGTTCGAGGGCACGTCGATCCCGCCCTCGCTTCGGAAGGCCGCCGAAGCGCAGAGCGCGCGGCGCACCCCGGCACCGCCGGCGATCTCCACGCCCTCGCCGCGGGCGTCCACCCCGCCTGGCGCCCCCGAGCCGCTGGTGTCCGAGGAGGTCGGGTCGGAGCCGCCGCGGAGGCCGCGGGAGGCACTGCCGTGGGTCCCGCCCGGCCAGCGCGGCGGTCCGAGCCACAAGCCGGGGTTCGACTTCGAGTCCCTCTACGTGCAGGAGAGCACCGGACCCGTGGCACCCGAGGAGCTCGCCGTGAGCGCGTTCGACGAGCCGTCGCACGCCGTGGCGCCGCGGCAGCTGTCGTTGGATGCCCCCACGCCGCCGAGTGCGCTGTCCGAGCGCGCCACCGAGGACATGCCCCCGCTGAGACGTCGCCGGCCGCGACGGGAGCCCAGCGGGTGGCTGGGCGACGCCTGGTGGGAGGCCCGGCAGTTCCTCCGGTCGCCGATCAAGGCCGTCCCGACCCTGCTCGCGATCGTGCTCGTGGTGGTGCTGCTCAGCGCCGTGTACGGAGCGACCACCGTGGTCGAAGCCGGCACCACGACGCGCACCCACCTGCGCAACTTCAACGCGCTCGTCGAGCGCAACGCAGCCTCCCTGATCGACGACGTGGCGTGGGCCGGCGGCGATCGCGCCACGCTCGAGGCGCAGTGGGAGCGCTACAAGATGGCCTGGGCGCCCGAGCGACAGGCGCAGGAGGGCTACGCGCTCGTGCGCCTCGTCGACACCGAGCTGGCACGGTTCGAGGAGAACCCGGATCGCCTGCGCCCGACCGATGTCGCCTCCCTGAAGCGCCGGATCGCCGTACTCTCCCAAGCCCACGACGAGTACGAGGGGTCGCGACAGCGCTGGACCCAGGTCGCGGTCACCCCGACCGGTCGCCTCGCCGTCCATGTCGGGCTCGCGACCCCTCCGCCCTGAGCGCGTGCCTCGCGTCGCCACCCGCGCGCAAGGGAGGCCGGCCGGACCACGTCGGCCTCGGCCCGACACCCGTGGGTCGGCCGTCCCGGCTGTCGATTGATCACATCTTCACGAAAACCTGCTGCAGGCGGGTTCGCGAGGATCCATGAACGTGGGGCGGGCGTCCCGCCTGTCGATTGATCACATCTTCACGAAAACCTGCTGCAGGCGGGTTCGCGAGGATCCATGAACGTGGGGCGGGCGTCCCGCCT
>CAYQSE010000042.1:0-31285 GCA_964419905.1 uncultured Enterobacteriaceae bacterium
CCGGTCGACACCGGCGGAGGGAGCGGGAGCCTGTGCACGGACACCTGCTTCTTCTCCGGCGACGACGACTGCGACGATGGCGGTCCCGGCTCCGACTACAGCTTCTGCGACTACGGCACCGACTGCACGGACTGTGGCCCGCGCACATGGGAGGGCTGCCGAGACACGTGCGCGTTCCCGTTCGACGGAGAGTGCGACGACGGCGGGCCCGGTGCCGACTTCAGCCTGTGCGACTACGGGTCGGACTGCGGCGACTGCGGGCCGCGTCCGGCGCCGTAGCGCGTGTCACGGCGCGGCCAGGGTCAGCAGGGGCGGTAGCCTCGCCGTCTCGCCCGGCGCTTCGTTCCCGTCCTCCTCCCACCTGCCCGCGCGCGGATGGAAGCGATACGGCAGCGCGCCGGGCTCGCCGTGGCGGTTGGCGAGGACCGCTATGGCGGCCGGGTGGGCCTCGTCGGACGAGGTCGGATCGACGGTCAGCCCCACGACCAGTCCGGACCGGTCGGCGAGGTCCGCCACGTCGGGATCCAGCTCGAGCAGCGCGGTGGCCCGGGTGGCGGCGTGCCGCGACCAGGCCAGGAGCGCGTCGCGGCTCGCGAAGGCGGCGTTCGCGCCGCGTGGCAGCGGGCAGATCACGACGACCGCGGCGCCCGGCCACGACGCGGAGAGCCCCCCTGGGCGTGCGATGTCCGTGACGGTCTCCCACCACGCGGGCCCATCGGCGGGCAACGGCAGCGCGTCGATCACGATCACCGGCGGGCGACCGCCGTGACCCTGCGACATCGCGACCGCGGCGGCGGCGAGCGACTCGGGCGTGCGGTCCTGCCGCGGGCGCGCCCACAGGTGCAGGTGGGGGAGCTCTCGAGCGAGGTGCGTGACGGCGTCCTCGGCGTCGTGGGGCGGCACCTGGCGAGCGAGTACTTGCTGATGATCGACGTGGCCGCTGGCCCGCAGCGTGAGCAGGCGCGCGACGACCTCGTCCGGCCCGAGCACCGTCGGCGCGTAGAGCACCGGGCCGCCGAGCCGCGCGGTCGCCTCGGTGAGCTGGAGCGCGAACGCGGTGCGCGACACGGACTGCGGCCCGATCACGGTGATGACGCGCCCGGGCCACAGGCTCCCGGCAAGCGCGCCGAGTCGCGGCCAGCCGGGGCCCGACGCGCGCTCGAGCAGCGGCAGCAGGCGGCCCCGGTTGACGAGGGGACCGGGCGGGATGCTGTCGACCCACTCGGGCTCGTTGGTCGGGACGAAGCCGACGAGCCACCTGCGACCCGCCTCGCCGACGCTGGTGTGCAGCAGGGCGCGCCGTGCCGCGGCGGTCCGGTCCTCGAGCTGCCACGCGTCCAGCTCGGTGAACGCCTCGTCGGGGTCGAGCAGCGCGCCGCGGTTCACCTCCCAGCGATAGCCGCCGGGGACGACCGCGGGGACGGCGGGCACGAGCCACGGCTTGAGCGTGACGTCGTCCACCATGCCCGCCTCGCGGTGTGGGCTCTGCGCCCAATGCCCGATGCGCACCGCGTCGCCGAGGCTCACGGGTCGGGCGAACGGGATGAGCACGCGCCAGCGCGGCCCGGGGGGCTTCTCGCCGATCGCGCGATGGTGGAACGCGGTGGTGTACGCGAAGTACTGCCAGCGCCCCCACCACTGCGCGAGATGCTCGGGGTCGATCGCGGGGTCGTCGACGTACTCGACGCGCAGGCCGTACACCTCCACCACGCGCGCGGCCGACTCGCGCTCGGCCACGGCGCTGTCCTCGGACGCGACGCGGCAGTCGTCGGCGAAGCGCGCGTACGTCCAGCCGGGCAGCTGGTCCTCGGAGGCGGCGATCGACTCCGCGCCGGGCCAGAGCTCCGGCGTGCGCAGGTGGTGGAGGATCTCGACCCAGGTCCATGGCTCGAAGCGTCCCTGCGTGCTCCAGCGGGCTGGTGCCGGAAAGGTCGTGAAGTAGTAGCGTCGCGCGTCTTCGTGGGTGCTCATCGTCTCACCACCGGCGCCGGATGGTCTGGGTCAGATCCGCGTCGAGATCCTCCATCACCTCGCGCGGCTCGCCGGCCACCGTGATCCACTCGATCCGGCGGCTGTCCTCGTCCTCGTCCTCGTCCGACGAGGGGGGCTCCTCCCCTTCGGCATCGGGCGGCGCGTCGACCTGGGTGAGTGACCACTCCAGATCGGTGCCGTCGACCCTGGACGGGGCGGCCCATCGGGGCTGCGCGCCCTCGGGGGTCGATGCGACCCACGGGTTGAGGGTGTCCGTCGGCGCCTCGAGCCCCACGAGGCCCAGCGGGAGCCCCTGCGCGCGCTGGTGGAGGGCGCGGGCGAGCGCGAGCAGGTCGTCGCGGCGCTCGAGGGACTCGACCAGGGGGGCGGGGACCACCATGAGGCCGTACCCGGCGCCGAGCAGCGCGCCGGTGAGCGCTGCAACCACCTCGCCCGCGCCGGGCAGCCGTGCGGCGGCCTCGAGCGCGCGCTCGAACGCGCTGTCGTCCCTTGGAGAGGCGTGCAGCAGGCTCAGCAGCGCCGCGAGGCCCGCCGCCGACGCCGCGCGGTGCCCGCAGTCGCCGTCAGGCAGACTGCGCGGGTCGATCTCGGCGAGCGCGCCTGGACGCGTGTGGTCCGCGAGGTCCAGCGCGACGCGCACGCTGCGTACGGCGTCGCCCTCGGGCTGTGCGTCGAGCGTGAACGCGATCGCGCCACGGAAGGTCTCGGGCGCGAGCGGCGCCCCGCGGGCCAGCGCGCTCACCAGCCACGCGATGAGGGTGGCCCCCTGCAGGGCGGTCGGATGGGCGTGCGTCATCCCGGCCACCAGCGCAGCGGGCTCGGCGACCTTGTCGGGTGGATAGGCGAGGCCGACCGCGATCGCGCGGAGCAACGGATCGGCGCCATCGGTCGCCGGATTGCCGGACGCCTCCCAGTCGGCGCCCTCGAGCAGGCGCACGGCCGCGGCGAGGGACGATTGCCCCGGGCGTCGCGCGACGGTCGTGGGGTCGTGGTACCAGTCGACCAGCTCTCCGGCGACGGCGCGTCCCACCACGCGGCGATCGTAGGGCCAGCGGAGCGCCTCGAGCAGGCCGCGCGCGGTGAGCAGGAGGTGCTGGGTCTGGTCGGTCCACTCGAGCGTCGCGTCGTTGACCAGCGGGACCGCCTCGGGGCGGTCGACACCGTGGGTCTGGCGTCCGAGCGCGTCACCAATCGCTGCGCCGAGGAGACAGCCGGCGAAACGGTTCAGCGTTCCCATTCACGCCCTCCTGGACCGAGAGGCTCTGCTTGGGAAGAACTTAATGCATGGCGCGTGCCGCGGCGTGTTCGGGCCTGTCGACAGGATGTCTCACGGTGCGAACTCGGTTCTCGAAGGCCCGTGTCGCCCGATGGGTCATGCGACGAGGTGCATCGCCCACCTGCTGTGCGATAGGGCCCTGCGAGAGGATCTGCCATGCGACCGAGCCCCGAGCTGATCGAGCAGTTGAACCGCGCGGGCCCGCGCTACACCAGCTACCCGACCGCACCCGCATGGCGCGCCGACTTCTCCGAGTCCGCGCGAGAAGCGGGCTTTCGCGCGGTCGGGAGCCCGGCCAGCGTGTACGTGCATATCCCGTTCTGCAAGGAACAATGCTGGTTCTGCGGGTGCGCGATGGTCGTGGGGACACGGCCGGACATCGGCGTCCGCTACCTCGACGCGCTCGAGCGGCAGCTCGACACGCTACCGCTCGCGGCGGATCGCATCGACGTCGCCCGGATCCACCTCGGCGGCGGCACCCCCACCTGGTACGGGCCCGCCGACCTCGAGCGGCTGTACGAGATGCTCTACCGCCGGTTCCGCCCGGTCGAGGGGGCCGAGATCAGCGTCGAGGCCGACCCGGAGATCACCACCGACGAGCAGGTGGACGTGCTCGCCGCGCTCGGGGTGAACCGGCTCTCCTTGGGCGTGCAGAGCTTCGACCCCGACGTGCTGGTCGCGGTCAACCGCCCGCAGACCGCGACGCGCGTGTTCGCGGTGCTCGATCGGGCGCGCGGGCACGGGATGGACAGCCTGAACGTCGACCTGATGTACGGGCTGCCGAACCAGACGCCCGAGAGCTTCGCCGACACGCTGCGGCAGGTTCTGCACGGCGCACCCGATCGGCTCGCGGTGTTCGGATACGCGCACGTACCGTGGCTCAAGCCGCACCAACGTCAGCTCGAACGCTACCACCTGCCGACGCCCGGCGAGCGCATCGGGCTGTTTCTACAGGCCCACGAGGTGCTCACCGAGGCGGGCTATCAGGCGATCGGGATGGACCACTTCGCGCTGGCCGACGACGCGCTCGCGGTCGCGCAGCGCGAGCGGCGGCTCCACCGCAACTTCATGGGCTACACGACCCGCCCGGGGCTCGAGGTGATCGGCGTGGGGATGAGCGCCATCAGCGAGCTCGCGGGCGCCTACGTCCAGGAGAAGGCGCGTCTCGGCGCGTGGTGGACCGCGGTGGAGGAGGGGGCGTGCACGATTGAGAAGGGCTGCACGCTGACCGCCGAGGATCGGCTGCGCCGCGACGTGATCAACGCGCTGATGTGCAACTTCGTGCTCTCGTTCTCCGCGATCGAGGCCGAGCACGGGGTGGACTTCCGCGCGCACTTCGCCGCCGAGCTCGACGGGCTCGCGCCGCTCGAGGACCAGGGTCTGGTGGAGCGCGACGCGGACGAGATCCGCGTCACCGAGGTCGGTCGGCTGCTCGTGCGCAACGTCGCGATGGTGTTCGACGCCTACCTGCCCCCTGCGGGCGTGGCCGGAGCGCGCCCGCGCTTCAGCCAGACCGTCTGAGGCACGCATGGCCAGCGTGATCGTGGTCGGCGGAGGGATCTCGGGCCTCGCCGCCGCGACGTTCCTGGTCTCGGCGGGCCACGACGTGGTGGTGCTCGAGGCGTCCCCCGAGCCTGGCGGCAAGGTGCGCTCGACCCGCGAGGACGGTCGCGTGCTCGATCACGCGGCCAACGGCTGGCTCGACAGCGAGCCGGCGATGGGGAGGCTGCTGAAGCTCGCAGGGCTCGACGGGCAGGTCCTCCGCGCGTCGGACGCGGCCCGCGAGCGGTGGATCTACGCCGACGGCCGACTGCACGAGGCCCCGCTCGGTCCCCGCAAGCTGGCGATGAGTCGGCTCATCCCGCTGAGGGCGAAGCTCCGGATGTTGCTCGAGCTGCTGATGCCGCGCGGCGCCGAGGCGCGCGACCCCTCGCGCGCGGACGACGAGACGGTCGGCGCGTGGGTGGAGCGGCGTCTCGGGCGGTGGTTCGTGGCGCGCATGGTCGGTCCGATGGTCGCGGGCATCTATGCTGCCGATCCGTACAAGACGTCGCTGCGCGCGGCGTTTCCGCGGATGCACGAGCTGGAGCGGGACTTCCGCAGCCTGTTCGTCGCGATGGTGCGGCTGGGCCGGGGGGGGCAGCCGAGCGGGCACCTGACCACGCTGCCCGGTGGCGCAGGAACGCTGTGCGAGACGCTGGCGGCTCGCCTCGGGGAGCGTGTCACCACGGGCGCGGTGGTGACGCGGGTGGTGCGGCAGGGCGAGCGGTGGTCGGTGCACACCGCACGAGGGGAGTGGGACGCCGATGCGGTGGTGCTCGCCGCGCCGGGGCCCGCGCAGGCCGACCTGCTCGGGCCGCTGGATCCCGTCGCGGCGGACGCGCTCCGCGCGATCCGGTACAACCCGATCGCTGTCGTCACCACGGCGTGGCCGGTCGACGCGTGGGTGCGCGCGGCGCGCGGCTTCGGGGTGCTCGTGGCGCGGGGCGAGGACCTCGGCGGCGTGCTCGGCGCCTTGTTCACCTCGAACAGCTTCCCCGATCAGGCGCCTGGCGGCGAGGTGCTCGTGCGCACGATGCTCGGCGGCGGACTGTACCCCGAGGTCGTGGCGCTCCCGGACGAGGCCCTGATCTCCCGGGCGCGCGCGGCGCAGATCGCTTTCTGCGGCCCGGAGCGGGCCGAGCCGCGCTTCGTGCGCGTGATCCGGCACCCGAACGGCATCCCGGCCTACGAGCCGGGCCACCTCGGTCGAGTGTCCACCGCGCTCGACGCCGAGGCGCGGTGCCCCGGGCTGTTCCTCGTGGGGAATCACCTGCGCGGCATCGGGGTGAAGGACTGCGCGCGGCAGGCCGAGGACGCCACGCAGCGCGTCGGCGCCTTCCTGGGCTCACGCTAGCGGGACGTTCTCGACCGCGCGGATCTCGGGGACGTGCTCGCGGATCAGGCGCTCGACGCCCATGCGCAGCGTGGTCGTCGATGACGGGCAGGTGCCGCATGCGCCGCGCAGGCTGATGCGCACGATGCCGTCCTCCACGCCGAGGAAGCGGATCTCGCCCCCATCGTCGGCCACGGCGGGGCGGACGTACTCGTCGAGCAGCGCGACCACACGGCGCTCGACCTCGGTGGTGGCCGGCGCGTCCGCGGGGGCGACCGGCGCGGGCTCGAACACCGCGACCTGGTAGCTCCCCAGGAACGCGTGCAGCGCGGCGATGACCGCGGCGCCGAGCGGCTCCCAGTCATGCCCCTCGTCGCGCTGGACGGTGACGAAACGGTCGGCGACCATGACCATCTGCGCGCCGGGCAGCGCGAGCAGGCTGGCGGCCAGCGGGCTGTCGCTGGCGTTCTCGCCGCGGCGGTACTCGTAGGGGCCCCGCTCGACGAGTCGACCGGGCACGGTGAACTTCATCGCGTCGGGGTTGGGCGTGGGCAGGATCGCAATCCGGTCGGACACGGCACCTCCAGACGGTGTCTCTATCCCGCCATGCGGCGCGGGCTCGTCTACAGACGGACCCAGCCATACACCGCGTAGCTCGCGGTCGTCCGGAAGCCGGCGTCGTCGCCGATCGGGGCGAGACCGGCGCGATAGCTGACCGGACCGACGACGAGGTACGCGCTGGTCGCGCCCCCGGCTTGGGTGAACTGCTCGGCGGGCACCGTGAACGAGCCGGTGTCCTCGACGAGGCAGTAGACGGTGCTGACCACCTGGAAGCTGTCATCCAGCAGCTCCACCTGCACCTGGATCCAGTCCGCGGGTGTGCCGGTCCACTCGATCTGGAAGTTCGAGAGGTTGACGGTCGCCGGCTCTGCGCCATCGATCACGGGACGGGTGACGGTGATGTCGGTCATCGGCGTGTGCAGGAAGGCGGGTACCTCGAACTCGTCCCGAGCGCCGACCGCGATCGGGGCGAGCGCGTAGGTGGTGTCCGCACGGAAATCGCTGCGCTCGGGTTCGGCGAAGTAGACGTACTGGTTCCACGGCAGACGGATCTCCCGGTCGTCGTACTTCCAGCGGCTCGTCCCAGTGCCGTCGCGGACGAACAGAGACGCGAGTGGCGTGAACGCGCTCTGGCGCGTGCAAGCGCCCGGCACGCCGTAGAGCTCCAGGCCGGTGACCTCCTGAGGCTCCTCGAACAGACCCCACAGCGCAAACGCGAACGGGTCGGCCGAGGTCCAGTAGTCGCCGACGGGCTGGAGCTGCTGGTAGCTGGCATACAGCAACGTCGCTTCGGGCTCGACGACCTGATCGAACGGCTCGGTGATCAGCGGCCAGCAGCCGGCGAGGAGCGCCGGTAGTGTGTACACGGTCGTTCGCAGCATCATGCACTTCTCCGATCGTTCTGCGCCCCGTCCTAGTCGGGGCGGGCGCGTGAGTCACCCCCGACCTCGCCGCGTCGGCTCGGGTTCCCGGTTGTCACGGTTTGTCGGTGGGGGGTACAGACTGACTTCAGAACATGTACAAAAGGTGTGCAAGCTGTTCAGGGCCTCAACCGGGGGAATCGACATGGGTAACGACGACGCACGTTGGGGGAGGCGGCTCGGAGCCGACGAAGAGAAGGCGCTGGCCCGGCGCGTTCGCGCGGCGGAGCGGGTGGCGCGGCAGGCCGTCATCGGCATCCCGGCGGCCCAGCGCGAGCTCACCGCGCGTCCCTCGCGCGCCGAGCGCACGCGGGCGGGCGCCGTCGACCGCATCGAAGCGGCGGTGAACGCAGCGTGGGAGGCGGCCCGCAAGGACCCCGAGCACAAGGAGGCTGCTCGCGCGGCGCGCGAGGCGTGGGCCGAGGCCGAGAACATCCGGTGGACGCTCGCGATGTCGGGCAAGCGCATCGCGCATGGCGAGGCGCGCAAGCTCGCGGGCCCCTACATGGACGAGATCGACCTGGTGCAGGAGGGCTACATCGGCCTGCTCCGTGCGGCCAAGCGCTTCGATCCCGATCGGGACATCCGGTTCTCGACCTATGCCCGCTGGTGGGTGCGCGCCCAGATGACCCGCGCCATCGACCACGCGGGGCGCACCGTCCGTCTCCCGGGCTGTGCGGTCGAGCAGACGCGGAACCTGCGCAAGGCGATGAAGCACTTCGACGCCCTCGGAGAGGACTACACGGTCGCCGAGCTCGCGGACGAGGTGGGCATCGACGAGCGACGCGCCCGCTTCCTGCTGAGCCAGGGCCAGACGGTCTCGCTCGAGGATCCGGTCGAGGACGGGCCGCGGCCGCGCTCCGTCGAGCAGTTCCTCGCGGACGAGACGATCGCGGACCCGGACCTCGAGGTGATTCGCCAGCAGGAGCTCGCGCTGATGCGCGAGGGTATCGAGGTCGTGCTCAACGATCGCCATCGATTCGTCCTCGAGCGTCGATTCGGTCTGCGCGACGACACGTTCCGAACGCTCTCTCAAGTCGGAAAGGGCATGGATCTGTCGCGCGAGCGCGTGCGCCAGATCGAGCGCGAGGCGCTCGGGAAGCTGCGGGACTACGCGACCATCCGCGAGTCGGTGCGCTAGGCGCGGCGTTCGTCAAAGAACGTCAAAGGATGGCCAACGTGGCACTTCGGTCTGCAGTGGCACTCTGTTTCGGGCATAGTGCTCCGGCTCCGGGTCCGACCGGGTACGGAGCACGTTCTCTGCCCGCACCGGGCGCGCACCACAGCCGCGGACCATGCCGCGAAGGAGCCCACCATCGCCACCTTCGACACGCGACGAGAGCTGGAAGGGGAGCGGCTGTCCGCTGCCGAAGAGAAGAACATGGCGCGGCGCATCCGCGCGGCCGAGAATCGCGCGCGAGAGGCGGTGCGTGCCATCCCTGCGGCCAGTGACGAGCTGAAGCGTCGCCCCGCGCGCGTCGAGCGCACACGGGCGGGCATGGTCGACCGGCTCGAGGCGGCGGTCGAGGCGGCTTGGCGCGCGGCCAAGGAAGACCCGGAGCACCTCGGGCACGCGCGCTCGGCGCGCGAGGCGTGGGCCGAGAGCGAGGCGCTCCGCTGGCGCCTGGCGATGTCGGGGCAGCGCATCGCGCACGGCGAGGCGCGCAAGCTCGCGGGTCCGTTCCTCGCCGAGCAAGACCTGGTGCAGGAGGGCTACATCGGCCTGTTGCGGGCGGCCAAGCGCTTCGATCCCGATCGCGACATCCGGTTCTCGACGTATGCGCGGTGGTGGGTGCGCGCCCAGATGACGCGCGCCATCGACCACACGGGCCGTCCGGTCCGTCTCCCGGGCTGCGCGGTCGAGCAGACGCGAAACCTGCGCAAGGCGATGAAGCACTTCGAGGCGTCGGGGACCGACTACACGCTCGACGATCTCGCCGTCGAGGCGGGCATCGATCGCAAGCGCGCCGAGTTCCTGCTCTCCCAGGGTCGCACCGTCTCGCTCGACGAGCCGGTCGATGACGGGCCGCGCCCTCGCTCGTTCGAGCAGTTCCTCTCCGATGACGACGCGTTGGAGCCGGATCAGGAGGCGATCCACGCGCAGGAGATCCACCGGATGTTCGAGGCGTTCCAGACCGTGCTCTCGGATCGCCACCGCTACGTGCTGGTGCAGCGCTACGGGCTGGACGACAACCAGTTCCGCACGCTCGCGCAGGTCGGGCAGGGGATGGATCTCTCCCGGGAGCGCGTGCGGCAGATCGAGCGTGAGGCGCTGCAGCGTCTGCGGCTCTACGCCAACATCCGCGCCGGCGCCGCCAACGAGGTGGAGCTCCTCGAGTCCGCGGCCTGATCGACGGTCAGGGGCGTGTCCACAGCAGCACCGTACCGTCGGTGCTCGCCGTGGCGATGCGCGCGCCGTCCGCGGTCCACGCGACATGGGTGGTGTACCCGTCGTGTCCCTGCAAGGTGGCGACGATCGCGCGCCGCGTCACGTCCCATACCCAGGTCCCCTCGTCGTGTGCGGACGCGAGCTGGCGGCCGTCCGCGGACCACGCGATGCTGGTGACCACGCCGTGCGGCCCCTCGAGCGCTACGGCCTCGCTCCCGTTCACGTCGACGATCCACGTGCGGCCGTCGGCGCCCGCGAACGCGATGTGCTCTCCGTCTGGGCTCCACGCGGCGTCTTGGAGCATCGACTGCGTCGACGGCACGGCGCGGAGGCGCGCGAGCAGGGCGCCGTCCTCCAGGTCGGCGACGATCGGCCCGTCGACGCCCGGTAGGACGGCGCGCCGTCCGGTGGGGTCGACGCGCATCGGCCCCGGGCGGCCAGGCGCCAGGGTGCGCTCGCCCTCGGGTGCCCACACGACCAGCCCGCGCTCGGCGGAGTAGGTGACCGGGACGCCGTCGTGTCGCCAGCCGACATCTGCACCTGAGCCCGTCGTCAGCACGCGTCGTGCCTTGACGCGTCCGGGCTCCCACACGCGGGCGAGCCCGTCCCAGCCCGAGGTGATCAGGCGGGTCCCGGTCGCGTCGGCCGCCATGCGGTGCACGCCGCCCGGGTGGCGGTCGTCGTAGCGGGTCGGCGTGCCCGAGGTCACGTCCCATGCCATCACGTACCCGTCCTCGCCGCCGGTCCAGGCGCGGGTAGAGGTCGGGTGGAAGACGACCGACGCGATCTCGCCGACGTGGCCCACCGGCTCGTCGAGCCGTCGTCCGTCCGCTTGCGCAACCAGGGCGATCCCGCCGATGGGATCGGCGATGGCGATGCGCTCGGCGTGCGCCGCGACCGCGCCGCGCGCGCTCGGCGTCGCCGTCGACCACGCGAGGGCGCCGCGGCGCTCGGTGAGGTTCCAGCGTACCAGGCGATGGTTGGGTGGGGCGTGCGAGGTGAGCAGCGTGCCGTCAGCCGAAGCGGCGGCCCCGGCGATCGGTCCGAAGCCGCGAAGCTCGCCCACGAAGGCGCCGGTGCGCCCCTCGCGAAGCTCGATCGGATCGTCCCCGGCGAGCAGCAGGCTCCCGTCCCGCGTGAACGACAACACGACGGGCGGCCACGATCCATCGGTGAGCCGGAACGTCGTGACGAGCTCACCGCTCGCTGTGTCGCGCACGAGCACCAGGCCACCGCGATCCGCGGACGCCAGGAGCCCGCCATCGGGAGACCAGGTGACTCGCTCGACGCGCTCTTCGTGCTCGGTCCAGCGCTGCAGCGCACCGCCAGTTCCGGCGTCTCGCACCTCCACGGTGGTGCCCACGGCGGCAGCCAGGAGGGCGCCCTCGGGATGGAACGCGACGTCGCGGACGATCGGCGGGCGCGTCGGCTGGCGCCACCGCTCGACCCCGTCCGCGAGCGCGTGCACGGAGAGGTCCTCGCCGCCGACCGCGAGCCAGGTCCCGTCGGGTGAGATCGCGATCGTGCCGCCTCGAATGGACGGCGCCTTCGCTGCGCGGCGCCCGACCCGCCCGTCCCAACTGCGGATCTCGCCCTGGCTGTCGACGCTGACCAGCCGCTCGCCGTCCGCGGACCACGCGAGCGCGGTCACCTCGACCGGGTGCCGGAGGCGCGCCGAGCCGAGCCGGGCCACCGCGCCAGCAGGGAGGAGGTCACCGCGCGCGTCGCGATGCGTGGCGTAGCGAGGCGGACTCACGCTGGCCTCCGCGACGCCGGGTGGGCTGCTCGCCGGACGTGGTGGATCCGTCGCGGACGTCGTGCCGACGGCACAGCCCGCGATCATCCACGGCATGACGAGCCAGGCCAATCGCATGAGACTCCAGGTTGCAACACCCCGAAGCACTACATTGTCGAAAATTTTTCCGCTTGACCATGATTCGGCCTTACGCAGGACTGTCGTCGCGGGTGTCCCGGATCGGGGCGCGCTCGGAATGGTCGGCTTCGAGGGGTTATCCTCGCCGGGGAGGGGAACGATGGATTGGGATGACCTCGCGCGGCGCTGGGCGCACCCCACGGCGGTCTGGCGCGTGACGCCGGGACCCGAGGCGCGGCGCGCCGGGGACGCGCTGTTCGTGCCGTGCGCCGACCCGATCCAGGGCGTCGCG
Organism: uncultured Enterobacteriaceae bacterium; assembly: GCA_964419905.1. Taxonomy (GTDB): domain Bacteria; phylum Myxococcota_A; class UBA796; order UBA796; genus JAFDJI01. The sequence continues at coordinate 12,179 of CAYQSE010000042.1, forward strand.
TGGTCCCATGACGGGCGCTGGGTCGCGGTGGCGGGCGGCGGGCGGATCGCGGGCGCGAGCGGTGTGGTGCGGGTCCTCGAGGTCGCGACGGGTCGCACGTTGCTGCTGCGCGGCCACGGGCGGGGCTGCCACGACGTCGCGTTCGACCCGCGCACGGGCTGGCTCGCCACCGCAGGTCACGACGGCTTCGTCGGGCTGTGGGACCTCGGCGCGGCGCGGGCCGTCGCGATGCGTTGGGGGCTGCCACCCCATCGGCTCGTGTTCGCCACCGAGCGCCCGTGGCTCGCGGTGGCCGACGAGGTGCCGGGGGAAGCCGTGCGCGCCCGGGTGACGGTGCGCGATCTCGCGGGGGACGACGACGTGCTGTGCTGGACCTTCCCCGAGCGGACCTACCCGAGCGCGCTCGCCGCGTCGCCCGACGGCCAGCACCTGTGGGTGCTCGCGCTGAAGCTCGATCTCTCCGAGCAGCGGTTGCTGGTCCTGGAGGTCGCATCGGGGCGCGTCGTCGCCGAGGTCGTCCTCGACGCGGGCTCGCTGACGCATCGTCTGCTGTGGACCCCGCACGGCGTCCTGCGTTCGGAGAGCGTCGACGGCGTGCGCCGCGTCGCGCTGCACGCGCTGGACAGCGCTGCGCAGGTCGCGTCGCGAGACACGGGGGCGCATCACATGGGCGGCATCGCGGCCTGCGGCGATCGGGCCGTCTCGGTCGGTTCGGACGATCGGATGACGGTGCTGCGGCTGCCTGGACTCGACGTCCGGGGTGTGGTCTCGCAGCGGGGCGCGCATTCGATGGCGGTCGCGCTCGCGCCGGATGGGAGCGCGGTCGCGGTCGGCGGCGCAGACGGCGAGGGGCTCGGCGTGTGGCCGGTCAGCCTTCCTTGACCGCCGCCACCAGGAACATCGCCATCACGTGACCGCAGAGCGCCACGCGGTCGCCCGGGATCTCCGCGTCGAGACGGTCCACCTCGGCGTCGACCGCCGAGATCGCCGGATCGTCCTCGGGCAGGCCCGCGGCTTGGGCCAGGGCGCGCGGGTAGCGGCGAAGGTGTCGGGACAGGCGCGCGAACGGACGATCCTCGAGCGTGCTCGACGCGTGCGTCAGCGTGCGGATCGGCGTCAACCCCACCTCGCGGACGCGCCTCGCGAGCTGGGGCCCCAGCGCAAGCCCCGGCCCGTACGCGGACGACGCGTCGCCGCGCATCCGCGCGTCGATGCGGAGACCGAGCGCGTGGAACGCGGCGTTGTAGCCTTCGAGGTGGCCGTCGAAATAGAAGCTCTCCGCGAGTCCGTCGGGCTCGGCGAACAGCGCGCGCCCGCCCGCGCGGAGGACGCGGCGGGCTTCCTCGAAGACCGGGCGGCTGTCGGAGAGGTAGGCCAGCGCGCGAACGCCCAGCACGTAGTCGACGCTCTCGTCCGGCAGCGGGATCTGCTCGGGGGTGCCCGCGAGCAGCTTCGCGCGATCCCCGTACGGGGCGATCGCTCCCTGTCCGCTCGTGAATCGGCGCGGGTTGCGCTCGAGCCCGAGCCATCCGAGCTGGGGACGCTGTGGCAGGAGCGTCAGCGCGCTCGTGCCGCCGCGGCAGTACACGTCGACGAGCTGTCCGGGCCCCCCGGGGATCACCTGCAGCAACAGGTGCGTGAACCCCGCGTCCCACCAGTTGTGCTCGGACGCGCCCTGCACGTCGGGCTCGGTGCTGGTGCGTCCCGGGCGCGCGGGCGCGGTGGTCCGCCCACCGCTCCACGTGGGGGGGCCCGAGGTCTCGGGCAGCGGAGCGGCGACGCCGGCCCGCGCGGCGCGCTCCGCCAGCACGCGCTCGTAGGTCGCCTCGGAGATCCCGAGCGCGAGCGCGGCGCGACGGACGAACGCTTCTTCGGCCTTGGTGATCACGCCATCGGCGAGCGCGCTGTCGATGGCCATCTGCAGGGTGGGGATCAGCTCGCGCTCGCGCGCCACGCGGGCGTGCTCGAGGTGCGCCTCGGGCGACGCGGCGACGCGGCTTAGCGCTTGGTAGTGCTTCAGCAGGTAGCGCGCGGAGTCCTTGTACTTCGGGTTGTTCTGCATCCCCTGCAGCCGTCGCCGTCGCTCGGCGAGCGCTGCCACGGCGTCGTCCGCCGACGCGCTCCGCGGCAACGCGAGGTACTCGAGCAGGTCCGCGGTCTGCACCAGCGCACAGAACTCGGTCGCGATCTCCAAGTCGCGAAGCTCCACCACCCACCTCCGACAGCGGGAGGGTAGCGGGAAAAGTCCCCGGCCGCGAGGGGCCTTACGGGATGGAAGGGGGCCGACACACCCACGACTCCAGCGCCGAGATGACGGCGGCGCGGCGCCCGGGATGTCCAAACGCCACCCGGTAGTGGTATTCATGGGGCGAGACGAGCGTGGGGCAAGCCTTGGGCTACGAGCTGCAACTGGTCAGTGGAGATCGCGTGCTGCACACGCAGCGGGTGCGGAGCCGCCCGATGCAGATCGGCCGCCTTCCAAGCAACGATCTGGTGGTCAACGATCCGATGGTCAGTCAGCACCATGCGCTGGTGTGGACCGACGCCGAGCACGTCTACGTTCGCGACGTCGGGAGCCGCAACGGCACGCGGGTGAACGGCAAGCGTGTCACGACGCCCACCCGGCTCTACCCGGGCGATCGCATCGAGCTGGGCCCGGACACCAGCCTGATCCTGCGCCGCTCCGATCAGGCCCCGTCCATCGAGCTCGCGCCGAACTACCTGGTCGAAGACATGGACAGCGGCGTGTGTGTGCCGCTGGGCTCCGATCGCTACCCGATCCTCGGGTCGGACGGGTTCGATCAGGTCGCGACGCTGCTCCTGTTCGACAACGGCGAGGTGTGGCTCGGGCACGGCACCGAGGACCGCCCGCTCGAGGTCGACGAGCCGTTCGAGGTCGGTGGGCGTCGACTGTGCCTGCGCCTCGGCGACGCGCTCAGCGGTGCGACCGCCGCGCCGGTGCCCGATCGCTACCCCTACACGCTCATCGCCACCCTCAACGGCGTCACCGGGCCCGAGGCGTCGCTGACCGACGCGGGCAGCGAACTGCTGCATCAGGTCACCGCCGACAACCGGGCGATCCTGCTCTACCTGCTCGCGCGGCAGTGGGCGGAGGATCGCGAGAAGGGCGTGGTGCTCGGCGAGCGCGGGTGGATCGCGGATGCCGACGTGCTCACCGGCATCTGGGGCCGCGACGCGCGCGACGAGAACAAGCTGCACGTGCTCGTCTATCGGCTGCGCAACGAGTTCAAGACCGCGGGCTTCGACCCGTGGTTCATCGAGAAGCGGCGGCGCTACATCCGGGCACGGCTCGCCGACGCGAAGGTCGACGCCACCTGAGCCAGCCCCCATAGGCCGACGCCCCGGGTAGGGCTTCGGGACGCCGGCCTGGGGACGGGTGAGCGGGCCGAAGCCCGTCTCGCGCGTTCACCCAGACCGTAAGCGCCCAACCCGGGAGCGCCCCTTTCACTCGTCTGACCCGGTGCGGGCTAGAATCCGAGCTGCTTCTTGCGCTCTTCGGCGCCCGGGAAGGCGTCGACCATCTCGGTGATGTTCTCGAGCGAGCCGCCGGCGCACTTGTCGGCGTTGATCTGCGTCCAGGCCTCCTTGTCGGCCGGGAGCTCCTCGAGCGGGTAGATCGCCTGCACGGGGCAGACCGGCTCGCACGCGCCGCAGTCGATGCAGGTGTCGGGATCGATGTAGAGCATCTCGTCGTCGCCCCAGAAACAGTCGACGGGGCAGACCTCGACGCACTCGGTGAAGCGGCACTTCTGGCAGTTGTCGGTGACGACGTAGGGCATGGGCCCTCCAGGGTCCAGGGGGTGTGGAGCGGGAACATACGCCATGGGATCCGGCTCGTCACGTCCCCTCGTTCGGGTAGGATGGGCAGGGCCGCGCACCGCCTGCGCAGGCCTCGGGGTGGAGGGCCGATGATCGAGCGCTTCGTGTTCATCAAGCTGACCGATCCGCACGCGAACCCGGCGGGTCGCAGCGAGGTGCGCGACGAGGCGTACCGCGTGTTTCCGACGCTGCCCGGGGTGCGGTCCTTTCGGGCGGAGCTGCCCGCGGACGACGACGCGATCGCCGCGTGGGATCTCCTGTTGATCGTCGGGTTCGACCGCGTCGAGGACGTCCCGGCCTATCGGAGCGCGCCGGCGCACGTCGCGTTCGTCGACGCGTTCCTCGGCCCCCGCCGCGAGGTACTCAAGGCGTGGAACTTCGGGGGCGAGCCGCCGTCGACGACGCCGTTGCGGCCGCCGCGATGACGATCCCCTCGGGGCCGATCCGCCTGCGCGAGGTCGAGAGCGCCGCGGATCGCGAGGCGTTCTTCGCGCTCCCGGCGCGGCTGTACCGCAACGAGCCCCTGTGGGTGCCGCCGCTGCCGATCCTCGAGCGGCGGCGCCTGTCGGCGTCGAGCCCGTTGCTTCAGCAGGCGCGCCTCAAGCTGTTCCTCGCGGTGCAGGGCGAGGTCGTCGTCGGCCGGATCTCCGTGCTGTTCGAGCCCGAGCGGGAGGAGTCCGATCGCGAGTCCGGCGCGTGGTTCGGTCACTTCGAGTGCGTCCCCGATCCGGCGGTCGCCGCTGCGCTGCTCGATCGCGCGGCCGAGGAGGGGCGCCGCTGGGGGGCCAAGCGGCTCGGTGGGCCGCGCGACCTGAGTCGGCTCGAGTACGTGGGGTTCACGGTCGAGGGCTTCCACACGCTGCCGCCGCTCGTGCAGGGCTGGCATCCGCCGTTCTATGCCGAGGTCGTCGCGGCCGAGGGCTTCGAGAAGCACCACGACATGCTCGCCTACGAGATCGACCTCGTGGACGCCTACGGAGCGCCGGTGCCGCTGCCCGAGCCGCTCGCGTCGAAGTCGAAGCGCTGCGCCGTGCCCGGTCTCGAGGTGCGCCGCGCGCGCTGGCGCCGCATCCTGCGCGACCTGGACGCCGCCTACGACGTGTTCGACATCGCCTACCGCACCGTGCCCGACACCTCGCCGATGTCGCGCGCGGCGTTTCGGGCGATCGGACAGGCCTACCTCGCGTTCGCGAACCCCGAGCTGCTGCAGCTCGCCCTGGTGGACGGCAAGCCGGCGGGCTTCGCGGCGTGCATGCCCGAGCTGAACGAGGCGCTGCACGCTGCGCGCGGCGCGATGTTCCCCACCGGCTGGCTGCGGGTCGCGTTGGCCGCACCGCAGGTCCGCACCGCGTCGTTCAAGCTGATCGGCGTGCTGCCGCCCTACAAGGGCAGCGGAATCCACGCCGTGCTGGTCGCGAACATCGTCGACGGCGCGCGGCGCGCCGGGTACTCGCGCATCGAGGCGTCCGTCATCCACGAGGACAACCTCCCGATGCGCGCGGTCGTCGAGGGGGCGGGGATGACACCGTACCGTCGCTACCGTGTGTTCACGCGCTCGCTGTGATGGAAGGAACCTTGGCCGAGAGCTTCCCTGGATCCCTGATGCCGCGCTCGGCGCTCCCGGGCGTCGTGTGGCCCACCCTGCCGCAGACCCAGCACCACCCGCTGTTCTGCGTGCTGGCGCAGCTCCAGATCACCGAGTGGTGGCCCGCCGAGCGGCTGCGCCAGATGCAGCTCCAGCAGGCCGCCGTGCTGTTGGACCACGCCAAGCGCACGTCGCCCTGGTACCAGCGATCGCTCGCGCACATCGATCCGGCACGGCTCGACGAGGCCAGCTGGGCCGAGGTGCCGCTGATCACGCGCGCCGAGCTGCGCCAGACCGACGTGATGCTGTCGCGGGCCATCCCGCCGCAGCACGGTGCGGTGAACGTCGTGTCCACGTCGGGCTCCACCGGGTTCCCGGTCAAGGTGTCGCGCACGGCGCTGTTCGGGCTGTACTGGAGCGCGATGACGGTGCGCGAGATCCTGTGGCACCGCAAGGACACCAGCGCGAAGCTGATCACCACCCGCTTCCTGCGCGACCTGCCCAGCGATGGCCTGAGGGGCCGCGGCTGGGGCCCGTGGTCGGACGTGCTCGGGCCCCCAGGCGAGACCGTCACGCTCGACATCCGCACCCCGGTCAGCCGACAGCTCGAGCTGCTCGTGGCCGAGGCGCCCGCCTACCTGCTCACCTACCCGACCAACCTCGGCTATCTCGTGGAGCTCGCGGAGCGGGAGGGCGTCACGATCCCGAACCTGCGCGCGGTCGCCACGCTCTCGGAGCTGCTGCGGCCCGACGTGCGCGAGGCGACGCGGCGGGTGTTCGGCGTGCCCATCCACGACATGTACTCGACGCAGGAGGTCGGCTACCTCGGGCTGCAGTGCCCCGAGCACGAGCACCTGCACGTCCCCTCCGAGGACGTGCTGGTCGAGGTCCTCGACGACGCGGGGCGGCCGTGCGCGCCGGGTGAGGTCGGCCGGGTCGTCGTCACCTCGCTGCACAACTTCGCCACGCCGATCGTCCGCTACGACGTCGGCGACTTCGCCGAGGTGGGCGCGCCGTGTCCGTGCGGGCGCGGCCTCCCGGTGCTCAACCGCGTGCTCGGGCGGGTGCGCAACAGCATCCTCACCGATCGCGGCGACCGGATCTGGCCGCAGTTCGGCACGACGAAGATCTCCGAGAAGTACCCGAAGCTGGTGCAGCATCAGCTCGCACAGACGAGCTTCACCCGCATCGAGGCGCGGCTGGTGGTCGAGGAGCCGCTCACCGAGGACGAGCGCGCTGGCATCACCGCCGAGATGCGCAAGCGCCTGCCCGAGGGGATGGAGGTCGAGATCGTCGAGGTCGACGCGATCCCCCGCTCGGCGAGCGGAAAGTTCGAGGACTTCATCTGCCTGATCGAGCCAAAGGGCTAGGATCGGCGCGCGACGACGCCCACGTAGGTCGCCTGGCCGGGGCTGCCGGGGCCGGCGGGTGGGGCGCCGGGGGCCGGCGGGATCGTGTGCAGGGTCGCGCTCAGCCCTGCGCCCTCGAGGAGCGCGCGGAGCGTGTCGGCGTCGCGCAGCGGCCACGCGTCGAGGTTGCGGGTCCACACCTCGGCGCGCGCCACGGCGTCGTCGACGTCCCAGCGCCCCTCTGCCTCCGTGCGCGCCCGGGCGACGAACGCCGCAGCCTGCGCCGCCGTGAACCCGACGCGCGCGTCGGGCGCGTCGGGCCGCAGCCTGTTCAGTGTGATCAGCCGCCCGTCGGGTGCGAGCCAGTCGCGCCAGCGGGCCGCGAGCGCGGCGCGCCCGGCGGGGTCGAAGTAGCCGAGAAACGCGTGGGTGAGGACCAGATCGAAGCGCGCGTCGGTCGCGTGAACCAGCGCGTCGACCTGATGCGTCCGCAGTGGCACGCCCTCGTGGTGGGCCCACGCGGCGGCGAGCGCGAGCGGGGTCGCGCAGCGATCGAGCGCCTCGAGGCGCGGCGTGCGCCCGCGCGCTCGGAACGCGCGGAGCGTGGTCGCGAGCATCTCGGGATCGGCCGCGCCGGTCACGAGCACGCGATCGCCGCCGCCGGCGTCCAGGTGGTCGAGGAGGGCCTCGCGGTAGAACACCTCGTGCACGTCGGGGGCGCTCGCGAGGCCGAGCGCTCGCCACAGCGGCCACGTGCCGTGGTACCAGCCACAGCCGGTGCGAGCGCAGCCGTCCGTCGCCCAGGCGGCGGCGAGGCGGGCGCGTGCGATCGGATCGTCGTGCGGCGGCGTCATCGGCTCTCCCTACACCACGCGTTCGGGCCGGGGTAGGGTGGCGCCCGGGAGGCGCCTTGTCGATCGACGCGCTGCGCGAGCTGGTGGCCGCCAACGCGGTGTGGTGGGCCGCGGAGGCGGAGGTGATCCGCACCTACTGGGACGCACCGCATCGCACCGTGGAGACCGACCGCCGGTGGGCGCTGCGCCAGGCCTACAAGGAGCTGTGGGAGGGCTACCTCGTCGCGGTGCGCGCGCTCGCGGCGGACCTCGACGCGCTGGACGCGGGGGTGCCGGGTGAGGCGGCGTCGGGCTGGCTGCGCATGGCGGACGACGAGCTTCGTCACTACCAGGCGTTCATCGGCCTGTACGCGACGCTCGGCGGCGAGCCGCCGTCCTCGGTGATGGCGCTGCGCGCAGCGGGCGAGTGGCCCGAGAACGCGGCGCTGATGGCGTTGCGCGCCGAGCACCGCGCGGCGGATGCGCGGCTGGGGCGGTGGGCGCAGCGGTTCACCGAGGGGGGCTACTGCGCGCTGTACCGCGAGGGGATGGCGATCGCGGCCCGCGGCGGGCGCGACGCCGCGATCGCCGAGGCGTGCGCTGCCGTCTACGAGGACGAGATCGACCACATGGGCGGCGCGCTGCGCGCGCTCGCGGGCCAGGGGCTCCGTGCGGCCGACTGGGACGTCCTGATCGCGATGAGCACCGCGCAGTGCCGACAGCGCGTGCGCATGCGGCAGGCGCAGCTCACGGAGCCCGTGGGGCCGGAGCGCCTCGAGGTGCTGCTGCGCGGGGCGTGCGCGCCGCAGTCGTTCGACTGGCGGCGCGCCGGGTTCAGCGACTGATCGGCGCGGCGCGCGCGCGTGCCCAGCGTGCGACGGCCGCGACGAGGGCGTCGCACCAGGGGGTTGGCCAGTCGGGCACCGCGAGGCGGAGCTCGTCCCAGCCCTCGGTGGGGTGCCGGAACGGGGCCACGGCGGCGAAGTCGAAGCCGAAGCTGTTTGCGAACGCGGCCGCGAGCCCGTCGTCGCGCAGCGCTGCCACGAGGGCCTCGCCAGCCTCGCGGACCCGGACGGGACCGACGACCTCCCGAAACACGCCCAGTGCGACGAACAGGCCGTGCGGGTAGCGGCGCACCGTCGCTGGGCCGTCGGCGAGGGCCGCGGTCAGACCGTCGGCGACGTGGGCGCAGGCGCGCGCGATCGCGGCGACCCGCGCCGAATTCACCGCGTGGAACACCGGATCGCCCTGCAGCGGTGGCAGGTGCAGCGGGGTCACCGTCGCGCCGACGCCGCGGCGTGCGCGGGCCGCCGCGGAGGCCAGCGCGCGGTAGCGGTCGAACCGCGCCTTGGGCAGGAACGGGGTCGCGATGTGCACCATCGAGCCGAGGCGACCGTACTCCACACCGAGGAAGTCGAGCTTGACGTGACTTCGCACCAGCGTCACCGGCACGCCCTGCTCCAGCGCGGCGTCGACCAGCTTGCGGAGGCGCGGCGAGGTCGCCGCCCAGCAGGTGGTGTCCACCACGAGGTGGTCGATCACCGCGAGCGCGTCGGGGTCCTCGGCCGGATCCGACGCGCCGAAGCTGTCGGCCCACCACACCACCACGTCGTCGGGCAGCGCGCGGGCCGCGCGGGCCGTGTCGGCGACCGACGCGTCGGGGGCGACGAGGTGGGGCGCCAGCGGCGTGAGCGTGCGCGCGACCTCGAGCGTCTCGAAGTACACGTCGTGGCGTGCGATCAGGCGCACGCCGACAGCGAGGCGTGGGAGCGCGAGCAGCACCGAGGCCACGGCCCCCATCCCCGACGAGGTCCAGTCCGTGACCCACACCGACGCGCGATCGTCCATCAGCCCCGGGTAGGGCTGCGGCCCGCGCACGCTCAGATCGAAGCGCTGGTAGCGCCACGACAGGTCGTAGGGACCCAGTCCCTGGTGATCGTCGTCGGGGCGGCGGGTCTCGACGAGGTCGACGGCGGCGGCGGCGAACCGGGCGAGCAGCGCGGCGCGCAGCCGCAGCTTCTCGCGATGCACCGCGTCGGCATCGTCGGGGAGCTCGACAGCGTCCACCTCACCCGCGGCGCGTGCGAGCAGGGCGACCTCGGCCCGCTTGCGTGCGCGCCACTCGGCGAGGGTGTCCATCGGGGGAGGATAGCGCGGTTCCTTACGTCCTCGGGCGCGGGCTGGAACAACTGCATACGAGTTCGAAGGCAACCTGGGAGACACGATGAAGGATCCGGCGAGCGACCGTTCACCTGGGCGGCGCATGCGCTGGGCGGTCGGTGTGGGGCTCGTGGGTGTCGCCGCCGCCGCCGGGCTCGGCGTGTTGGTGCAGTCGCCGCTCGGGTTCCAGCGCCTGGCAGCACCGCTCGCTGCCCGCGCGCTCGGCGCCGACCTCACCGCGACGTGGGGTCGCGTAGGCCTCGACGGCAGCCTCCGGGCGCGCGGCCTGTCCCTCCACGCGCCCGCCTGGGGGCTGTCTGCCGAGATCGGTGAGGTCGAGCTCCGCGTGGACCCGCGCTCGCTGTTCGGCGGGGCGACGCCGCGCATACGCAGGGCCATGCTCCGAGACGCCCATGTCCGCTGGGGAGACGGCGCCGAGTCCGAGTCGGCGTCCGAGGCGCCGCTGGATCTCGCGCTGCCGGTGTTCGTGGACGCGCTGGTGTGGGATGGCGGGAGCCTCGTGGTCGGGGGCGAAGAGAACACGTCGCTGTCGCTGCACGGCGTTCGGCTCGGGATGCGCGACCTCGCGCCGGGCGCGAAGGGTGTCGTGTTCGCGATCGCGAACGCCCAGATCGCGCCGGATCGCGCGCGATCGGCCGCTGATGGGGTGCTGCGCCTCGACCTCGCGGTCCCGGTCGAGACGTCCGGCGCGTGGTCGTGGGACGGCACCGCCGCCGCGAGGGTTCGCGCGCTGCATCCGGACGCGGTGATCGGTGATGTGGTCGCGTTCACGGTCGGCACGTCGGGTGCGGTCGCGCTCGGGCCGACGCTCGACGTGCGCTTGAAGCTGGCAGCGAGCCAGGACGACACGCCCCTCGGCGTCGTCGACGCGCACGGGGGATACGTCGGCGGCGTGGACGGCGGCGTCACGCTCGATCTCGGGCTGCACGACCTCGGGCCGGCGTTCATCAACCCGCTCCTCGCCGTTGCAGCACCGGTTCAGCTCGCGCGCGGTCGTGTCGAGGGGCGGATCGAGGCGCGCACCGAGGCGGGGGAGGTGGCGTACACGGCGGCGCTCGACGGCGAGGACGTGGTGCTGACGCCGACGGATGGCGGCGCGTCGCCGGCGCCGGTGCGGCTGACGCTGCGGCAGCGTGGCGCGGTCGCGTGGAGCGGGGAGCGGCTGCAGGTCGCCGAAGCCCACCTCGCGGTCGACGACGCGCGCCGTCGCCTGGTCACCGCCGGGCTCGCCGAGCCCCTGGTGCTCACGTTCGGCGCGAACCGAGGCGACGCCCCGACCGCCCGCGTGACCGTCGAGATCGACGACGTGCCGCTCTCCACCCTGCGCCCGTGGGTCGCGCTCTCGGGCAGCGACGCGCTCGGTGGGCTCGACAAGGGCAACCTCGCGGCCGCGTGGCTCGCGACGGTCGAAGCGGAGGGCGAGCGCGTCCGGATCACCGGAGGGTGGTCGCTGGTGAACGCGACGACGCCGGGTCCGGACGGGCGCGGGCCGTTCGGGGTGCGGCACGACCTCGACCTGTCGTTCGTCGACTTCGAGCGGCTCACGGTCGAGCCGAAGACCGCTCACGTGACGCTCGCGGGCCGCGAGCTGCTCACGCTGGCGCCGCGCCTCACCTACGTCCGCTCCACGGGCGCGCTGGATCTGGCTGCGCCGGTCGCCGTCCCCGACGGCCCCGAGGCGCTTCGGCAGCTGGGTCTGATGCCGGGGGCGCTGGTGATGCGCGACGGACGGTTCGCGGGCACGGCGTCGGCGTCTCGCGCGGGGAGCGCCACGCCGCTCGCCCTCGCGCTCGCGCTGGAGGGCGGCCCGGTTCGGCTGCTCGACGCGGGCGGGCGCACCGTGGGCCGCCATGGGATGAAGATCGACCTGAAGGGGGCCCGAGCCGCCTCTGGCGCCGAGCTCACGCTGGCGGACTCCGTGGTCACGATCCTGGACCAGGGCGCGACGCCGGCCCAGATCACCCTGTCCGGCCACTGGCCGCAGAAGGCCTCCGCGCCGCGCGACGGCCGAATCGGCATCGCGGTGCGTGGGCTGGACGCGCGGTCGTGGGGTGAGATGCTGGGCTACGTCGCGGCGGGCGCGCTCTCGAGCCTGCCGCTGGAGGGCGACCTCGTCCTCGAGCGTCCGCGCGCCGGGACGGCGGTGCGGGTCATGGGCACCGAGCGCCTCGGACCGCTCTCTCCGGCGCTCGATCCGAAGCGGCGCGCGGGTCCGGTGACGCTGCGCGTGACGCATGACGGGACCTACACCGGCAGCGCGATGGAGGGCCTCGAGGTGAACCTCGTCGCGGAGCAGCAGCGCGGCGCAGGCGAGGTGGCGCTGGTGGGCCGCGTCGCGCTCGGTACGCGCACCTACACCCAGCTGAAAGGGACGGCCTCGAACGTCGATCTCTCGCCTTGGGTCGCGCTCTACCTGGGGCCGGACAGCGAGGCCGAGCCGACGCCGGGCGCATCCCTGGACTTCGCCGACACGTTCGACTTCGCAATACCCGTCGACCTCGACGTCGCGCTGGCCCTCGCGAAGTGCGTCTACTTCGACCTGCCGATCGACGAGGGCACGCTCACCCTCGTGGGGCGCGGCGGAGACCTCGCGGTGCGGCTGGACGCGCCGAAGGCGGCCGGTGGTCAGGTGACGCTGCGCGCGGACCTGATGGTCGGCGGTCGGCGGCCGGGCATCACGTGGTCGGCCGACGTGAAGGACGCCGATGTCGGCGCGCTGATCACCGCGCTGCGGTGGGGGCGACCTGCGCCCCTGACCGCGCGCGGCTCGTTCGCCACCTCGGGGCGTGGCGACGGCGTTCGCCGTGCGATCGGGCGATCGCTCGACGGGGCGTTCACGTTCGATCTGACGAAGGGGCAGCTCGGCGACGCGGGCGTGCTGGACTACCTCGCGCGGCAGACGGGCGTGTGGGCGTTCCAGCGCATGGGCTTCGATCAGCTGATGGGCAAGTTGGTGGTCGAGGACGGGACCCTGCGCCTGGAGCATGGCCTCGCCCGCAACGTCGAGGCGAAGCTCGCTGCGGGCGGCGTGATCTACGACGGCGCTGCCCAGGCGTGGCGCATCAACCCGCGCGTGGACGAGGCGACGTGGAAGCTGATCGCGCCGAAGTTCCAGGCGCCCGCGTTTCGCGGCGACGATGGCTACTATTCGCTCCCGATCGATGTCGTCATCGGCGGGAGCTGGGCGAAGCCGCGGTACTCGGTGGGTCCTCGCGAGGGCCTCGCCGAGCAGGCTGCCGGCTCGATCCTCCAAGAGATCGACGACCGGACCGGGCTCGGGGTGGGCGGCATGATCGGCGACGTGCTCGGGATCCCGGCGCCGGCGCCCGCTCCGGTGCCCGAACCTGAACCAGCGCCCGGCCCGCGACCCAAGATGCCTGCGCGGCCCGCCGCCGAAGGCGGGAAGTAGTCCGCGCGCTGTCCACAGTGTTGTCCACAGCCCGAGCGCGGCGGTCGCAGCGGATGAGAGGCAGGTGAGACGCCGTCAAGTCGCGATCAAGTAGTGGACGCGTCAAGGGTATGGGTGATGTAGTCTCTTAGGGTTTCCCCAGGGATTCACATCGTGTCGGGCATCGGCGCCAAGGTCTTCAGGTAGGCGAACAGCGCGCGCATCTCGACGTCGGTCATCTGCGCCGCGTACTGCGGCAGGTTGTTCATCGGGACCCCGAACGAGGTGCCGTCGGGCCGGATGCCGGTGCGCATCGTCGTGTCGAACTCCTCGAAGGACCACGACGCGAGCCGGGTGTTCGTCGGCGTGAGGTTGGCAGCGGGCAGCCAGCCTGGGGGTGCGGCGGGGTGCAGCCCGCCGCTCAGGTCGGCGCGGTGGCAGCCGGTGCAGATCTGAACCAGATGCGCGCCGAACTCGGGCGTCGCCTCGGTCGCAGGCGGCATCGGCACATGGCTCTTCTTGTGGTCGTGCACCAGCTCGGCGGAGAGCGGCAGCTTGCCGGTCGCCATCAGCACCTTGCCCAGGGGCCCCAGCGCCAGCGGCGGGATCTCGGCGTCGACCGGCGGCATGGTGGCGATGTACGCGACGATGTCGCTCAGCTCCTGATCGGACATCCCGACGAAGTCCTCCGACGGCATCGCGGCGGGCGTCCCGTCGGGTCGGACGCCGTGGCGCACGATGCGATCCCAGTCGTTCATCGTGTACCCAGCCGTCCTGCTCCCCTTGCCCTGGGTGAGGTTCGGGCCGAGGATCCGCCCGATGGCGGGGTCGTCGATCATCGTGCCGCCGGCGAAGTCCTTGCCGTGGCACTCGACGCAGGCGAACCGCGCGTTCACGAGGTGCTTGCCGCGCTCGACCGCCCGCTCGCTCGCGATCGCATCGAGATCGACGGTCGGCGCGGGGGCGTCCGGATCGTCCGATGGTGCGGTCAGCTCCGCGATCTCGGCCTCGGACAGGGGCCACGGCACCGGGATCTCGACACGATGCGTCGCGTAGGTCACGGACATGCGCTGGTTGGCGGCGCTGGACACCCAGGTCGCGCCCAGTCCGACGATGACGATGACGACGCCGACGAGCGCGCCGACGATCTTGGCGATCTTCTTCATGATGTCTCCCCTCGCAGTGCTCCGACGGCGCTGATCATCCGACTGCGTGCGTCGGTCGTTCAACCGATCCCGATCCGGTCCGTGGGGAATGCGCCGGAAATCGCGGCGTGCGGGCGGAATGCGCCGATTGAGTACATGCGACAACGGAGGGCGCGAGGCGCGCGGCCGGTAGGCTCAGCGGCAGGCGGGCTCAGGACACCGCGTCGTCGAGCAGGGCGGCGAGGGTGTCGACGATCACGTGGATCCGGTCTGGATCGGGGAGGCGCCGGAACCCGATCTCGATGGACTGTGGCTCTACGCGCGCACTGAACGCCTGCAGCAGGAGGCGACCGGGTTCCCCTCCAGCGACGGGTCGACCGTCCAGGTGGGTGGTGCCACGCCAGAGCTGCCGACCGTTCAGGAAGTGAGGTGGGAGGGTCGGATCGAGCGGACCCAGCTCCCACGCGTCGTGCTCGCGCTCGCACAGCGACGACAGTCCGTGCCGAAGCGCCGCCGCGAGCGCCGGGGCCCGCTCGCGCGCGGTCTGCTGCCAGATGCGCCGACGCGCGTCCGGGGACTCGGGCTCGAAGGCCGCGCGCAGGCGGAGCTCGTAGCGATGGGCCGTCCCCGCGCCCGCGAGGTCGGCCGCGCTCACGCCAGCGGGCACCCGCAGGACCCGGTCGGCGTTGGGCTGCGGCCCCCAGATCGGCTGCTGCCGACCGGGTTCGTCCGGGGCGACGAGGCCCTGCGCTCTCGCGCCATCCACCGTGTCGCCGAGCGGCCCGTTCGAGTGCGCCCACCCGAGGAGCGAGCCCAGGAGCGGATCGGGCTGGCAGTACAGCGCGTGGTCGAAGTGGGCGACCTCGGGCACGTGTCCGTCGTGCACGTGCAGGGTGGGGAAGAAGAGCGCGTCCGGATCCCGGCGGGGGAAGAGGAATGCCATGGGGTGGATGCGCTGTCGCCTCGCGCCCCATCGCCCGAAGAGCGGCCGCTTCGTGGGCTTCAGGCGGAACACGGCGAACCCCATCTCCCGCACGGCCTCGAGCTCGTCCCAGACGCGCTCGGGCATTCGAAAGCGGGCGTCGAGGCGGTCGAAGTCAGCCCGCGAAGGGACGAAGCTGGCCTCGAACAGCCCGACCTCGTGGACGGTGAGCTGGGGCGCGGGGGACCGCCCGCGCGCGAGGCCGCCCTTGGCGCCGGGCACGGCGGCGTAGTTGGCGGGAAACGCTGCCGCCAGGTCCTCGAAGAAGCGGTCGTAGCCCGCGAGCGACACGAACGTCACCGCGTCCTCTGCGACCCCTGGCGGGACGGGGAGAGGCAGCACCATCGCGAGCTCGGTGTCGAGCTCGACCTCCATGGCATAGGCGATCACCTGACGGCCATCGGACAGGCCGCGCGCGAAGATGCGGGTCCCACCTACGAAGCGCACCGGGCGTGAGAAACAGCACATGCCGTCGGTCCCCAGGTGAGGGTGGGGTGGCGGCGGGTCATGGGAGTCGAACCCACCGGACGGAGCCTCTCGACCCGTCCCGACCGGTTTTGAAGACCGGGGCCGGCACCGGCACGGCATCACCCGCCGGGAGCAGGTTAATGCAGAGAACGAGTTTGCCCAAGGCGGTGCGGGTGAAGGTCGATCTGGTCCTGTCGAGCGGCTTCCTCGCGTTTGCGCGGCAGGCAGGGTTCCTGGCTGGCGTCGAGGAGCTGGGCGTGAAGGTCGACGGCATCTGCGGCGTGTCGTCGGGCGCGCTGGCGGGGGCGCTGTGGGCGGCGGGTCACCCGGCGCAGGAGATCGCTGCGATCCTGGTCGAGTCCGCGCCGCTGTGGCACGTCCGACCGCACGGCGCGCCGTGGCGTGGGTTGTTTCACCTCGACCCGATGCAGGCGCGCCTGCGCGACCTGCTTCCGGCCCGCATCGAGCAGCTACAGCGGCCGTTCGCGGTCGGGGTGATGGGTCGCGGCGGCGCGCGCGTGCTGCTCGAGAGCGGGCCGCTCCCCGAGGCGGTCGCGGCGTCGTGCGCGGTGCCGTACCTGTTCAGGCCGGTGACCGTGGGCGGGGTGGCCTATCAGGACGGCGGGGCCATCGACCGCACCTTCCTCGGTCCGTGGCGCGCCCGACGCCCCGAGGCGCCTGTCGTGCTGCACCTGGTGGACGGGCGCGGCGGCGAGATGGAGGTTCCGACGGGACCGGGCCTCACCGTGGTGCGCAACCGCCGCTCGGGGGCGCGGCTGTGGAGCCTGGGTGACTTCGTCGGACAGTTCGAGGAGGCGCGTGAGAACACGCTCACCGCCCTCGAGGCCGCGCTCTTCGGGGTGCCGGACGCGCCGCACCCGGGGTGAGCCTCGTGTCATCGCTTGTTATGGGGGGGCTGGCCCGCGCGAGCTACGTTCGTCGCATCAGGGGTGTACGTGAGCACGATTCGCACCGTCAAGAAGCGCACCTACGGGCCCGTCCTCCAGGCGGCGAACGTCCTCGCCGGTGTCGGTGAGCGACTCGGCCTGGGGCTCGGCACCTACGACCTCGACCGCATCCTCGGCAACGCGCAGCGTCGCACCGGGCTGTCCGACTTCGGCGACGACGGGTTCAAGGTCGCGGCGCGGCATCTGCTCGAGGCGATCGGCCGGCGACCGATCACCCCGCTCGGGCACGTGATCACCAGCCAGGCGTTCCAGCGCGCGGCGGCGAACCGTCTCGAGCTCCGCGAGTGGATCCGCAAGCACCCCGAGGTGCGCGACGTGAAGATCGAGCGCCCGATCTTCGTGCTCGGCTTCCCGCGCACCGGCACGACCGTGCTGCAGAACCTGCTGGCGCTGCATCCGGAGCGCCGCGGGCTCGAGCTGTGGGAGCTCATCCGCCCGGTCCCGGTCCACGAGGACCCCGACCGCGACCGGCGCAAGCGCATCGCGACGATGGAGCGGCTGCTCAAGCTCGCCTACTTCGTCGCGCCTGAGATGGGCGAGGTGCACTACGTCGAGAGCACCACGCTCGAGGAGTGCTGGCCGCTGTTCTCGAACTCGTTCGCGGTGCTCAACTACGACCTGCAGAGCGGCGTGCGCGAGTACGGCTCGTGGCTCATCGAAGAGCACGACATGGTGCAGGCCTACCGCGAGTACAAGGAGTACCTGCAGCTCCTGCTGTGGCGGCGTCCGGCGCAGAACGTCGTGCTGAAGTGCCCCGAGCACCTGTGGTTCCTCGACGCGCTGCTCGAGGTGTTCCCCGACGCGTGCATCGTGTGGACCCATCGCGACCCGCACGACACCATCGCGTCGTACTGCAGCCTGATCTCCATGCAGTGGCGCACGCTGTACGGCGACTTCGATCCGCGCGAGCTCGGCGACCACATCACCGAGCGCTTCCACCACGGCATCGAGCGCGCGATGGTCAGCCGCGCGAGCCACGACGAGGCGCGGTTCTACGACATGGACTTCAAGCGGCTGGTGCGTGATCCGGCCGCGGCGGTGCGCGACATCTGCACGCACTTCGGGCTGTCCTACGGCGAGGGGATGGACGACGCGATCTCGGGCTGGCTCGCGAACAAGCGGGCGGATCAGCGCGGGGCGCACAAGTACGACGCCGACCTCTACGGGCTCGTGCGGCCCGAGATCCTCGACCGCTACTCGGACTACATCGAGGAGTTCGAGGTCTCCGTCCGCGCCGCCTGAGCGCCGCGTCACCACGGGCCTGCACCGTAGCGGAGCCGAGCGGCACGTTTCTGGATAGGGGGGCCGGCGTCGGAGGTTCCCGTTGAGATTGCACGTACTCGGCCTGTTGTTCATGGCGACCCTGCTCGGCTGCCCCGAGCGCGATCCGTCCGACTCGGACTGGGTCGACAGCGATCTGGACTCTGACGCGCTCGACGACACCGACGACGAGGGCGACACCGACGACACGCCGCCGCGCGACAACAACGACCCGGGACCGCTCGGCTTCATCGGCGGGCCGTGCACCAGCAACGCGGACTGCGACTTCTCGGGCGGGACGTGCCTCGACGACGGATACGGCGGCGGCATGTGCTCGTCCGCCTGCACTCAGTACTGCCCAGACGAGGCGGGGCATCCCACCACGTTCTGCGTCGACGACGGCGAGCTCGCCGGGCAGGCGCGCGACCTGGGGCAGGGCGCCTGCCACTCCCGCTGCGACTTCGGCACCTTCCCGGCCTACGGCTGCCGCACCGGCTACGCCTGCGTGGCCGCCGGGCGTGCGAACGAAGCGTCCACCGAGATGTTCGTGTGCATGCCGGGCACGCAGAGCGACCTCTCGGACTGTTACTTCGACCTCGCGGATCGCGGTGTGGCCTTCGAGCCGACGATCATGAAGGCGGAGAGCCCGTCGGGCAGCCCCAGCCTGAAGTGCGAGGTGGAGGATCCGCTGTTCCTGTTCTCGCCGGTGCACGACGTCGCGCTGAAGTACTTCGACGGCGCCGTCACGCCGCGGGTGCGGGTCAGCTGCGAGACCGCCCACGCGATCGTGGATACGGTCGAGGACGTGGCGCCGCTCGGCGTCGACGCGATCCGGCACATCGGCACCTACAACTGCCGCGTGATCGCGGGCACGAGCAGCCTGTCCCAGCACAGCTTCGCGAACGCGATCGACATCTATGGCTTCGAGTTCACGGACAACCGCTACTACACGCTGATCGACGACTGGGAGCACGGCACCCCGAACCCCAGCACCGCGGGCGGGCGCTTCCTCTACGACGCAGCGTACCGGTGGAACGCCGACAAGCTGTGGCGCATCATCCTGACGCCGAACTACAACGCCGCGCACGACAACCACTTCCACGTCGAC
>CAYQSE010000043.1:0-31217 GCA_964419905.1 uncultured Enterobacteriaceae bacterium
GCTCGGTCGGGCGATCGGCCAGAGCTACAAGTAGGAGCACGCTCCGGAGCGCTGACCGGACCGATGGCCCCGCCATGCCGGGAGCGCACTCCTTGAGCGGCGCGGGGCTCACGCTCCGGCCCTGGACGCGAGGCGACGTGCCCGCGAGGCCTCGGCGCCACGCAGCGCAGTCTGCTCGTGATGCACCTCGCCGAAGCCCACGCCGACGACCCCTCGACCGTCGGTGTCGCGCAGCAGATCGAGCGCGAGCAGCAGGGCGGGCTCCGGACGCTCGAGCCAGGCGACGATCACATCACCGTCGTCACCCACCAGCTCGCCCCGCGACGCGGCGATGCGCTCCAGGAACCGCGCGCGAAGCAGGCGCGCGGTGTCGAGGTCGGTGGGTTCGTGAACGCCCCAGCCAGGGCAGAAGGCGACGACCGCGCGCACGGGCACTCCACGACGACGGGCGCGGCTAGCGGGTGACGATGTCCTCGATGTCCCGCAGCAGCTGAGAGGCCGGCCCGGTGCGCTGCATGCGGATGCACTTCTTGTACGCCTTCCACAGGTCGCCCAGGTAGACGTCCTCGATCAGGCGATGCTCGTCGGGCAGATTGTCGTCGTTGGGAAGCTGGGATCCCGCGATCGACCGGCGCGTGTGCAGGCTCTTGAGCGCCTGCACGAACAGGTCGCCCGCCGTGGGCTCGCCGCGGCGCCGAAGCTCGATGAACAGGTGCCACGCGACGCTCTCTGGTAGCACGTCGTGGCCCCGATCCCGCAGACCGGTCCTGAGCGCACGGATGATGTCCCGCGATGCCGCCGAGGTGTCGATCGATGCGATCACTTCCATGGAGAGCCTCCGTGCTGGGTGGGCGGCAGGCACTTCCACAGGTCGCTCGAAGAATCGAAGAGGCGTACCGGGATGGACTGCTGCACGATCGCTACGATACCACGACCGGACCCGCCCCCGCGCGCGTTCCTCGTCGGATCCCAGCGCACGACCGGCCCGCCACCGAAGAACCGCATCGTGGCAGGCTCCCGAGCGCGCCCTGCGAACCGAAAAATCCCTGCAAAGGCCCGCCTCTTGATCCTGTCTCGCTCCCTCCTCGGTGCATGTGATGCTTGGTGGACACTCACTGCCGTCGGCGTCGCGCTCGCGGCGTGCACACCCCGCATCGCCCCCGGGCCGTCGACCGCGACGGAGGCCGCGGCGCCGGTGCGGGTCGTCAGGCTCGACGCCGAAGACGGCTCGCGGCGCGCGATCGACATCCGCGTGGCCGCCGGCACGGCGCACGAGCCGATCGGCCAGTACGGCGTGGCCGCGTGGGTGGCAGACGCCGCGGGGGCGGGCGGCGAGGTCACGGTGGATCGGGAGTGGGTCAGCCTGCGCTGGCCGTGCGACGACGAGGCGCCCATCGCCTGCACGGACGCAGCCCTCGACGCGCTGATCACCCCGCGCCTGGACGAGCGGGCGCCGCCCGACCGACGCCTCCTCGATGAGGTCCACCCAGAGCGGCTCACGGCGACGCTGCTCGAGCTCGCGCTCTTCGAGGGGCACCCCTACGGACACCCCCTCGAGGGTCGAGCAGGATCGCTCGCCGTGCTCGGCGCCTCCGAGGCGCGTGCGTTCCATCAGGCCCGCTACGTGCGCGGCACGGTGGTCGTCGGCCTGGCCGGAGACTGGCCAGAGGACGCTCACGCGTCCCTCCTCGTCCGGCTCGAGTCCCTCTCAACCCGGCGCGCAGCACCGCTCGTGCTCCCGCGACCGCCTACGCTGCGTGAGCCCCGCGGAATCATCGTTCAGCGGGACGGCGCGACGACGCTGCGGATGGGTCGCCCGGTCGTGCTCGACACGAGCGGCGACGTCGAAGCCGCCCTGCTGCTCGCGCTCGAGGTGGTGGCGCTCGGGGCGAGCGACCGGGGCGTCGCCGCCCACGCAGCGCTGACCCCGTCCGAGGACGGGCTCCCTGCAGCGGGCCGCCCGCGAACCCAGCCTCACATCACGCTGGCGATCACGGCCGAGCACGCCGAGATCGCCGCCGACAGGCTCCGTACCGTGCTCGACGTGCTCGACGCGCTGACGGCCGACGGTGTGTCCGAGGGCGACCTCGCTCGCGCGCGCGCGACCGTTCGCGCCCGCCTGGACGTGGATGCTGCCCACGACGACCGCCGCCTCGCCCGGGCCGTGGACGCGGTCGCGACCGCTGCCCCCGCCCTGCACGCGCGTCTCGGACCTCGGCTCGCCACGCTCGATACCGCCGCGATCGACGCGGCCCTCCGCGCCTGGCTCGCGCCAGCCACCCTCACTGTCGTCGGGGTGAGCGACGACGCCACTGCGCTCGCGGCTCGACTGCGTGTAACGCTGCCCGGTGAGCCCGAGGTGCTGGTGCGCGACGCCGACGACCTGCTCCGCTGAGGATCCGGTGAAGAAAACAAGATGCGTCTCGTCCACGGCGATACGTTCCCCGCGGAGGCCCTCGCCATGCGACCCCTGATCCTTGCCCTGCCGCTGCTCACCGCCTGCGCCGAGCTCGATCAGTTCCTGCCGCAGGTCAGCTTCCAGCGCATGGAGGTCGCGCACATCGACTTCAGGGAGATCGAGGCCGACTTCGTGTTCGCCGTCGACAATCCGAACCCCATCAGCGTGGGCCTCTCCAGCTTCTCCTGGGACTTCGACCTGGCGGGCTCGGACCTGCTCTCGGGTGATCGCCCCGACGGCTTCGAGCTCGGCGCCTCGGGTCGCAGCGAGCTTGCGCTGCCGGTACAGCTCGGCTGGCAAGACGCGTGGGAGACGGCCCAGGCCACACGCGGCCTCGACATCGTGGCGTTCGGCCTGTCGGGCCACTTCGGCTTCGACACGCCGCTCGGCGAGGCGCGGCTGCCCTACTCCGAAGACGGCGACTTCCCCGCCCTGCGCACGCCGAAGTTCGGCATTCAGCGGCTGCGGGTGGGGAGCGTGAACCTCCTCACCCAGTCCGCCGACCTCTCGCTCGACCTCTCGGTCGACAACGCGCACGGCTCCACCTTGTTCTTCGACGCGATCCAGTACGACATCACGCTCGGCGGCGTCGCCGTGGCGGGCGGGTCGATGCCGCACCTCGGCGAGGTCGCGGGAGACACCGAGGGCACGCTGACCATCCCGCTGACCGTGAACCTGCTCCAGGCCGGCGCGACGATCACGACGGCCATCGTCAACCGCGACCCGCTGCCGGTCCGACTCGAGGCGATGGTGGACGTCGACACCCCGTGGGGCGTGCTGCCGCTCGACGTCTCCGAGATCGCCGACGCGATCCTCCAGTAGCGACGCGGATCAGCCCAGGGTGACGCCGTCGCACAGCAGGCCCGGCGCGTCCACATGGCCGACGCGGTCGGTGTCCGACGCGATCTCGACCAGACCCGAGAGCAAGGTCAGGATGTTGCCGCGCATCCGGACACCGCGCACCGGCCCCTCGACCTGATCGTTTCCGCGCTGCACGAACCCCGAGGCGCGCAGCTCGAAGTCGCCCGTCGCGAGATCGAGGCCGCTCCACGGCGAGACGTGGTCGATCATCAAGGTGCGGACCGTGTTGTTCTCGGAGAGAAGCGCGCTCATCGAGCGCGTGCCCGAGCGCAGCATCAGGTTTCCCGCGATGACGGCCCCGCCCCAGACGTGCCCCGAGGGACGCATGTCCAGCGCACGCGCCTGGGCGCGTGTGCGGTAGTGCGTGGCGGGCACGCCCTCGCGGAGCAGCGCGAGCGCGATCGGTGGCACCCCCTCCTCGTCGAAGCTCCAGGTGCGGAGCCCGCCGGGGAGCTGAGGATCGTCGATCAGGTGGATGCGCGGATCCACCACGGACCGCTGGGCACGCCATCCCTCGGAGAACAGGCTCTTCCCCGCCTGGAGGCGCTCCAGCACGAAGCCCTCGGCGAGGCGCGCGAACATCGGACCGGTCACGCGCGGCGGCATCATCACCCGGGTCACGCCCGCCGGATCGGCCTCGCTCGCCTGGAGCGCGACCGCGCGGCGCGCGAGGACGACGCCGAGCGGGAGCGACGAGATCGACGAGAACGACCGCGTGGCGATCGCCTCCGACAGCGTCACGTCGCCTACGAGGACGGCCCCCTCGGCACGATACGTCGTGCTCCATTCCTCGGCGCTGACGTCGTTCGTGTTCACGAGGGCGCGCCGTGTCCGGCGGTCGGTGTACAGGAAGTCTCGGGTCTGAACGGCGCGATCCACGCCGCGCGCGCCGCGCTCGATCGACGTGATCACCTCGAGCCGATCGGCCATCGTGAGCAACGGGAACCGTCGGTCGTCGATGCCGAGCCCACGCAGCACCATCGGCAGCCGCTCCACCGGCCCGCCGCCGTCGAGCGGCGGCGCCTTCTCGGCGCGCGCGAGCGCGGTCTTCACCATCGCGTTCACGCGCTCGGGTGCGCCCGAGGCCTCACCGACCCGACCGTCCGTCAGCCACGCGCGGATTCGGAGGTTCCGCTCCACCACATCCACGTGCTGAGCGCGGGCGCGCCCCGCGGACACGTCGATGCCGCTGGTCTCGTTGAGGTACAACTCGGCGCTCGCCGCGCCGGCGTCGACGACCGTCTCGAGGAGCTGCATCAGGCCTTGGAGCTCGGTGCTCATGGGGATCGGGGTCCTCGTGCGATCAACGCGACCCGGTGCGCTCCGGATCACGACCGGCACAAGGATACCCGACCGCGCGCCAGATGCTCGCTCTGGCACGCACGACGCGAGCGCCACGGCGACCCCGCGCGGCGGCGCCCGCGATCGGGGTCGCCGCGCGCAGGGAGCGCGAAGCCGTGTGCGAAGCGCGCGCTGAGGCCCCGTTCAGGCCCCAACTCGTTATCCTGTGCGCCTTTCACAGCGCGTGGAGCCCAGATGTCGATCGCGAACGCAGCCACCTCGACAAGGCGACAGATCCAGTCCTCGCTGAGCCGCTGGCGCGGCGACCTCCAAGAGGATGAGATCCCGATGTTCCAGGCGTTCGTGCGCGACACGCTGGGACGGCTTCGCGGGCCATTCCTCGCCCAGCATCACGCCAAACAGATCCTCGAGTACCTGGAGCACGCGTTCCGATTCGCGATGACGCGCAGCCAAGGTGCCGTGAAGATCGTGGTCGAGCGCCAACCGTCGCGCGGCCTGATCGTGATGGCCTCGATGGAGGATCAACCCTTCATCGTGGACACGATCCGCCTGTTCCTGAAGAGCGGCGACGCCGAGTACTGGGGCGGATTCAACGTGGTGTACTCCGGTCGCCGCGACGCGTCGGGGCGCCTCGTCGAGGTCGGTGAGGGCGCCGGGCACAGCCAGGAGTCCCTGGTGCTCATCGAGGCGGACGGCGGGCGCGTGGACGCGGATCCGGATGCCTCCGCAGCCCTGCTGCGCCGCAACCTCGAGCTGGCGCGCGCGATGGTCGAGGACTTCAAGCCGATGACCCGCGTGGTCGAGCGCCTCATCGATCGGCTCGAGGTGCTCGCCGACCGGCATCCGCAGCACTCCGAGCGCTGGCGCGAGACGTCCGAGTTCCTCAAGTGGCTGCTGCGCGAGAACTTCGTGTTCATGGGGGTGGACTTCGCCGGTGAAGCGATGGGTATCCAGCGCGTACCCGGTGAGTTCCACGGCACCCCCGACGGGGACTGGCCGCCGCCGCACCCACCCGAGACCGTGCGCGTACGCAAGAGCCGCACCGAGTCGCCGATCCATCGCGCGGGGCGCATCGACGAGATCCTGATCACGCTGATGGACGACGATGACGCGTCCCAGCGCCTGTTCCTGCGGGGCATGTTCACGTACCGCGCGGTGACCCAGCCATGTCGCCAGGTGCCGATCCTGCGCAAGGTGCTCGCGGACATCCTCGAAGACGTGCAGAGCAAGCCCGGATCGTTCCGCTACAAGGGCATCGCGAACGTCTTCGACAGCCTGCCCACCGAGTTCTTGTTCACCGCGTCGGCCCAGGCGATCGCCGACACGCTCGACCTCGTGTTCGAGAGCGAGCAGCAACACGAGGTGGCCGCGTCGTTCCTGATGACCGGCCCGTACAGCGCGTTCTGCCTCGTCGCGATGCCGAAGGCCCAGTTCACGGACGAGCTGCGCCGGGTGCTCGAGGACTACATCGTGCGCACCCTCGGCGCGACGTACTCCGACCACGGGCTGTTCGTCGGGCGCTACGAGACCGTGCTCCTCTACTACTACCTCACCGGCATCGAGAACCCTGGCGACGCCGGGCTCGCGAGCATCGTCGAGCACATCCGGGAGCTCGCCACGCCGTGGCTGACGCGGCTGTGGCAGGCGCTCGCCGACCGATTCGACGAGGCGACCGCCGATCGGCTCACCGACATCTACGGCCGGGCGTTCCCCGAGGAGTGGGTGCGCAATACGTCGGCGCAGCGCGCGGTTCGCGACATCGAGCGGATGGAGATGCTGTCGACGGGGCCCAGCCTCGTCGCGGACGTGTTCCAGGACGAGCAGGGCCACCTCGTGCTGCGGCTCTATCAGGGCCACGACATCTACCTCTCCGACATCCTGCCGATCCTCGACGACTTCGGACTCGTCGTGATCGACGGCTTCGCCGGCGAGGTGCAGACCCGAAACGGGACGCTCTATCTCGACAACTTCCGCCTCACCGGCGCCACGGGGGTGGAGCGCGAGGACTTCCAGGCGCGCCGGGAGCTCCTGACGCGCGCGATCGAGGCGGTGTTCGCGGGCCACGTCGCGACCGATCCGATGAACCGCCTCATCCTCGCGGCCGGTCTGAGCTGGTCCGAGGTCGACATGCTGCGCGGCTACACCCGCTACGCGCGCCAGTTCAAGATGCCGCTGTCGCTCGCGCGCATCACCGAGATCCTGCTCGCCAACCCGGAGCGCTGCGGGCTGCTCACGCGCCTGTTCCACGCGCGCTTCGATCCCGACCTGCCCGGCGACCGCGCGCAGGCCATCCAGCTCGTCACCGAAGAGATCGGAGAGTCCTTCCGGAAGATCCGCGCGCACGACGAGGATCTGCTGTTCGGGACGCTGCTCCAGTTCATCCAGGCGACGGTGCGCACGAACTACTACCGGGACGATCGCGTCCTGCACTACCTCTCGTTCAAGCTCGACTGCAGCAAGGTCCGGCTGATGGGGAGCTACCGCCCCATGTTCGAGATCTACGTCCACAACAAGGACGTGGAGGGGGTGCACCTGCGCTTCGGCACCGTGGCCCGCGGCGGGCTGCGCTGGTCCGATCGCGACGACTACCGCACCGAGGTGCTCGGGCTCGCGACCACCCAGGTCGTGAAGAACGTCGTGATCGTCCCGGTTGGCGCCAAGGGCGGCTTCTACCTGAAGAACGCCAGCCGGGATCCGCGCGAGCGACGGCAGGAGGCGGATCGCCACTACCAGACGTTCATCCGCGGGCTCCTCGATCTCACCGACAACGCGGTGAACAGCGTGGTGCAGCCTCCACCGCGGGTCGTGCGACACGATCCCGACGACCCCTACCTCGTGGTCGCCGCCGACAAGGGCACCGCGCACCTCTCGGACACCGCCAACGCGCTCAGCCTCGCGTACGGGTTCTGGCTCGGTGACGCGTTCGCATCCGGCGGATCGAACGGGTACGACCACAAGAAGGTCGGCATCACCGCGCGCGGGGGCTGGGTGCTGGCTGCGCGGCACTTCATGGAGTTCGGCCGCGACCCCTACACGGAGCCGTTCACCTGCGTCGGCATCGGCGACATGGGCGGCGACGTGTTCGGCAACGGGCTGATCGAGACGCCGCAGTGCAAGCTGGTCGGCGCGTTCAACCACCTCCACATCTTCCTCGACCCCGATCCGGACCCGCAGCGGTCGTTCGAGGAGCGTGTCCGCCTGTTCAAGGCGGGGCGCGAGGGGGGCTGGGATCACTACGACACGTCGGTGATCTCCGAGGGCGGCGGCGTGTTCGACCGCGGCGCGAAGACGATCCCGCTGTCACCGCAGGCGCAGGAGATGCTCGGGCTGCACCAGGCCGACGCGCAGCCCGAGGTGGTGATCCGCCACCTGCTCCAGATGCCGGTCGATCTGCTGTGGAACGGCGGGATCGGGACCTACATCAAGGCCACGACCGAGACCGACGCCGACGCCGGCGACCGCGCGAACGACGCAGTGCGGATCGACGGCGACGACCTGCGCTGCCGCATCATC
Source organism: uncultured Enterobacteriaceae bacterium (assembly GCA_964419905.1). Classification (GTDB taxonomy): domain Bacteria; phylum Myxococcota_A; class UBA796; order UBA796; genus JAFDJI01. The sequence continues at coordinate 8,135 of CAYQSE010000043.1, forward strand.
GGCGAGGGCGGCAACCTCGGGATGACGCAGAAGGGGCGTATCGAGGCGGCCCTTCGCGGTGTGTCCTTGAACACCGACTTCATCGACAACTCGGGTGGCGTCGACCTGTCCGACCACGAGGTGAACCTCAAGATCCTGCTCGATCGCGTGGTGGCCCGCGGCGACCTGACGCTCGATCAGCGCAACACCCTGCTCGAGGAGATGTGCGACCCGGTCGCCCAGCTCGTGCTCGAGAACAACGCGGCCCAGGGGCGCCAGATCAGCCGCGACCGCATCCGCTCCATCAAGAACATCTTCCACTTCGGACGCGCGATCGAGTTCGTCGAGCGGTTCAGCGGGCGCACGCGCGAGGCGCTCGACCTCCCGTCGGACAAGGAGCTCCGCCGCCGCGCCGATCTCGGACTCGGGCTGACCCGCCCGGAGCTCGCGGTGCTCTCGGCGTGGGTGAAGATGTTCGTGTTCCGAGAGCTGATGGCCGACCAGCCCAAGGCGCTGCCGCGCTACGCCGAGATGCTGCGCAGCTACTTCCCACCGATCCTCCAGGAGCGCTACGCGGCCGACATCGACGCGCACATGCTCGCCGACGAGATCGCGATGACGGTAGCGACCACGCTGGTGATCGCCGACGCGGGCGCGTCGTTCATCCCGGTGACCATCGAGACCACCGGGCGCCCGGTGCTCGAGATCTGCGCCGCCTACCTGCAGGCGCAGCTCCTGTCCAAGGCCAGCGAGGTGCGCGCATCGCTCGAGCAGCTCCGCAGCAGCGTGCGGCTGAACGATCTCTCCCGCGCGTGGGTCGCGGTCGACGAGGGCACGCGCGCCGTGGCCTCGTTCTGGCTCGCGGCGGGTGAGCGGCTGCCCACCAACGACGAGCTCTCCGACATGCTCGGCTCGGTCGACGAGGTCTACAAGCACCAGGCGTCCGAGGTGGCCAAGCGCAACGAGGACCTGCTGCAAGAGATGCTCGCGGCGAAGATGCCACGCGACATCGCGCAGCGCGTGCTCAAGGCGCAGTACCTGAACACCGCGATCATGGTGTGGGCCGAGGCGAAGCGGCTGAAGGTGCCGCTGCGCGACATGGCGGTGCAGAACCTCGCGGTCGGGCGCGCGACCGGGCTGCAGGAGGTGCTCGACGACCTCTCGAGCCGCGCGGCGCTGGGTCGCTGGGATCCGATCGCGCTGAACATCCTGCACCGGCGGTTCAGCAGGCTGCTCCGCAACGTGGTCATCCGCACGCCGATCCTCACGCCTGGCCGCTCCGTCGACGAGGTGGCGCCTGTGCTGCGTCGCGAGATGCTCCACGACCTGCGCGAGACCGTCGACGAGCTCCTCAAGGGCAACGAGGGTCAGCCGTCGGTCGCCACGCTCGTCGTGCTCGAGGAGCGGCTGGAAGGCGCGCTCGCGCGTCTGCCCGTCCGTTAGGAGCCCTCTCCCCTGCCCATGACCGTGCCCCTGCCCGTGCCCGTTCGGGGCGCTGGGGCAGGGCTGGGGTGATCGCCGCCGGCCGCTCCGCTCGCCGTGCTGCGTCGCGCGCAGCGCGATCGGCGTGTCCGCGCCCCTCTGCGATGTCGCGCGCGATCGAGCTCGCTGCCCGGCGCAGCGGGTCTCGGATGTCCCCCCGCCCGTCCGGCAGTTCCTCGGCCGACGCATCCCGCATCGCGACCGCGTTCGACGCAACGCCGAACACGTCCAACCGTTCGAAGTCGAACCGCATCCGCTCCTTGCCCATGTCGGCCTCCACAGGGAAGCCATCCGCGGAACCGTGCGCAGGCGCCTAGTCGCGGGGGCCGAAGATCGCGGTGCCGATGCGCACCAGCGTCGCGCCCTCGCGCACGGCCACCGCAAAGTCGCTGGTCATGCCCATGCTCAGCGCGTGCAGCGGGAGCCCCTCGGCGCGGCCCGCCTCGGCGAGCCGGCGCAGCGCGCGGAAGTGCGGCGCGCTGCGCTCGGGATCGTCCTCGTAGGGCGGCATCGTCATCAGCCCGCGCAGCGCCACGCCGGGCTCCTCTGCCAACACACGGCACAGGTCGAGCGCCCGATCGGCGGGCACGCCGCCCTTCGTCTGCTCACCCGCGACGTTGACCGCGACGAGGCACGGGACGGGCGCCTCGGCCCGCCGCGCCAGCGCGCGCGCGTGCTCCAGCGAGTCGATGGCGTGCACGAGGACGCTGACCGGTGCGATCCACGCCGCCTTGTTCGACTGGATCCGGCCGATGTAGTGCCAGCGAAGCTCCGGGAGGTCCGCGAGCGCTGCGGCCTTGTCGCGCAGCTCCTGCGCGTAGTTCTCGCCGAAGTCGCGCTGACCGGCCGCATACGCCGCGCGGATCGCGTCGGGGCCGTGCCGCTTGCTCACCGCGACCAAGGTGACGTCGTCGGGGTCGCGCCCGGCCACCCGCGCCGCGTCCGCGAGCGCCGCGCGCACCGCCGCGAGGTTGGCGCCGATGCTCACGTCCACGGTGTCGCTCCGCAGGCACGGAGGGCGTCGAGCACCTCCTCGACCGGCAGCCCCATCACGTTCGTCCAGCTGCCGCGCAGCTCGGCCACGAAGCCGCCGGCTCGGCCCTGGATGCCGTACGCGCCCGCCTTGTCGTCGGCCTCCCCGGTCTCCAGATAGGACGCGATCTCGAACTCGGTGAGCGCGCGGAACCGCACCGCGGTGGTGACGTGGAACGTCCGCTCGAAGCCCCCGCCGCGCACGCACACACCCGTCGTCACCTCGTGCCAGCCGCCGGAGAGCGCGCGGAGGTGTGCGGCCGCCTCGCCGCGATCGAGGGGCTTGTCGAACAGGGTCAGCGCTCGGTGCACCACCGTGTCCGCCGCCACGACGACCCGATCGGCGGGCCCGGTCATCGCCTTTCGGTGGGCGAGGTCGCGCGCGTGCACCACGGGCGGCTTGTCGTCGGGCCGCGTCTCGTCGATCTCCGGCGGCCGCACCTCGACCTCGAAGCCCGCCCACGCGAGCAGCTGTCTCCGCCGCGGCGAGCCGCTCGCCAGCCACAGCGCGCTCACGGTTGCTTCTCCGGGCGTCCGAGCGACTTGACCTCGAGGCGTCGGGCACGACGCAGCGCCGCCTGCTCTGCGCGCCGCGCGTCGTCCTCGGTGCGCAGGTCCAGCGTCGGCAGCGGGGTGGGCCGCCCGTCCTCGTCGAGCGCCACGAAGGTCAGGTAGGCGGTCGAGGTGTGCACGCGCTCCCCGGTGAGGGGGTCCTCCCCCTCGACCCGTACGCCAACCTCCATCGAGGTGCGCCACGCGCGGTTCACCTGCGCCTGGAGCACGGCGACGTGGCCCCGTCGGATCGGCGCGCGGAACAACAGGTCGTCCATCGCCACGGTCACCACCGCCCCGCGGCAGAACCGCTGCGCGGACACCGCGGCGCACACGTCGATCCATGCGGCGACCTGCCCGCCGAACACCGTGCCATGGTTGTTCGTGTGCCCGGGCATCACGATCCAGGTCATCTCGGTGCGGGTCTCGGCGGGACAGACCCTGCGCCGTGACACCGGGGACCCGCTCGACTCGGAGCTCATCGTCTCGCCTCCCTGACGTCCAGGGTAAGCCGAGGCCGCGAGGGGGGCACGGGTCGGGCGCGACGTGCTAGGCAACCTGGGTTGGAGGAGCCCATGACCCGCTGGCTCGGTGTCCTCATCGGCGCGGTCGCGCTCGTCGCGGCGGGCTTGCCGCGGAACGCGGCTGCCGACGACGTCCCGGTCGCCCTGGAGGAGGGCGCGATGGCGGAGCGGCCGGTAGACGCTGCGGCGATCGTGTTCCGCCCCGGCGAGGGCGTGCTGTTCCGCTCACAGGACGGCGCGTTCGCGCTCCGGATCGGGATCCGCATGCAGCTCCGCGCCACGCTGCGCCTGATCCCGACCCCCGAGCCCGATGGCTACGATGCGTTCTCGGAGCTCACCGTGCGCCGCGCGCGCGTCGAGCTGAACGGCCACCTGTTCGGACCCGACAACACGTTCAAGATCCAGCTCTCGTTCTCGCCGCTCGACAACGGGCTCGAAGACAGCGCCTACCTCGCCACCGCCCCGTTCACGCCGATGCGAGACTACTACCTCACGTTCAGGCAGCTCCGCGATCTGAACGTACGCGTCGGGCAGTTCAAGGTGCCCTACAGCCGCGAGCGGGTGACCTCGTCGGGCGACCTTCAGTTCGCCGATCGGTCGATCGCGAACGGTGAGTTCAACCTCGACCGCTCGGTCGGTCTGTCGATCCGCTCGGACGACCTGTTCGGGCTTGGCTTGCTCCGCTACCAGGCGGGCGTGTTCTCGGTGCGGGGGCGCGGCGCGGTCGGCTACGACCCGGTGACCCTGCTCTACGTCGCCCGCATCGAGGTGCTGCCGCTCGGCCTGTTCGACACGCTGACCGACGGCGACCTCGAGCGACGTCGCGCGCCGAAGCTGAACTTCGGCGTCGCCGCGGCGTTCGAGGACGAGGCGCCCGGGCTCCGGGGCGCCCAGGGGCCGTGGCCGTCGGACGGCGGCACGACGGACATCACCAACGTCACCGCGGACGCGGTCCTGTTCTGGCGCGGCCTGTCGCTCGTGAGCGACTGGCACGTGCGACAGAGCCTGCGCAGCGGTGGCGATCTCGGCCCGGTGCAGGCTCCGCGCGACGGCTGGGGGGGGCGCGCGCAGGTCGGCTACGTCTTCCCCCCGATCCCGCTGGAGCTCGCGGCCCGCTACAGCTACGTCCGCGGCACGAGGGCACGCGCCACCTCCCTGAAGGACGCGAACACCGTCGGCGGCGTGCTGGGGTGGTACGTCGCCCAGCACGCGCTGAAGGTGCAGGTCGACTACGGACACGGGTTCGGCGAGGGCAGCGACCGCCCCACGCACGAGGTCCGAGCCCAGCTCCAGGCGCGCCTCTGAGGCGGGATGTCCTCGCGCCTCAGAACGAGAAGTCGATGCGCTGTACCTGACCCGCCGAGAGCTCGACCTGCTTGACCTGCTCGGTGTCGGGCCGCCCCGGGAGCGCCGCGGACAGCGTGTAGGTGTCGGGCGTGAGCGGCAGATCGAGGGGCGCGTGACCCATCGCCTTGCCGTTCACCGTCACGAGGACCTTCCGATTGGCGCGGATGCGCAGCGTCGCCGCCTGGCTCACGGTGGGCGGCGCGACCTTCGGCGCGGGGCGCGGGGCGGGGCGCGGGGCGGGGGCTGCAGCCGGCGCAGGCGCCGCGGCGGTCGCCTCGACCGGCGCCTTGGGATCGGCCGCAGGATCGGCCGCTTCGGGGTCCTCGAGCGGCACGTCGGTGTCCAGCGCTGAGTCTTCGCCCTGGCGCAGCGTGGACCGCACCTCGACGCCAGCCGGCTGGACCGCGCTGCCGGCGGTGTAGGAGACCGGTGCGGGAGGCGGCGTGCCGCCCCCTGCGATCCACAGCAGCCCACCCACACCGACCACGAGCAGCGCCACCACGAGCAGCCCGAGCGCGGCGAGCCCCCAGGGGGGCAGACCGAACGGCCGCCCCGGCGGCGGCGCCTCCTCGTCCTCGTCCTGGAAGAACGGATCGTCGAGCGGAACACGCCCGCGCGGCGCGGCCTGCGGCGCCGGCGGCGGCGTCGGGAGATAGTCGGGTCGATCGTCGAGACCAGCAGGCGAGCGGCGCGAAGCCGGCGGCGGGGTGAAGCGATCGATCAGCCCTGGCACCGGCGGCGGACCCGGCACGCCGACCGGATCGACGAACGCGTGGTCGTCGCCGTCGCCAAACGGCGCACGGCGCCCCGGCGCAGGGGCGGGCGTGCGCATCCCATCCAGCTCGTCGAGAAAGTCGACGAAGCCTTCGTCGGACGGCCCGGACGGCGAGGACGCCGGACCGGCTCCCCCGCCGAGGTACGCGGGGACCGCCGCCTTGTCGCGGCGCGGCGCCGGCGCCGACATGCCGAGCAGGTCGTCGTCGAAGTCAGGGACGTCTCCGACGGGCCCGGACACAGGGACCAGCGGCGGCCTCGGCCCGGCCGGCGGGGGGGTGCGCGGCGCGGCGCGGTGGCGGACGGGCGCCTCGGGTGGCGGCGTGGGCGTCGGCGCGGGGAGCGGCGGCGGAGCGGGAGGCTCCTCCACCGCCTCGGGAAGAAGGGCGTCCACGCGCGCGTCGTCGGGCGGTAGCGCCTCCCCCGTGCTCGACGGGACCGAGGCCTTGTCGATCAGGCTGCGACGCCGGCGACTCATCAGGAGGCCTGCCACACCGCGGCCAGGCCCGGATGGTCGAGGGTGGCGTTCGCGATCCCGTCAATCATCGACTCGGCGCCCGGCGCGATCGACACCTGCACGCCGCGCGGCGACGAGGCCGACAACAGCTTGCCCTCCTCGAGCAGCACCATCACGGCCTGCTCGATCGCCACCTGTTGATCGAGCGCGAGCTCGCGCCAGAGGTTGTCGAGCCGCGTCGTCATCTCACCGATGATCCGTCGCGAGATCAGCTGGTGCAGCGCGCCCCGCACCGCCGCCCTGAGGCGGTTGGGATCCTCGGGGAGCCGCGCCGTGCGCCACCACGCCTCGATCCCCGCCTGCGCGCGAAGGTCCTCGACCTCGTCACGCCCGACGCCCAGCGTCTCTGCGACCTTGTCGAAGGCCACGAGCAGGCGCACCACCTCGAATGGATCGACCCCGAGGGTGCGCGCAGCGTCCGAGAGCCCGAGCGGGCGAAGCTCATCCAGCATGACTGACCTCCTCGGCCGCGGCGGTGGGCGCCTCGAGCGGCTCGTCCTCGGGGGGGAACAGGTGGTCGACGTGCACCGGGTGCGCCACCACCCTGACCTTCGCTGCGCTGAGCTCAGCCGCCGCGCCGCAGACCGCTCCGAGCGCCTCCTCGAGCGCGGCGCGGACCGCCGCCGGCTCGCCCGCGCCGAGCTCGACCTCGACCGCGAGCAGCCCCTGATGTCCCCCGTACATCGCCTGTGCGCCCGGCAGGCCGAACGCGTGACAAACTTGGTAGATCGCCTGCATCGCGCGCGCCGCCACCCAGGTCTGCAGGTCCTCCTCGCGATCCGCCCACGCCATCTGCACGTGCTCGACGACCGGCAGCACCATCATCACGACCTCAGCCACCCCCTCGGGGGAGTCCAGCGCGATGACGATGTCGATCGGGAGCTCCGGGGCATCGAGCTGCGGCGGCGCGCCGTCGAGGTCGCCGACGGCCCGACGCAGCTCGGCCTGGACCTCGTCGTGCTTGCTCTCGAGCACCACGCGGTAGCTGTCCGGGAAGCTCCCGAGGTGCGGCTCGACGTGATCCTTGAACTGCTGGTACTCCTCGAGGAGCTTCTTGGTGCGCGCATCCTCGAGCGCCGTCGCGAGCGCGACACGACTCGCCCGCGACGCCTCGGCGACGGCGACCGCGCGACCCGAGAGCGCCTGTGCCTGCTCGCGGAGCGTCGCGAAGATGCCGTCGTAGGTGCGACGCGACGCCCCGGTCGACACGCTGTCGAGCTTGGCGGACAGCTCCTCGCGGAACCGCGTGAGCGCCTCGAGCTGCTGCTCGAGCTCTGCCATCGCCGTCTTCAGGCTGTGGATCTCGGCGTCGACCTCGGCCAGCTCGCCGCGCTGCCGTTCCTCGTCCTCACCCTGTCGCCGCGCCACGTCGGACAGGGCGTCCGCGATGCTTCGCGGGGCGCTCGCTTCGGTCATCTTCCCTCCCTACAGACCCGCTCACCTTACCAGCGGCGCGCGCGCCATGGATCACGATCCGCCGCCGGCGCAGCCGGTCCACAGTCCGATCCCCCGCGCACGCGCGTCGGCTTCTGCGGCAACGAGGCGATCCTCGAGCGCGAGCGGGGCGCTCGCGGGGCCATCGTAGATGCGCGCGTGGCCCTCGGCGAGCAGCCACTCGTTGACGAGGAGCGGCTCTTCCTCGGACGACGGATCGTCATCGGGCAGCCAGAGATAGGCCAGCGTGCGCCCGTAGGTGTCCACGCACTCCCGATCGAACGACAGGATCGCCTCGCGCCCCCGGAGCAGGCCATGCAGCGCGAACGTGGCCGTCTCGGCCCAGCACTCGGACGCGCCACCGCTGCTCGCGACCTCGGGCGCGTCGATCCCGAGCAGGCGAACGCGCTCTGCGCGATCGGCGCGACACCCCCCGAGATCGACGGTGTCCCCGTCGATCACGCACGCCACCGTCTCGATCCGGCTCTCCGCGCACGCGCCCGACGCGACCACCGGCACGTCGGGGCCTCCTGGGATGGGCGGTCCGCCGAGGCAGCCGAGCGCGAGCAGGCAGGGAAGGACGCGGGAGTCCACGGGCGATCGCCTCCTCGGCCACTGTAGCGTCCACCCGCCCCGAGGTGGTAGGCATCGACGTGCCTCACCGCCTGCCGCTGCTCGCCGTGCTGTGTTCTGGATGCGCGCCTGCTGACGTCCCGGAGCGTGCGCCATCGCGCGGGCCGCAGGTCTCGGTCGCGCTCTCGGGGGCGTGGGAGATCGCCCTGCAAGACGAGGACGAGATAGCGCTCCGCGACGGTGCGTCCTCGCACGGCGTGCGGGTGTGGCTGCGCCCGACGCCAGGTCGCGCGCCCGGCGTCAGCCCGGTGCACCGCGGCGTGACCCTCCACAGCGAGGACGGCCAGACGACCTGGCCGCTCATCGCGTTCGCGCACCCCGCGCACGCGCCGCGGCGCGTCGAGATCGTCGTGCAGGGCCCCGACCTCGTCGTTCGTGCGGAGGGCCCCCCGCTAAGCGATGTCACCTCCCACCCCGACGCGCCCGACGATCCCGTGCTCACCTGGGTGCGGATGCGCCGCCGCCCCGAGGACTGGCGGATCGCGCTGACCGGCCTCGGGACCGTCTCGTTCCCCGCCGCGGGGCTGCGTGTCGCGCGCGACGACGCGGACTTCGTCGTCACGTCGTCCGCCGGCGCGCTGCGCGGCGGAACCGACGCGCCCGCTGTCGACTCCCACGCCGACGACGCACGGTGGTCGCTCGACACGACGCCCTCGCTCGAGGCCCTCGCGCCCTACCCGCTCACCGCGTTCACCTGGACGCCGATCAGCCCTTGACGCCGCCGGCGGTCAAGCCCTCGACGAAGTGCCGCTGCAACGCAAAGAACAGCGCGACCACCGGCAGCGACACCAGGATCGCGCCCGCTGCGAACCGCCCCCACTCGGTGCCGTAGTCGTCGACGTAGCGCTGCAGCACCACGGGCAGCGTGTAGGCGCGCGGGTCGCCGAGCAGCGTCGCGGCGAGGATGAACTCGTTCCATGCGGTCATGAACGAGAACAGCCCGGTGACCGCGAGCGCGGGCCGGGTCAGCGGCAGGATCACCTTCCAGAACGTCGTCCACCGCGACGCCCCATCGAGCAGCGCCGCCTCTTCGAGCTCGCGCGGGATCGTGTCGAAGTAGCCCTTGAGCGTCCACACGCTGAACGGTACCGCGGTGGTGGCGTACACGAGGATCAGCCCCAGCAGCGAGTCGAGCAGCCCGAGCGTGTCCAGCAGCACGTAGAGCGGGATCAGCATCACCACGCCCGGGAACATCTGCGTGACCAGGAACGCCGCCATCGTGCGATCCTTCCCCGGGAACGCCCAGCGCGACAGCGCATACGCGGCGGTCGTCGACAGCGCGAGGCCGACCGACGCGGTCGCCACCGAGACGAGCAGCGAGTTGAGCAGTTGGCGACCGAACAGCCAGCCACCATCGACGTCCTGGGTGCCGATCACCGCGCGGAAGTTGTCGAGCGTGACCACCGTGGGAATCGGGATGAGACCGGTCGCGAACGACTGCCCCGGCGACAACGCCATCGTGCACACCCACAGCACCGGGTAGAGCGTGGCGAACGTGAACAGCAGCAGGGCTGCGTGGACCAGGAGCACCCGAAGCATCGAGGGAGCGCGCATCACAGCACCCTTCGGCCGACGAGCCGGTTCGCGACACGGGAGTAGGCGAGCAGCACGCCGAAGATCAGCACCGCGTAGGCGGCCGCGTAGCCGTAGCGATTGCCGCGCGAGAACGCCCACCGGTAGGCCTCGGAGATCAAGATCTCCGTGCTCCCGTCGGGCCCGCCCGCGCTCACCAGGTAGACGACGTTGAACATGTTGAACGTCCACACCGAGCCGAGGATCACCGCGGGCAGCAGCGCTGGCAGCAGCAGCGGCCACACGACGTGTCGGAACCGCAGCCACCAGCTCGCGCCGTCGACCTCGGCCGCCTCCTCGAGGTCGCGCGGAATGGACTGGAGCGCGCCCAGCGTGACCACCATCATGAACGGGAAGCCGAGCCAGGTGTTCGTCGCCAGGTTGGCGGCGAACGCGGTCGCGAACGAGCCGAACCAGTCGAGCTCCACCGGCCCCTCCCGCCCGAGGACGGCGCCGATCAACGCGTTGATCGCGCCGTACTGCGCGTGGAACATCCCCTTCCAGATCAGCGCGGTGATGTAGTTCGGCACGGCCCACGGGATGATCAGCAGCGCGCGCCACACCCCCCGCAAGCGGATCCACGGCTCGCGGAGGACGAGCGCCAGCCCGACGCCCAGGCTGACGTGCAGGAACAGGTTGGCCACCGTCCACAGCACGGTGACGCCGAGCGTGAACACGAACGACATCGGCGAGGTGGGGGGCCAGTCGCGCGAGAGCAGGATGTCGAGGAAGTGCCGGAAGCCCACGAACGTCCACTCGCCCTGGTGGTGCGCGAACAGCGACACCGCGGCGCCGGTGACGAACGGCAGCGCCACCAGCACCGTCATCGCGAGCCCCGCCGGCAGCACCCACAGGTAGTCGCGGCCGTGCGCGCGGACCCGCGCCCGAAACGCCGGATCGCGGAGCGGGCCGAGCACACGGAGCAGCCCGAGGAGCAGCGCCACGCCCAGCACGACCCAGTACGGACGCGGATCGGCCGGCTCGGGGCGCGCGCGCGCGAGCACCGAGAACGTGGTCTGCGCCTCGCTCGCCGCGCGATCCGCGTCGATGACGCCTCGCGTGAGCCGCCGCAGCGCGGTGGCCTGGGACTCCCACATCGCGCCGGCGCGCGCATCCGTCGGAAGCGGCACGGCGTCCACCGCCTGCGCGAGCTGCACCTGGAGGAGCGGATCGGACGGCTCCACCTGCGCGAGGGTGACCGCCTGCCCGCCGCGGTCCTGCCGGATCGCAGCGCCCTCGGGCCCCGCGAGGAACGCGACGAGGGCCGCGGCGAGCGCGGGCTCGCTGGCCTGCTCGGCGACGAAGCCCGCGTCCACCGTGAGGTAGGGTCGCGCCGGCCCGCCCGCCTCGGCCACGAACGGCAGCGGCGCCGCCGCGATCGGCCGCTGCACGTCGGTGACGAACCACGGCCCGTTGATCACCAGCGCGAGCTTCCCGTCGTCATACAGCCGCGAGAGCAGCTCGTAGGTGGGCTGCGGGGGCAGCACCTTCGCGTCTTGGATGCGCGCGACGAGCGCATAGGCGGCCCTGTCGGCGTCGCCGTCGAGCCGGAACTCGGCCGCGTCGAGGTGCGCGGCGCCGAACGCGTTCCGCCAGGGCGCGAAGGTGTAGGGCTCGGCGATCTGCACGCCGAGCCCGTACCGACCGCCGCCGGTGTGCGTCGCAGCCAGCGCGAGCAGCGCGTCGACGGTGGCAGGCGGCGTGTCGATCACCGTCGGGTCGTACAGGAGCAGCAGCGACTTCAGCGCGAGCGGCACCCCGTAGACGCGTCCTTCCCAGGTGACCGCGTCGACCGCGCTCCCGCGATGTCCGACGAGGGCATCCGGATCGCCCGACCACGGCCCCACGACCCCCATCGAGGCCCACTTCCCGAGCGAGCCGTGCGCCGCGATGAACGCGTCGGGCCCGTTGCCGCGAGGCACCGCCGTCTCGACCTTGCTGTCGAACGCACCGAACGGCACATCGACGAGCGCCACCCGGTGGCCGGTGCGCGCCGACCACGCCTCGGTGGCGGCGCGCAGCCCGGCCTGCTCGGCGCCGCGGTAGGTGTGCCACAGCACCACCTCCGCGGCGCGGGCGCTCCCCGGCAGCGCGAGCGCGACCAGCAGGAAGGCGACCAGCAGGCGGATCATGGCAGCCGCGCGCCGGTTTCCGCGTCGAAGCGGTGAACGCGCGCGAAGCCCACGCGGACGGCTGCGCCGGGCTCATGCCCGACCGGCTCGGGCACCTGCGCGATCAGCGCGTAGGGGCCGAGTCGCAGATGCACGAGCGCCTCGGCGCCCAGCGACTCGACCACGTCCACCGTCGCCGTGAGCGGCCCGTCGCCGAGCCGCACGTCGGTCGGGCGGACCCCGAGCGTGTAGGGCCCGTCCCCGGCCACCGGGAGTGCGCCCTCCACGCCGTCGAGCCGCGACGCGTCGCCCACGCCCACCGCCGGCAACAGCGCCATGCTCGGCGAGCCGATGAACGTCGCGACGAACACGTTCGCTGGCGTGTCGAACAGCGCGCGCGGCGTGCCCACCTGCTGCACCACGCCCTGGTTCAGCACGAGGATCCGGTCGGCCAGCGTGAGCGCCTCGACCTGATCGTGGGTGACGTGCAGGATCGTCGCGCCGAGCCGCCGGTGCAGGCGCTTCAGCTCCACCCGCATGTGGTTGCGCAGTCCGGCGTCGAGGTTCGACAGCGGCTCGTCGAACAGGAACACGTCGGGCCGGCGAACGATCGCGCGGCCCATCGCGACGCGCTGTCGCTGCCCGCCCGAGAGCTGCGCGGGGTAGCGGTCGAGCAGCTCGCCCAGCCCGAGCAGATCGGCTGCCGCGCGCACCGCCTCGTCGATCTCGACGCGCGGGCGACGCGCCACCTCGAGCGCGAAGCCCATGTTCCGCCGCACCGTCATGTGCGGATAGAGCGCATAGCTCTGAAACACCATGGCGACGTTGCGCTCGCGGGGCGCAAGGTCGTTCGCGACGCGCCCACCGATGCGCAGCTCGCCCGCAGAGACCGTCTCGAGGCCCGCGACGCACCGCAGCAGCGTGGACTTGCCACAGCCGGACGGTCCGACCAACACGAGGTACTCGCCGTCGACCACCTCGAGGTCGACGCCGCGCAGGACGTGCGTGTCGCCGTAGCGCTTCTGCAGGCCGAGGAACGAGACGGTCGCCATCGCGGAGCAGCCTATCAGGGAGGCGGCGTGGCGGGGTCGACCACCTGATCGAGGCCTGCCTGAGGCGGCGGCGGGGCGTAGGTGACCTGCCCGAACGGCCAGCCCGTGAGCTTGACGATCACCATGAACGCGAGCATCCCGAGCAGCGTGCCGATCAGCGCGGAGAGGATCACCCGGCGCACCACCCCGAGCGCGCCGAGCCCCTGCGAGGTGGCGGGCTCGCGCGCACGGCGGGGCGGACGCGGAACGGTCGCTCCGCCGCGGGCCGCCGGCGCGACCTCCACGCGCAGCTCGTCGCGACCCGGCGGGGGCGGCGGCAACGGGGCCAGCTTCGCGGTGACCTCGTCGTCCGCCCCCTCCCGCACCCGCTCGCCGGCAGGTGGCCCGGTCGCGAGCCACTCGGCGCGTGCCCGCCGGATCGCTTCGTCCTCCCAGTCCGACGCCGCGAGCTCGGCGCCGCGGACCATCGGCGCCACCTCGCCGGTGACGACCGCGAGCACGTCCGCACAGCCCTGGAAGCGCGCATCGCGATCGACCACGAGACAGCCCGCGATCACGCGAGCCAGATCCTCGGGGAGGTCTGGGACGAGCTCGGTGGGGGGCGCGTAGCGGGCCTCGGCGACCGCGTTCAGCACGGTGAGCACATCGTCGCCAGGGAACGCGAGCCGTCCGGTCACGATCTCGTAGAGCAGCGCGCCGAGCGCGAACACGTCGGCGCGCGCGTCCACCGAGGCGGCGTCGCGCACCTGCTCGGGCGCCATGTAGTGCGGCGTGCCCATCGCGACGTTGCTGCGGGTCCGTGACAGCCCACCCTCGTCGAGCGACTTCGCGATCCCGAAGTCCGCCACCTTGGGGCGCAGCCCGGTCGCGGTGCGCTCGAGCAGCACGTTCTCGGGCTTCAGATCGCGGTGCGTGACCCCGAGCGCGTGCGCCTCGGCGAGGCCCGCCGCCACACCGCGGAGGAGCCATCGCGCCTCGTCGAACGTCGCGCGGTCGAAGCGCGCGAGCCACCGGGCCAGGTCCGGCCCGTCGACGTACTCCATCACCAGCGCCAGCCCGCCGTCGACCCGCAGCACATCGGTGACGCCCACCACATTGGGATGCCTCAGCACGGCCTGCGCGCGCCCCTCGGCGAGCAGCCGATCCCGCACGGCGGGACGTGCGCCGATCATCACCTTCAGCGCGTGCTTCGTGCCCAGCTCGGCGTGCCGCGCCCGGTACACCACGGCCATGCCGCCGTGACCGACGTAGTCCTCCACGACGTAGCGCTCGAGGGTCTGGCCGGCAGAGAGCATGTCGGCTGCATCCTATCCGAGATCAGGGGTCGTACAGCGTTACGTACCCGAAGACCCACGACACGCCCGACACCCCGCTCAACGAGCCATCGTGCGGAAATACCGCTTCTGAAGTCCGTTCTCGACCGATCCACACGTCGAGATCCCGGCTGCCCCCGAACGACGAGACCCAGGTGGCGTCCGGGATCGTGAACGCGCCGTCGTCGGCGACCAGGCAGCGGATCTGCTCCATCAGGGAACCGTCGTTGTCCCACAGATCGAGGCGCACCAAGACGTGATCCGCGGCACCCGCGGCGTTCCACCGCAGCTCGAACCCCGCCTTGTTCGCCTGCGGTGGAAAGAGCGTGGTGTCGAGCGTCGTCGCGGCGCCGCAGCCGGTGCAGCCGACGAGCACGTTCGTGAGCAGGCCCGGCGTCCGGACGAGTCCGGGCACCGAGATCGGCGGGTACTTCGAAGAGCCGTTCAGCGTCGCGAGGTTGTAGGTCGCCTGATAGGCGTACGCGTTTCCGAACGCGCCCGGCGGACCCAGCTCGGAGACGAACGCATCTTCGTCGTCGTCCCACGCGAGCGTCAGGCCCTCACCGCCGACGCGGATCAGTCCGAGCGACTGCAGATCGCTCGCCTCGACGATCGCCTCGGGGAACTGGCGCCCGCTCTCACAGGTGTCGAGCGCGCTGCCGTAGAAGTCCGAGAACGCGTAGGGGCCCGGCGCGACCAGGTTCACCCACGCGTAGCCGCCGTCCTCGTAGAGGAAGGCGTAGGGCCCGACGACGTCGTAGAAGCCGACCACGCCGATCGCGCCGTAGCGGCCCGTGCCATCGGGGTAGTAGGTGAAGGCTTCGTCGAGGTTCCCCGACTTCTCGCCCCACTGCACCGATACGTCGACCGGGCCTGGCGCGTGCGACGGGGTGCGCACGACCACCTCGTCGCCACGGACATCGAGGACGGTGGCGACCGCGCCGTCGAAGCGGACGACGACCCCCTCGCCCACCGGGCTCGCGGAGAGCGTGACCTCGGTGCCCCCCGCGTCCGTTCCCCAGGGCGGCTCGACGGCCTCGATCACGACCGCGCCGGGCCCATCGGCCCCGGTGTCGTCGATCCCGTCGATCTTGTCCTGGATCGCCGCCTCCCCGAGCCAGCACCCCGCGAGGACGAGCAACGAGAGCACGGCAGCCTCCTTGCTCACCATCTTCCGCGCACTCCGAGGGAGCCGCCACCCGACATCGGCGCAGGCAGCAAGAAGAGCTCGACCCCGAGCGTCGCGACCCCGAGCGCGCCAAGCGCGTAGCCGGCGCCGTAGAGCACCCGAACGACCCGCGCGTCGCCCCGGATCGCCTGCTCGCGGGCCAACCCGTAGCAGTCGTCCGCACGCGCGCAGTCCCCGTACACCGCGTCGAGGTAGGCGTCGCGCTTGAACTGCTGGTGACGCACGCCGCCTCCGACGAGCAGCCCGATGCCTGCCGCCGTGGCCGCGCCACCGACGACGAGCAGCTCGGTGCGGTGCGGACGATTGAACGGCCCCACGGGCACGACACGCACCGCGGGTGGCGTGGCCGACGCGATCGTCGACAGCGTCAGTCCGCTACCCACGCCGAGCCGCGTGTCGTCGGCGAGCTCGACGATCTGCGCGTGCCAGCCTGCCTCGTCGCGCGCCTGGATCAGGTGCTCGCCGGCGACCACCCGCGTGCCGGCGCCGTCTGGCGCGACGGGTCGCCCGTCGACCCAGGCGTCGCCCGCACCCTCGCGGAGCAGCACGACCGTGGTGCCCGCGAGGCGTCCCGTCCAGGTCTCGTGCAGCGCGGCGATGTCCGGGCCGAGCTCGGACGCGGGTGGCGCGGTGGGATCGATCGTCACCGTGCGGATCGTCGCATAGAGGGATCCCTGGGGGTCCTGCCGCGCGAGCGCGACGAGGCCCTGCAGGCGGAACAGCTCCAGCAGCTCTTCGGTGGAGACCACGCGCTGCTGGCAGGTCAGGCTGGTGTTGGCATCCGCCAGGTGCCCCTCGGCCTGCGCCAGCTCGGCGTCGTGGAACGCCGACCACGCCAGCTCGATCTGCACCGCGACATCGGGGCAGGGCGCGGCCAGAGCGCTGGCGAACCAAAGGAGCAAGGGGCCTCCACAACGGGGATGCTACCCAGGGCGTGGCCACGCTGTCAGCCCGAGCAGCCCCGCCGGGTAACACACCCGCGGCGCAGCGCCCGCTCCACGTCTGCCGCTGACGTGCCTCGATCCCGAGGAATCAGGGACAGGCACCCTCGACCGCGCGCTCCCCGTCGAACACGTAGCACCACTTGTTCTCGACCCCGGCGCGCACCTGGATCGGGAACCGCCCGAGGCGCCCGCCGCTCTCGACCTCGACCGTGTAGCGCCCCGGTGGCACGTCGAGCTTGGCCGGCGTGCGGCCGTGCTGCGCGCCGTCCAGACGGACGAGCGCCGTCGGCGGCACCGTGAGCACCTTGAGCACCGCCGTGGCGGGCAGCGCGATCACCTGGGTGGGCTCGGGCTGCGTCGGCGCGGTGGGGGCGGACTGGACGGGGGCCGGCGCGGGCTCCGCTGCGCTGGCGACCACCTCGGGAGGCGGCTCGGGCGGCTCACCGAGCACGTCGGAGGTCGACAGGCCCACCTCGTCGGTCGGCGCGAGCGGCGTCGGCGCGAACGAGGACATCAACACGAGCACGGTGCCGACCACCGCGAACCCGAGCGCGAGGAGGAACACCACCGTCGCGCCGCCGAGGAACAGCCAGCCAGACCGCGGGACCGGCTCGTGCTCGACCTCCACCTCGGGTGCGGGCACCGGGGTCGGCGGGCGTGGCCCCTGCGGGAGGAGTCCCCGACCCGTCTGGTCATGAATCGACTGGAGCAGCGGATCGTTGCCGCGCGGCTGGCTGATCAGCCCGTTCTGGCTCCGCGCCACCTGCAGGTCCAGCCCGCCCTTCGCGCCAGCGGACGGGCCCAGCTCGGGGATCAGCTCGATCTCGTCCGGATCGACGACCGGGCGATCGGGGATCGGCCACACGCGCTCTCCGGCGATCACCGCGAGCAGCGTGTCGGTGTCGGGGATGCGCGCCTCGCGATCGACGACCAGACAGCCCTTGATCGCGTTGTCGAGCCGATCCGGCAGGTCGGGCACCCAGTGCCGCGGCGGCACCACGCGCCCGTCGAGCACGTTGTTGTAGATGGCGATCGTGTCGTCGCCCGGGAAGGCGCGGCGACGCGTCATCAGCTCGTAGAGGAGGCACCCGAGCGCGAAGATGTCGGCGCGCCGATCCACCGAGCGTGCGTCGCGGATCTGCTCGGGCGCCATGTACGCGGGTGTGCCGAGCGCGACGCCGGAGCGCGTGTGGCCGTCCTGGCCGTCGCGGGTCTCCTCGAGCACCTTGGCGAGCCCGAAGTCGGTCACCTTGGGCACGAAGCCCTCGATCGTGCGCGCGAGCAACACGTTGGCGGGCTTCAGATCGCGGTGCACCAGCCCCGCCTGGTGGGCCTGCCGCACGCCGGCCACGACGCCCAGGAACAGCGTCTCGGCGGCGGACTGGCTGATCCGGTACTTCTGTACCGCCTGATCGAGGCTGGGCCCCTCGACGTGCTCCATGAGCAGGCCCGGCGCGCCCTCGACCTCGACCACGTCGGTCACCGCGACGATGTTCGGGTGGTCGAGCGTGGCCTGGACGCGCCCCTCCATCAGCATCCGCTCGCGGATCACGTCGCTCGTGACCGAGAGGACCTTTAGCGCGTGCGACGTGCCCAGCGACTGATGCCGAACGCGATAGACCACCGCGGTGCCCCCGCTGCCCAGGAGGGCCTCGACGGTGAAGCGGTCAATGGTGTCACCCGGATGAAGCAAGCGCCCTCCGGCCCCCATCCTGCCACGCGCGCCCTGGGGCGCCCGAATCGCCGAGCGGGCCGATGAATCTTCGCTCGGCGTATACCGCCGTGCTCCTTCCCCTTCCACCCGCAGCGGTCGGAGTTGTCGGGATCGTTGCAGCGTTCCTCGGGGCCGGCGTACCGGCGGTGCGACTGCATGGTGTGGGTGCGAGCGCGCTCGGCGTCGCGGACGGGATGCTGTGGGGGACGATCACCGCGAGCGTCGCGGTCGCGCTGTGGGCCATCGCGTATGCGGCAGGCGTGCGCCTGTTCGCGGTACGGCTGCGCGGGCGGCGGCAAGCGGCGCTGGCGGTGCTCGCGAGCGGTCTGGCGGGCTGGGTCGCGGTGGCGTTGGGCGCGTGGGGCGGCGCGGTGGTCGCCGGTGTGCCGCCCTTGGAAGCAGGCCCCGCCCTCGCGCGGGTCTGGCCGCAGGGAGGGCCCGTCCTGGCCGTCGCCCTTCTCGCGTCGAGCCTGCTGTTCAGATCGGCCCCTCGCGACGACGCGTGAGCAGGCCGCCTACTGCCAGGGGCAGTTGGCCTCGAGCTTGAAGTTGCCCTCGAAGCCGTCCACGCCGTCCACGATCACGACGTACTTGTACCCGGGGAAGATCTTGTCGTGGTACTGCACGTTGGTCGCGTGCCAGGGGTCGTCGCAGAAATAGGACGCCTGGTTCGTACCTGGACATCCATCGTCGCCGTAGCGCACGATCCGGAGCGTGACGTCGCCGCAGCGCTTGTCGAGGCGGATCTCGCTCTCGCCGGTGGCCGCGGTGAGGTCGAACACATAGGCGCGCTCGGAGGCCTCGAACGAAGAGCTCACGGACTCGCGACCGAGGCAGGCCATCGCATCGGCCCACGAGCGGTTCTGGCTCGAGCCCCAGTCGTCGTCGAAGTAGGTGCTGCCGTCGGCGGTCGACGCGTAGATCACGTCGCCGCACAGGATCTCGTCGGTGATGCACGCGCCGAAGCGGGCGTCGGTGCCCGGGGTGAGCGTGCCGAACTCGGCGTTGTAGTCCGTGGTGCAGTTGAAGCCGGAGTCGCCGCCGCCGCTCTCATCCGTGTCGGTGTTGCCCGAGTCGGTGTCGTTCGTGTTGCCGGTGTCGTTCGTGTTGCCGGTGTCGTCCGGGTCGTCGATCGGCTCGATGTTGCGCGAGCAGCCGAGCGCGAGCATCCCCGACAGCAGCGTCAGCGTCGTCCACCTGTGCATTCCGTACTCCCTCCGGCCCCGGCTCACTCTACCTTGGGCATCTCGATCACGCGACGACGAGATTGACCAGTCGTCCAGCGACGTAGATCTCCCGGCGCAGCGCGCCCCCAGCGAGGTACCGGGCCACGTTCTCGTCCGCCTTCGCGGCGGCGAGGACGGTGGCCTGATCGGCGTCGACGGCGACCTCGATCTGCCCCCGGACCTTGCCGTTGACCTGCACCGCGACGGTGATCGTGTCGACCGTGAGCTTGGACTCGTCCCAGGTGGGCCACGGCGCGTACGCGAGCCCCTCGGTGTGGCCCAGGCGCGCGTAGAGCTCCTCGCACAGGTGCGGCGCGAACGGCGACAGGATCTTCAGCAGCGCCTCGATCTGGGCCACACCGACGCGCTCGGCCTTGGTGGCCTCGTTCACGAAGATCATCATCTCGGAGATGGCGGTGTTGAACCGCAGCGACGCGACGCTCTCGGTGACCTTCTTGATCGCGCCATGCAGCGCGCGCTCGAGGTCGCGGTCGGCGACGGTGCCGTCGACCAGCCCGCTCGCGCGCTCGCCGGAGTGCAGGTCGACGACGAGGCGCCACACCCGGTCGAGGAACCGACGCGTACCGCTGACGCCCGCTGTCTCCCAGATCGCGCCGTCCTCGAGCGGGCCCATGAACAGCTCGTACAGGCGCATCGCGTCGGCGCCGAACTCGCGGCACATGTCGTCCGGATTCACGACGTTGTAGCGCGACTTGCTCATCTTCTCGAGCTTCTGGTTCACCGCGGTGCCGTCAGCCTTCACGACGAACGCGCCGTCGCGCTCCTCGACCTCCTCCGGGTAGTAGAAGCGACCGCGCTCGTCGCGGTAGCTGTGCGCGTGGATCATCCCCTGGTTGACCAGGCGCTGGAACGGCTCGGCGGTGCTGACCAGGCCCAGATCGTAGAGCACCTTGTGCCAGAACCGCGCGTAGAGCAGGTGCAGGACCGCGTGTTCGGCGCCGCCGACGTAGAGGTCGACCGGCATCCAGTAGCGCTCCTCTTCCGGATCCCACGCTTGCGTGGTGTCGTTCGGGCTGATGAACCGCAGGTAGTACCAGCAGCTCCCCGCCCACTGCGGCATCGTGTTCGTCTCGCGCTGCGCGGGCCGCCCGGTGTCCGGATCGACCGTCTGCACCCACTCCGCGGCGCGCGCGAGCGGGGGCCGCCCGTCCTCGGTGGGCCGATACGCGTCGAGCTCGGGCAGCAGCACGGGGAGCGCGTCCTCGGGCAGCACCTTCACGCCTTCGTCGGTGTCGATGATCGGGAACGGCTCGCCCCAGTAGCGCTGACGGCTGAACAGCCAGTCGCGCAGGCGGTACTGGATCGTGCCCTTGCCGTGCCCCTCGGCCTCGAGCCATTCGATGATCGCCGCCTTCGCCGCCTCGATGTCGAGCCCGTCGATGAACCCGGAGTTCATGTGCGGGCCATCCCCGGTGTAGGCCGCCTGCGCGACGTCGCCGCCCGCGACGACCTCGACGATCGGCAGCCCGAACGTGGTCGCGAACGCATGATCGCGCTCGTCGTGCGCCGGGCACGCGAACACCGCGCCCGTGCCGTAGCCGGCGAGCACGTAGTCGGCGATCCACAGCGGCACGCGCTCGCCGTTGACAGGGTTGACCACGTACGCGCCGGTGAACACGCCCGTCTTGGGCGCGTCGATCGCCTGCGCCGCGCGATCGCGCGCCGAGCGCTTGCCCACCTGCTCCCGGTAGGCGTCGACCGCGGCGCGCTGTGCGGGCGTGGTCAGCACGTCGACCAGCGCGTGCTCGGGCGCGAGCACGACGTAGGTGCAGCCGAACAGCGTGTCGGGGCGGGTGGTGAACACGGTGAACGACGCGTGGTGGTCGGCCGACTGGAAGCGGATCTCGGCGCCGCGCGACTTGCCGATCCAGTTGCGCTGCATCTCCTTGATGCCTTCCGGCCAGTCGACGCCCTCGATGTCGTCGGCGAGGCGGTCGGCATACGCGGTGATGCGCAGCATCCACTGCTTCATGATCCGCTGCTCGACCGGGTCGCCGGTGCGGATGTACACCCCGTCCTTGACCTCCTCGTTCGCGAGCACCGTGCCCTGCGCCGGGCACCAGTTCACCGGCGCGTCGTCCTGGTAGGCGAGGCCCTTCTCGTAGAGCTTGAGGAAGATCCACTGCGTCCAGCGGTAGTAGTCGGGCTCGCTCGTGGCGAGCTCGCGCGACCAGTCGTAGGACAGCCCGAGGCCCGAGAGCTGCGACTTGAACGTCGCGATGTTGCGCTCGGTGATCTCGCGCGGGTGCTTGCCCTCCTGGATCGCCTGCTGCTCGGCGGGCAGCCCGAACGAGTCCCAGCCCATCACGCGCAGCACGTTGAAGCCCATCATCCGCTTCGCGCGCGCGACGACGTCGGTGGCGACGTAGCCCTTCGGGTGACCGACGTGCAGACCGGCGCCGCTCGGGTACGGGAACATGTCGAGCACGTAGTACTTGGGCCGCGTCCTATCGGTCGGCGTCGCCCAGGTATCGTGGTCGTTCCAATGCTTCTGCCACTTGGCCTCGATGGCCTGGTGGTCGTAGCGCGCCATGGGGATCCTCGGTCGGTTCGAAGGCCCGGGCCCCTTATCGCGAGCAGGTCGGCGAGCCAGCGACACCACGCGACGACCTGCCCACTCCGAGGTGGAGCTGGTGTAGGGTTCGCCGATGACGGGTTCGCTGACGATTGTAGGGTTGGGGCCGGCGCGAGCGGAGCACGTGACGGCCGAGGCGCTCGAGGCGCTGCGGCAGCCGCAGCACGCGCGGCTGCGCGCGTACGGGCTGGCGCACGTGCGCGAGGTGGCGGCGGTGTGGGCGCCGGATCTCGAGGTCCGCTCGCTCGACTACCTGTACGCGCTGCCGGCGGTGCCGCGGGTGGCGGCGTACACGGATCTAGCGCGGATGCTGATGCGGCGTGCTTTCGACGATGGGTTCGACGTGCTCTACCTGGTGGCCGGCAACCCGCTGGTGATCAACGACGCGGTGCTGGTGCTGCGGCGGCTGTGCGCCGAACAGCGGCGGCCGCTGAGGCTGATCCACGGGCTGTCGTTCCTCGAGCTGGTGCTCGACCGAGTGTACTGGACCGGCCACCAGGGGCTACAGATCCTGTCGGCGTGGAACGTCGCGCGCGACGGGATGCAGCCGAACCCATCGGTGCCGATGCTCCTCGCGCAGTTGGGCGAGTTCAGCGCGGGCGGCGAGGCCCTGGACCCCACCCGCAGCCAGGACATGCTCGCGCAGGTCCGCGACACGCTGCGGCAGTGGTACCCCGCCGACCACCCGGTGACGGTGTTGTACTCGTCCGGGCCACCGGAGTATCGGTCGGAGGCTCGGGCGCTGCCGCTCTCCGAGCTGCCCGACGAGCAGGTGCCCGTGTACAGCAACCTGTGGGTGCCCGCGCTGGACGGGCCGCCGCTCGAGCGCGACGTGGCGCCACCCACCGACGGGAGGCCGCGATGAGCACGCTGCTACCGCCCGGTCCGTTCCCGCCGCCCGCCCCGCCCGCTTCCGACGTGGTGGACCTCGCGTGGCGGGTCGCCGACGCCCGCTACACGGGTCGGTGGATGACCGGCCCCGGGCGCGCCGCCCTCGGCGAGCACCTCCGCGCGGCCCTCCAGCAGGGTCGCCTCGCGGACGCGGGCGCCGTCCTCGACGATTTCCTCGCCACCTTCCCGCTCGCCGCGGTG
>CAYQSE010000044.1:0-31215 GCA_964419905.1 uncultured Enterobacteriaceae bacterium
CGCGAACATGGCGCCCGAGTACGGCGCGACGATCGGCTTCTTCCCGGTGGATGGCCGCACGCTCGAGTACCTGCGGCTCACGAACCGCTCCGAGGCGCAGATCGCGCGGGTCGAGGCGTACTGCAAGCGCCAGGGCCTGTGGCGCGACGACGCCCGCAAGGTGCAGTACAGCGCCGATCTCTCGCTCGACCTCGGCGCCGTCGAGCCGAGCCTCGCGGGCCCGAAGCGCCCGCAGGATCGCGTCGCGCTCACCGACATGAAGTCCCGCTGGCACGAGACGGTCGCCGAGCTGGGTGCGGCCGAGGCCCCGGTGTCCACGCAGTTCGCCGGGCAGACCTTCGAGCTGAAGGACGGCGCGGTGGTGATCGCCGCGATCACGTCCTGCACCAACACGTCGAACCCCGCGGTGATGATCGGCGCGGGGCTGGTCGCGCAGAAGGCGGCGGCGCGTGGCCTCAAGGCCCAGCCGTGGGTGAAGACCTCGCTCGCGCCCGGCAGCCGCGTGGTCACCGACTACCTGGATCGGGCCGGGCTCACAGGAGCGCTCGAGCAGGTCGGCTTCTTCACCGTCGGCTACGGCTGCACCACCTGCATCGGCAACTCCGGGCCGCTGCCCGACCCGATCCGCGCCGCGGTCGAGCAGGGCAACCTGCTCGTCACCAGCGTGCTCTCGGGCAACCGCAACTTCGAGGGCCGGATCAGCCCGCAGACGCGCGGCAACTACCTCGCGTCGCCGCCGCTCGTCGTCGCCTACGCGCTCGCCGGCACCGTCGACATCGACCTCCGCACCGAGCCGCTCGGCCACGACCCGAGCGGCGCGCCGGTGTACCTGGCCGACATCTGGCCGACCAACGACGAGATCTTCCAGGTGATGCAGGCCGCGGTGCGCGGCAGCCAGTTCGAGGAGCGGTACTCCGACATGTCGGGTCCGCCCGAGTGGCAGGCGCTGGTCGCCCCCACCGGGCAGCTCTACGACTGGAAGGCCGACTCCACCTACATCCAGGAGCCGCCGTTCTTCGTCGACATGAGCCCCGAGCCCGCCCCGATCCGCCCGATCCGTGGCGCGAAGGTGCTCGTGAAGGTCGGCGACAGCGTGACGACCGACCACATCAGCCCCGCGGGCAGCATCCCGTCGAACTCGCCCGCCGGCGAGTATCTCCGCGCGAACGGCGTCGAGCGCGCCGACTGGAACAGCTTCGGCTCGCGCCGCGGCAACGATCGCGTGATGACCCGCGGGACGTTCGCGAACATCCGGCTGCGCAACCAGCTCGCGCCGGGCACCGAGGGCGGCTACACGACCTACCTCGGCCCCGACGCGGCCGCGCAGGGCCCGTTCCCGTGGCTGACCTACGACAGCGACCGCGATCCGCGGCACGGCGAGGTCACGTTCATCTACGACGCGGCGGTGAAGTACCAGCAGCACAAGATCCCGCTCGTCGTGCTCGCGGGCCGCGACTACGGCATGGGCTCCAGCCGTGACTGGGCCGCGAAGGGCACCTACCTGCTCGGCGTGCGAGCGGTGATCGCGAAGAGCTACGAGCGCATCCACCGTTCCAACCTGATCGGGATGGGCGTGCTGCCGCTGCAGTTCAAGGACGGCGAGGACGCCGAGAGCCTCGGGCTGACCGGCGCCGAGACGTTCGACTTCGCGGTCGGTGACGACGTGCAGCCGCTGGCTGACATCGCGGTGACGGCGACCGCGCCGGATGGCTCGGTGAAGCAGTTCACGGCGACCGTCCGAATCGACACGCCGGTCGAGGTGACCTACTACCGGAACGGTGGCATCCTGCACACCGTGCTGCGGCGTCTCGCCGCGGCCTGATCCCGAGGAGGGTCTCGTGGCGGACGTGATCGTGGTCGGTGACGGACCGGGCGGCCTGTCGGCCGCCCTGTTCCTGGCGAAGAACGGCCTGGACGTCGTGGTGTTCGGCAAGGACGCCACGGCGATGCACTGGGCGCACCTGCACAACTACCTGGGCGTGCCGGACACCGCTGGATCGGCGCTGCAGGCGGTCGCCCGCGCGCAGGTCGCCGAGAAGGGCGCGAGGCTGGTAGACGCCGAGGTCACCGGGGTCGAGCGGGACGGCGAGGGCTTCGTGGCCACGACGTCCGAGGGCGCGCGCGAGACCGGGCGCTACCTGATCCTGTCGGAGGGCAAGACGCCGCGCCTCGCGCAGCACCTGGGCCTCGAGCCCGGCGTGGACGGCATCGCCGTCGATCGGTGGGGACGCACCGAGGTCGATCGCGTGTACGCGGTCGGGCGGATGGTGCGGCCCGGACGCAGCCAGGCGACGAGCAGCGCGGGCGACGGCGCCGCGGCGGCGGTCGACCTGCTCGCGCGCGAGCACGACAAGGACCGTTGGGTCGACTGGGACTCGCCGCCGAAGGCGTGAACTAGCGGTGCAGGCGGGAGCACCTGTGCTCGCGCCGCCTCCGGTTGGGTGTGGCCTCTCTTGGTGGCGCCGTCTCCGCAGTCGTGGGCCGGCCGTCCCGGCCGGCCGCGTGACGCCGCGAGCGGGTTGGCACTGTCCGGTTCCGCCGCCTCGGAAGTCGTGGGCCGGCCGTCCCGGCCGGCCGCGTGGATCCGCGAGCGCCCGACGGTCGGGCGAGACGCCCGACCCACGGATCCCGGGTCGTCAGGATCGAGGTCAGAGATGCGACGGTCAGGCGAGACGCCCGACCCACGGCTCCTGTCGCTTCCTTCGTGGGCCGGCCGTCTTGGCCGGCCGCTCACAGGTCATCCGCCGACCGCGTCGTCTCCGGTGTCAGCCGGTGCGCAGCGCCGTCCGCCGGAGGGTGTGCAGCACCTCCTGTCGGAACGCCTCCCACGGTGAGCTCTGCGCGCGGCGCACCCGGATGCCGAGCGGACGGACGCGCGCCATCGCCGCGTCCGCGAGCATCAGCAGGTCCTCGGCGAAGAACGGCGAGGGGCGCCAGGGGCGCATCCGCTCCCATTGTTCGGGATCGAGCGACGACACGAGTCCGAGCAGGGTGGGGTGCCCCTCCGTCTCGAGGTCGTTCCAAGCGGCGGCGCCCGACGGATCGAGGTCCATTGCGCCGGTGCGTGCGACGAACGCGCCGCCTCGCCCGGGCTCTGGATGCCAGACGATCTCGTAGGTCTGCCCGTCCGTCAGCAGCCACAGGACGGCATGCTCCTTCACGCGCACCTCGCCATGCCACCTCAGTGATGTGCCACATCCACGCGCCGCGTTCTCTGGCATCTCTCTGGCATCGGGGCATCGGGTGGGCAGACGCGGATCGCCGGATACCCTGTTCGAGGCCGTAGCAGGGGTGTTCGATGTCGCGTGCGTTCGTGGAAGAGGTGCCCGAGCGGATCGTGTTCGGGGTCGGCGCCGAGGCGCGCGTCGCCGACGAGCTGGTCGCGTGTGGCGCAGAGCGGGTGTTGTTGCTGGCCCTCGAGCGGCACCGCGCGGGCGCAGATCGGATCGCGGCGGCGCTCGGTGCACGCTGCGCAGGCGTCCACACCGCGCTGCGCCAGCACGTCCCGGAGGCGCAGGCCGAGGCGGCGCGCGCGGTGGCCCGCTCGCTCCGCGCCGACTGGGTCGTCGCGCACGGCGGCGGGACGCCGATCGGCTTCGCGAAGGCGATCGCGCTGACCGAGCCGGTGAAGGTCGCCGCGGTGCCGACGACCTACGCGGGCTCGGAGCGCACGAACATCTGGGGCCTGACGACGGCCGAGGGCAAGCGCACCGGTCGCGACGATCGGGTGCGACCCGCGCTGGTGGTCTACGATCCGGCGCTCACCGCGGGGCTGCCGCGCGATCTGACGCTGCACAGCCTGTACAACGCGCTCGCGCACAGCGTCGAGGCGCTCTACGACGCCACGGCGCCCGCGGCGGTGCGGGCACGCGCCGAGGCGAGCGTCGCGCCGTTGATTGAAGGGATCCGCACCCTCGCGGCGGATCCGGCCGACCTGGAAGGGCGCTCCGAGGCGCTCTATGGCGCCTACCTCGCCGCGTCCGCGCTCGACGGCGCCACGATGGGCCTGCACCACAAGCTGGCGCACGTGCTCGGCGGGCTGTTCGACACGCCGCACGCGACCACCCACGCGCTGCTGCTCCCGTATGTGCTGGGGTTCAACGGTCGCGCCGCACCCGACGCGATGGCCCGGCTGCGGCCTGTCCTCGGTGAGGACCCGCCCGCGGCGCTGTACGACCTGTCGCGCGACCTCGGCGTCCCGATCCGGCTGTCTGCGCTCGGGCTGACCCGCGACGATCTGGAGGCGGTCGTCGAGGCGGCGCTCGCGCGCCCTTACGCGAACCCGCGCCCGGTGACGGCGGTGGATCTCCGACGGCTCCTGTGGGACGCGTGGCACGAGCGCCGGCCGTCGCTCTCGGGCTGGCGGATGCCGTTGGACGCGCCGGGGCCCCACGGTGGCATCGAGCTGGGACTGCGCGGAGCGCCGCTCGAGGACGCCCGCGTCGCGGTGATCTGTGTGCACGGCCGGGGTGCCGCGGCCGAGCGGATCCTGCGCGACGTGTCCGATCGCGCGGGCCCGCAGGAGGATGTCGTGTTCGTCGCCCCCCAGGCGTCCGACAACGTGTGGTATCCGAAGGGGTTCACCGCGCCGATCGACGAGAACCAGCCTTGGCTGGACAGCGCGCTCGCGGTGCTCGACGCGGTGTGGGCGCGCGTCGCACGTCACCTGCCGCCCGAGCGGATCGTGCTCGTCGGCTTCAGCCAGGGCGCCTGCCTGTCGCTGACCTGGCTGAAGCGCGGCGGCGGGCGTCCGAGCGCGCTGCTCGCGTGGGCGGGCGCCGCCCTCGACCTGCCGGGGGACTGGCCGGTCGCCGGGCAAGCCGTCTACCTCTCCAAGAGCGCGGGTGATCCGTACATCCCGCCCGAGCGGTTCGAGCAGACCCGTGCGGCGCTGACCGCGGCGGGCGCGCGGCTCTCGGTGCACGTCGAGCCCGGCGATGCCCACTGGATCTACGACGCGGACGCGGACGCGCTCCGTCGGGCGATCGCCGAGGCGCGGCGATGAGCGGCCTGGTGCGGCGGGCCGCCGCGAGCACGGTCACGAGCCTGTTCGTCAGCCAGGCGTTGCGCTTCCCGGACCGCTTGGCGGTGCAGACAGGCGACCGGACCCTGACCTACGGCGCGCTGCGCGACCGGGCGCTGCGGCTCGCGGGCGCGCTGGCCGCGCGCGGGGTCGGTCATGGCGATCGCGTCGCCGTGCTCTCCGAGAACCGCGCCGAGTACCTCGAGGTGTTCCTCGCAGCCGGCGCGCTCGGCGCCATCGTCGCGTGCCAGAACTGGCGCCTGTCCACCGCCGAGCTCAGGCACTGTCTGGCGCTCGTCGCGCCTCGCCTCGCGCTGGTCTCGGCCCGCCACGCGGGCGCGCTCGGCGAGGCATCCGAGGTCGCGTCGCTGGCGTTCGGCGCGGACTACGAGGCGGCTCTCGCCGAAGCGGCACCTGCGCCGCTGTCGGCGGTCGACCCCGAGGATCCGCTGATGATCCTGTACACGAGCGGTACGACCGGGCTGCCGAAGGGCGCGGTGATCAGCCACCGCGCGCAGGTCTTCCGCAACGTGGTCACCCGCGCGGAGTTCGCGGTCGCGCCCGACGACACGTTCGTCGCGTGGTCGCCGCTCTACCACATGGGCGCGGTCGACAACGCGCTCGGGACGCTGATGACCGGCGGCAAGGTGATCGTCGTCGACGGCTTCGACGTCGACGCGCTGTGCCGGGTGGTGGCCGACGAGCCGCTCGGCTGGCTGCTGCTGATGCCCGGCATGGTCGGGCGGTTTGCGGACGCGCTGGAAGCCCGTGGCATCACGGCGCGCGGGGTCCGGGTGTGCGGCGTGATGGCCGATCTGGTGCCTGCCGCCGAGATCGCGCGGATCACCGCCCTGCTGCGCGCGCCCTACGCGAACACGTTCGGGGCGACCGAGACCGGCTGCCCCCCGTGCTCGTCGAGCCTGATCCCCGTCGGGGTCGCGCCACGCAGCCTGTCGAAGGTGCAGAGCCCGTTCTGTGAGGTCCGGCTGGTCGATCCCAGCGACGACGACGTCCCCGACGGCGCGCCGGGAGAGCTCGCGATGCGTGGCCCGACGCTGTTCAGCGGCTACTGGTGCGCGGACGCGGTCAACGCCGAGGACTTCCGCGGGGGCTGGTTCCACATGGGCGACGTGTTCGTCCGAAACCCGGACAGCACCCTCGATTTCGTCGATCGGGTGAAGTACTTGATCAAGTCGGGGGGCGAGAACATCTACCCGGCGGAGATCGAGCGGGTGCTGCTGCAGGACCCGGCGGTCGCCGACGCGGCGGTGGTGCGGCGCCCCGACGATCGGTGGGGCGAGGTGCCCGTCGCGTTCGTCGCGCGGCACGATCCAACGCTTGGTGCGGATGCGCTCCACGCGCGGTGTCGCGCCGAGCTGGCCGGGTACAAGCAGCCCAAGGAGATCCGATTCATCGCGCTGAGCGCGTTCCCACGGAGCGCGTCGGGCAAGATCCAGCGACACGAGCTCGAGGCGCGGCTGCGCGCGGAGGACGGAGCATGAGTGCGCCAAAGGTCACGACAAACCTGGCCACCTCGACGCCCGACGACGTCTTCCTGCGGGGGCGGAGCCTGAAGGGGATGATCGGGCACGTCGGCTTCACCGAGCTGATGTTCCTGCACATCGTGGGCCGCGAGCCGACACCGGGGCAGACGGCGATGCTGGACGGCTGCCTGGTCGCGCTGATGGAGCACGGGCTGACGCCGAGCGCGCTGTCGGCGCGGCTGACGCTGGGCAGCGCGCCCGAGGCGCTGCAGGGGGCGGTCGCGGCGGGGCTGCTCGGGGTGGGCGGGGTGTTCGCGGGCACGATGGAGGGCTGTGGCGCGCTGCTGGCGCGCATCGCGGCGGCTGGCGACCCCGCGGCGGAGGCCAGGGAGGTGGTCACGTCGCTGCGGGCCACGCGGAGCCCGGTGCCGGGGTTCGGGCATCCGCTGCACAAGCCGGAGGATCCGCGGGCGATCGCGCTGCTCGCGCTCGCCGACGCACAGGGCGTGGCCGGACGGCACGTCGCGGCGCTGCGTGTGCTCGCCGAGGCGGTGGACGCCGCGCTCGGTCGGCATGTCCCGATCAACGCGACCGGCGCCATCGCGGCGACGCTCGCCGACTGTGGCGTACCGGTGGAGATCCTGCGCGGCTTCGCGGTGATCAGCCGCTGCGTGGGGCTGGTCGGGCACCTGCGCGAGGAGCAGGAGCGGCCCGCGATGCGCGCGATCTGGGAGGCGGCCGAGCGGGCCGTACCCTACGAGGATCCGGGCGACTGAGTGGCCAGCGCCCTGCGCGTCGTTATTGTTTCAATATCGAAGCAATGAGGAGCTGAAGAGATGATCAAGGGCCTCCACCACAACGCCTACCGTTGCCGCGACTCGGAAGAGACCCGGGGCTTCTACGAGGATTTCCTCGGGCTTCCGCTCGCGCACGCGTTCGAGATCCGCGAGACGAAGACCGGTCGCGACGTGCGCGCGCTGCACTCCTTCTACCAGATGGACGACGGCTCGTTCCTCGCGTTCTTCGAGGTGCCGCACATGCCGTTCGCGTTCATCGACCAGCACGACTACGACCTGCACATCGCGCTCGAGGTCGAGCCCGACGTGCTTGTCGCGATGATGGCGAAGGGGAGGGCCGAGGGCCGCGAGGTGCGCGGCGTGTCCGACCACCACTTCATCGACTCGATCTACTTCCGGGATCCGAACGGGTACGTGATCGAGCTGACCGCGAAGCGTCCGAATCACGACGAGGTGGTCGACCCGTCGAAGGGCGACGCGCGCGGCGCCCTCGACCACTGGCAGGCGACCAAGGCCGCGGACTGAACCCGCGGCCTGTGCCGATTCACGCGCCGACGTGTTCGAAGGTGTTGCTGGACAGGTAGCGCACGAAGCCGTCGTGGGCCTCGCTGCACGCGCCCCACGACGGGAGCGCCCGCGCGCGGTCGAGCCAGGCGCTCACGTTCGGGTAGTCGGACAGATCGTTGCCGATCAGGTCCCCACACGCGAGCAGGTTCGCGCCGAAGTAGTCGGCGATCGTGCGCTGCTCACCAGCGAGCCAGGGGCCGCCGTGCCCGAGGATGTGCCGCTCGAGCACGCCGAGCCAATGGGCGACCTTCTCCTTCCCCCAGCGCACCGTGCCCTCGTTGATCGGGCCGGGCCGCTTGTGGTGGTCGTAGACCTGCGGGTAGACGAGGTTGTAGCCGAGATCCCGGTAGAATCCGGTGTTGAACCAGTCCATCAGCTCGTTGACGCGCGCGCGCTCCTGCAGGCCCTTCGGATACGCCGGGAGGTCGTGCTTCTCGGCGATGTACTTCAGGATCGCGCTGCTCTCGGTGAGCTGGAAGTCGCCGTCGACGAGCAGCGGGACCTGCTTGTTCGGGTTCAGGTCGGCGTAGGGCGGCTGATGATGCGCGCCGGTTGCGAGATCGACGACCTCTTGTTCGAGCGCGATGTCGTGGTCGGCGCAGAACATCACGATGGGGCGCGAGGTGGTCGAGACGGGGTGCATGTACAGCTTCACGGGGACCTCCGGGTTGGTGTTTCGATGTTGAAACAAACTAGCGGACCCCAGCGCCGCGGCAACTTCTCAGCGGCGGACAGTTTCTGTCCTCCGCTACGCGCGGCGTCGAATAGACGGGGCCACGCAAGGAGGTTCGCGTGAACGTACAGGCCATCCTCGCCGAGCTGTCGCGCTCACCCGAGCTCGCGGCGGTCTTGGCCAGACCGTTCAAGGGCGTCGACGTCGCGGGGCTACCGCGTGCTCTTCGGCGTCGGGTCGAGGCGAAGCTCCGCCGACGCGGCCTGCAGGCGACGGTCCGCGACGCGATCCACCTGGCCGAGTCGCCGGCGGACGGTGCGCAGCTGATCGCGTGGGTCGAGGGCCTCGCGGCGAGCGCCGCCCGGGTAGCTCCCGCGACGCTCGCGCCCGGGCAGTCCGAGGCCGAAGTGCGCGCGTGGGCCCTGCACCATCACGTCGCAGACCTCCTCGATCTGACCTGCCCGCAGCTCGTCGGTCGCCACAGCGCGTTGTGGTACGCGCCGCGCGAGCTGCGCGTGATCGACGCGCTCGTGGCGCGGGGTGGCATTGCGGGCGTGAGCGCTTCGGTCGTGAAGGGCCTCGCGCAGGATCTCCAGCGAGAGCTCGAGGCGCGCGCCGCGGTGCGGCGCAAGGCGCTGGTGGCGGAGCGCGCGGCGGAGGCGTGGCGCGGTATCGAGCCTTCACACCCGCGCATCGCAGCCATGTGGCGGCGTGTCGCGCAGACCCGGGCGCGGTTCCGCGCCGAGCTGACTCCCGAGGGCAAGGATGCGGCCGTTCGGGTCTTTCTCGACGAGGAGCAAGACTACGTCGTGCTCACGCAGCCGAGC
Organism: uncultured Enterobacteriaceae bacterium; assembly: GCA_964419905.1. Classification (GTDB taxonomy): domain Bacteria; phylum Myxococcota_A; class UBA796; order UBA796; genus JAFDJI01. Next base: position 9,372 of record CAYQSE010000044.1, read on the forward strand.
ATCACCCGCGACGCGCTGTTCGTGCCGTTCGATGGCGGCGAGCTCCGGGCTTCGGCCGACCTGACCTCCGAGCAGACGCTCGCCGCGATCGATCGCGCGCTCGACCTCCTCACCGCACCGGCCGACGCGGGGTTCCGTGAGAAGCTCGCGTCCATGCTCGACGAGCCCCAGTGGGCCCGCGATCTGCGCTACCTCGACCAAGTCCTCGCGCCCGTCGATCCGAGCCCCGAGGACGACAAGAAGTGGCTGGGCTGGCGCGTCGTGGTGAACAAGCGGGTCGAGGTCGAGCCGCTGCGGTGCCGGCCGAAGAAGACCGGTGCTGGCTTCGTCACGCGCAAGGAGTCGGTTCACGACCTCCCGCTGGCGTGGCTCGGAGAGCCCGCCGATCGGCTCGCCACCCACCTCCTCACGTCGTCCCACGATCGGGGGGCGCACGCCGCAGCGGTCGAGGCGCTGATCGGACACCCGCGCGTGTTCACCGCGGCGTCGGGGAACATGCCCGTCCCGGTCCGCGCGGCGCGCTTCGAGCTCGGTGTGCGGCAAGACGCGCGGGGCATCCACCTCGAGCCGAAGATCGACGGCGAGGCCATTCCGCTGCAGCGCTTCCTGGCGCTCTGCGACGCCGGTCATGGCGGGGAGCGGCTGGTGATCGTCGAGGACGCGCGCGTCCGCGTAGCGACACTGCAGCCGTCTGCGCTCGACGTGCTGCGCGTTTGGGCGCGGCGCGATCGGCCGCTGGCGCCCGAGGCCCTGCCCGCGCTGCTGCAGCGCCTCCCAGCGCTGTCGGAGCGCCTCCCGGTCGTGCTCGACGACGCGCTGGTCGGCGAGACGGTCCCGGGGGATCCGCGCCCGCTGCTGCGCCTCACCTGGGAAGACGGCGGGCTCGACGTGGCGGTCCGGGTCCGCCCGTTGCCCGAGGTACCCGCGCAGCTGCCCGGCGAGGGCCCCGAGCGCCTGTTCGCGGTGCGCGGTGGTGCCGCGGTCAGCGCGCGGCGCACGCTCGCCGACGAACCCACGAGGGTGCGCGCGGCGCTGGCGCGCGTCGGGTTGTCGATCCCGGAAGGCTTCGACCTGCGCATGCCCGGGCTCGACGCGTCGCTCGCGCTCATCGAGGCGCTGCAGGGCGAGCGTGAGGCGTTCCAGGTCGAGTTCTCCGGCGACCTGCCTACCGTGCGTGGCGCGGTCGCTGCGTCCGATCTGCGGCTGCGGATCGACCGCGGGCGCGACTGGTTCGGGCTGAACGGCGTCGCCGCGGTCGACGGGCACGAGGTGCCGCTGAACGAGCTGCTGGCGGCGGTCGAGGAGGGGCGCAGCTTCGTGACGCTCGGCGACGGTGCGTGGGCGCGCATCGGCGACGCCCTCCGAGGCGCGCTCCAGGCTGCGGTGGCGACCACGCCGGCCGATCGGGGTGGCGCACGTCGCCTCTCGCCCCTGCACGCGCCGCTGGTCGAGGCGCTCGCCGAGGACGGCGCCGAGGTGGTCGCACCGAAGGACTGGCTCTCGGTCCTCGATCGGCTCCGCGAGGCGAGGGGCCTCCAGGCGATGATCCCACCCGCGCTCCGCGCCGAGCTGCGCGACTACCAGCGGGTGGGCTTCCGTTGGCTGGCGTCGCTCGCCCACTGGGCGCCCGGCGCGATCCTGGCCGACGACATGGGGCTCGGGAAGACCGTGCAGGCCATCGCGTTGCTGCTGCATCGTGCATCGACCGGGCCGGCGCTGGTCGTCGCGCCCACCTCGGTCGTGCGCAACTGGGAGCGTGAGCTCGCGCGGTTCGCGCCGTCGTTGCGGGTCGTCCGCTACCACGGCGCGGGCCGCGACGGGCTCCTCGACGGGCTCGCCGCCGGCGACGTCGTGATCACCAGCTACGCGCTGCTCGCGCGCGACGCCGCCGCGCTCGCCGCCCTCCACCTCGCCACCACCGTCCTCGACGAGGCCCAGGCGATCAAGAACGCCCTGGCGCAGCGCTCCAAGGCGGCGCACGGCCTGTCGTCGGGCTTCACGCTCGGACTGTCGGGGACGCCGATCGAGAATCACCTGGGCGAGCTGTGGAGCCTGTTCCAGGCGGTCGCGCCGGGCCTGCTCGGCTCGTGGGGCCGGTTCAGTGATCGGTTCGCCGCACCGATCGAGGGCCGCGGAGACCGCGAGCGCCGCGCACAGCTCGCGCGGTTGATCCAGCCGTTCGTGCTGCGGCGCACCAAGCGCGAGGTCGCCACCGAGCTGCCACCGCGGGTAGACGCGGTGATCGACGTCGACCTCGCGCCAGCAGAGCGCGTGCTGTACGACCAGGCGCGGATGAACGCGCTCGCGCGGGTCTCCGACGCCGGGCCGCAGGCGCGGTTCCAGATCTTGAGGGAGCTCACCCGGCTTCGCCAGCTCGCTTGTCACCCGCGGCTGGTCGATGCGAGCAGCGTCGTCCCGTCCAGCAAGCTGAAGCAGGTGCTCCGCGTGCTGGAGGATCTGCGCGACAACGGGCATCAGGCGCTCGTGTTCAGCCAGTTCACGCGGCACCTCGCCCTCGTGCGCGAGGCGCTCGCCGGGGGGCTGTCGCGCGTCGCCTACCTCGACGGCACGATGTCCGGTGACGCTCGCGAGGCCGAGGTGCAGCGGTTCCAGCGCGGCGAGGCCGACGTGTTCCTGATCTCCCTCGGGGCCGGCGGCACGGGGCTGAACCTCACCGCCGCCAGCTATGTGCTGCACCTCGATCCGTGGTGGAACCCAGCGAAGGAGGACCAGGCGAGCGACCGCGCGCATCGCATCGGGCAGGACAAGGCGGTCACCGTCTACCGGTTCGTGTCCCGGGGCACGATCGAAGAGCAGATCCTCGCCCTCCACGCCGAGAAGCGAGAGCTCGCCGACGCGCTGCTCGAGGGCACCGGCGAGGCCACGCGCGCGTCGTCGGAGGACCTGCTCGCGCTGCTGTCCGAGGCCTCCGAGGCGCCCATCAGCTTGGACGACCCCTTGGAGTTCGACGAGGAAGAGGCGCCCGCGGTCGTTCCGCCAGCGCCCACGCCACCGCCCGTCGTGGCGCCCGTGCCGGCGAACGCCGTCACGCTCGACGCGCTCGAGGAGGCGCTCGTCGCCCAGCTGGACGCCGAGGCCGCGTCGGGCGCTATCGCGAGGTCGAGCGCGAGCAACTACGCCCGCACCGCGCGGAGCTTCGTGTCGTGGATGCGCCCCGAGGGTCCCGTGGTCGATGCGGAGGCGCTCCGCGCGCTCGGCGAGCGCTTCGTGGCCGCCGCCCGCGCCGATGCCACCGGGCGCGCCTCCGACAAGGTCAACGCGCCGTCCGTGTTGAAGCGTCTGTCGGCGGCGCTCGCGGCGCTCGCTGCGCCGTGAGCGTCACGGGTTGCTGAGGATTCGGATCTCGTGCGGGAAGCACAGCACGTCGGTGCCGGTGCGCGGGAAATGCACGGTCGGAAGGCCCAGGCGATCGACCTGCATGACGAACCCGGTGTCGTCGAGCTCGGCGTGCACCCAGCCGGGCTCCCACGGCTTGGCGTCGGGGTTCGCGCGCTCGTCGCCCTGGACCAGCCGGCACATGGCGACGACGTGCATCCCGGGTCGGAACAGCCCCGAGGGCTCGGGCTTCTTGCTGGTGGGGCGGGACTTCATCGGATCTCCCCCCCGTTCGCCACCGCGCCCTCGCTGAGCTGGTAGCGCGTCCCCCGTTTCCTTCCGATCTTCTCGACCAGTCCCATGTCCCTCAGGCTCTGGATGGTGGTCCGGCACGCCTCGGGCGCTACTGAGAGGGTAGACGCGATGAGGGAGAGGGCAAGCGGTTCCGATGCCTGCTTAAGCACCGCGATCACGTCCTCCTGCAGCACATCCGAGGAGGAAGGCGCGAGACGGCGCGCGGGCGTCGCAGTGACAATCGGTGTTATCGGCGCGCCGATCTCGCGTCCGGCGAACCGGGGCAACGCGATGACGTTCAGCGCGCCGTGCGCGGCCTCCCGCAGCGCGGCGACTGAGGCCTCACGGCATGTGAACAGCAAGACCTGTCGCTCGCGCGCCACCGCGGCGAGCACCGCTGCGCACGCCTCGGCCCGCTCGGCGTCGAAGTTCACCAGCACGTCGTCGAGCACCAGCGGGATCTGGGCCGCGCCCCCCTCGGAGAGCGACTCGGCCAGCGCGAGGCGCAGGCAGAGGTAGAGCTGGTCGGCGGTGCCGCGGCTCAGCCGCTCTGGCGCGTGCGCGTGGCCTCCGGCGTCGACGACCTCGAGGGCCTCGTCCTCGACCTTCGAGCGCACCTGCACCCACGCGCCGTGCGTGACCATCGACCACAGCGCGCTCGCGCGCCGGAGCACGCCGGGCTGCTTGTCGCGCTTGAACCGCTCGAGGGCCGCGGCCAGCAGGTGATCGGAGAGCCTCAGCGTGGCGTACTGGCGCACGGCTTCGGCGAGCGCGTCCTGTAGACCGGCGGCGTCGTGAGCGCGCTCGATCACGTCGGATTGACGCTTGAGCGCTTCGAGCGCCGCCTCTTCGACGCCGATCCGCTTCGTGTGCGCCTCGCGGCGCTCCTCCAGCCCCGGTCGCGCGGCCACGAGGTCGTCGCGCGCGATCGTCCACGCGGCGACGTCCGCGGTGTCGAGGAGCGTCCGCGCCTCTTCGTCGAACCCGCGAAGCTGCGCGTCGAGCGCGCGCACCAGGGCGTCTCGGCGCTGGTCGAGGTCGCGGCGCGCCTGATGCGCCTGATGCGCGTGGTGCGCGGCGGCGCGGGTATCCAGCCCATGCGCGGCGAGCGCTTCCTTCAGCGCCTTCTCGTGCTGGGCGAGCACCAACGCGCGGGCCTCCTCGGTGGCGCGCGCGTCGCGCGCGGTCTCCTCGTGGCCCTTGCGCCGCGTGGCTTCCTGGGCCGCCTCCTTCGCCCGCTCGGACAGCTCGGTGACGCGGCGGATCGCTTCCGGGAGCGTGTCCGGCTTCGCCAGCGCCAACTCGGTGCACAGGGCATCCACCGCGGACCGGAACGTCTGGATGGACTCGGCGGACTGCAACAGCGCGCGGTCCAGGCGCGCGACCCGTTCGTCTGCGGCGCGCACGCGGTCGAGCGCCGCGAAGAACGCCTCGATCTCCTCGGGCGCGATCGCCGTGGGCACGCCCGCCTGGTCGCGCGCGGTGACCCACGCACGCTGCGCGTCGTGCCACGCGCGCTCGCGCCCGTCGAGGGCCTCGGCGTCGGCCACGCACCGCTGCTGCTCCTCGCGCTTGGCGCTCAGCGAGGCCCCGAGCCCAGCGGCCTGCTCGGCGATCGCGGCTGCTTCCTCGCAGCGCGCGCGCAGCGCGTCGAGCGTGGCGACCGGGGCCTCGAGGCGGAGCTGCAGCGCGCGCACCGACTCGTCCCATCGGCGCACCAGGGCGCGCTTCTCCTTCAGGTCGACGGCCCTCGACGCGGCTTCGGCGTGTGCGCGGTGCGCATCGCGCGCGGCGAACAGCCAGCGGGAACCGTCCTCGATGCCGACCGTCGCCGGGAGCCCTGCGGCGGCGAGGGCCTCGGCGCACTGCGCGGCGGTCTGCCGGGAGAGCCGAGCGGCCTCCTGGGCTGCCGCCAACGCGCGGCCGCTCGCCGCGTGCGCGCGCCGCAGCTGATCGACCTCGACCGTGCGCAGGTGGAGCGCCTGCGCCCGTTCCTCGTCCTGGCCGAGCGCGGTCTGCGCCTCGGCGAGGGCGGTCGACAGGGACGCGGCCTCGTGTTGGCCCACGGCGACGAGGAGCGTACGCGCCTCGGTCGCGAACGACTTCCAGGCGGACTGCTGGGCTACGAGCGCGCGCTCCTGGTGCGTCACCTCCCGTCGCGTGGCAATGGCGTCTTCGAGCACGGCGACGTAGGCCATCGCGGCGTCGGGGCCGAGCGTGACCGGCAGCGCGTTCGCGCGCAGCGAGGCGGCGAGTGCGTCGAGAGCCCCGGTATGTGCGCGCTCGGCGCGGTCGATGCGCTCGTCTGCCGCCCGTCGCGCGGCGTGCGCCTCGGCTGCGGCTCGCGCGGCCGCGAGCTCGTGCTCGGTGCGCTCGCGCGCGGCCTGAAGCTCTGCGAATCCGGCGGTGGGCGGGAGGTCGAGCGCGCGGAGCGCCGCGTCCAGCGCCGCGTCGCGCCCGGCGCCGGGGGACGTCGCCGCGGTGCGGATCACCAGCACGAGCGCGAGCGCGACGGCCAGGGCCAGCAGGGCGCCGCCGAGGACGATCGGGATCGGCGACGGGAGCAGCAGCCCGACCACGAACGTCAGCGCGCCGAGCAACCCGACGAGCCCGACGAGTGCGAGGGCGACCCACGGGACCCCACGCGCCTCGATGCGACGGTCCTGATCGCGGAGCAGGCCCTCGGCCTTCGCGATCGCCTCCTTTCGGGCGGTCAGCGCGTCGGCGCGGGCCGGGTCGGGCGCACCCGCCGCCTCCCCCAGCTCGTCGCGCTGTCGACGCAGCGTCGTGAGGTCCTGCGTGCGCTCCTGGACCGCGCGGCACTGTGTGGCGAGGGCGTCTCGTGCGGCGACGGTGAGCGTCGCCCCAGGCAATGCGTCCTCGGTGCAGCCCAGCTCGGTGAGGAGGCTCGCCAGCGAGGCGGCGTGGCCGTCCCGCGCAGCGCTCGCCCGCTGCGCCGCGCTGCGCGCTTCGAGGGCTTGCGACACGCGCGCCGCGAGGTCGCGGATCTTCGTCGCGTGGCCCAAGTGCGGGCCGGGCGCGGGTGTGTCCCGCAGCGTGGCCTCCCCTTCGCTCAGCGCGCGTAGCGCCTCCTCCTCGGCGGAAGCGGCCGTCTCGAGCCCGTCCGTCGCCTTCGACACCCCGCGCACGGCGTCGTCGCAGCGCTTGGCGAGGGAATCGACAAGCTCGGGGGCGACCGCCGGCACGTCCGCGATGGCATGGAGACCGAGCGCCGTCAGCGCCGCGTCTGCGGCCTTGCGCGCGGCCTCGGCGGCCGCCTCGAGCGCGGGGAGCGCGTCGGATCTCGCCGCGATCTCGTCGCGCCAGCGCCGCGTGAGGTCGCGCACGGCGGGCAGCGCGGCGGCCGCCTCGGGGTCCTGGGCGAGCGCTCCGTGCTGCGCGTCGAGCGCTGCGACCTCGTCCGCGAGGCGCTGATCACGCGCGTCGAGCGCGCGCCGCTCGGCGTCGAGCCCGCGGCGCGCGTCGGCGAGCCGCTTCCCGTCGTGGAGCAGGGCCGCCCGCTGCGCGATGGTCGGGCGGATGAGGCGCGCCGCGTCCCGTGTCAGCGCGGCGCCCGCCTCGTGGAGCGCCGCCTCCAGGTCTGTCGCCGCGTGGGGGAGCTCGCCTTCGGCGCGCGCCTGCTCGGCGACGCGCGCCTCGATCGCGTCGACCTGACGTTCTACGTGGGCAATCGCGTCGCGGTGCGCGAGGATCGGGTCGGGTGCTGGCAGGGCCTTCACCCGCGCCTCGGCTTCGCTGGCCGTCGTGTGCGCCTCCTCGTGCCGGGTGTGGGCGTCGTCGGCGTCTCTGAACAACGCCTGCAGCGCCTCCCAGGCCGCGTCGTCGAGCAGCGGACCGGAGGGCGCGTCCAGGGCGGCCTCGACCTCGACGAGCTGCCGCCAGCTCGGGAGCGCGTCGAGCAGCGCGGTGAGCCGCGCCCCGCGCTCGAGGTTCTGTGTGAGCGCCGCGCCCAGCGCGCCGGCCTCGTCGCGGAGGACGGCCAGGGCTGCTTCGCGCGTGGGGAGGCCGTGCGCGTTCGCCTTCGCTTCGCGCAGGGCCGCGTTGGCCGCCTTCAGCTCGCCCTGCAGGTCGCGGATCCGGCAGCCTGCGCGGGGACGCCACAGGGTGTCGAGCTCTTTGGCGAGCTCCTTGCGGATCGCCGCCACCGACGGACCGCCGCCCGCGCTGGCCGCGCCGTACAGCCGCTCCTTCAGCGCGTCGTCGCCGAGATCGGACAGCCCCACCAGATCCGCGAGGTCGAACGCGTACACCGCCCGGAACAGCCGTCGGTCGACGTGGCGGAGCAACTGGCCCGGATCGGCCGCCTGCCCGTCGGGCCCGGTGAGCGAGAGGCGCGTGCCCTGCCGCGCCAGCGTGAAGCGGCCCTCGGGCCCGGACAGCCACAGCGTGCCCGCGGCGCCGAGCGTCAGATCGCGCTCGCGGCCACGGGTGTCCTTCGCGCCGAACAGCGACCACGCGAGGAACGCGAGGAGCGTGGACTTGCCGGCCTCGTTCGGCCCCCACAGCACGTTCAGGCCGGGGCCCAGCGGGCCGTGGGCCACGTCCTGGAAGTGTCCGAAGCGATCGATCTGCCAGTTGGAGACGGTCAGCACAGCTCAGCTCCGGAGTCGGATCAGCGCGTCGCGCAGCGCGAGGGGGCGCAGCGCGTCGAGGATGTCGGGGGTCAGACCTTCTTGGGCGCCGCGGTCGAGCAGGTCGTCGAGCGCGGGCAGGCGCTCGCTCTCGAGCTCTTCGGAGAGGCGGATCAAGCTCGCGGCGAGGTCGTCGCCGTCCCGTAGCGCGTCGAGGTCGAGGTCGGGCGTGACGTCGAGGTCGAGCCGCGCCCACCACACGAACGGGGTGCGCCCGGCGTGCTGCCTGCGGAGCTGATCGAGGAGCACCTCGGCGGAGCCGGCGCGCAGCAGATCGTCGGCGGGACCGCCGCTGCCCACGAGCCGCGCGCGCAGCAGCAGCCCGCGACCCTCGTGTTCGTCGGCGAGGCGCTCGGTCACCTCGTCGAGCAGCGCGAGCACGCCGGGCACGTCGCCGGCTTCGGACACGTCGAGCTCGACCTCGACGAAGCGCACCCGATCGAGCGCGACGGGCGCGGTCGTCACCTGGTCGCCGTCCACCGTGACGAGGACCGCGCCCTTCGCCCCCTGCTCGCTGGGCTTGAAGCTGCGGCCCTGGAGGTTGCCCGGGTAGACGACGTGCGGGTCGGTGCGGAGCACCTGCTGGCGGTGGATGTGCCCGAGCGCCCAGTAGTGGTGCCCGGTGGCGACCAGATCGTCGAGCGCGCACGGGCTGTACGGGGCGTGGTCGGGCTGTGCGCCGACACTCGCGTGCAGCAACCCGATGTGGAACGCGTCGCGCCCTACCTTCGGAAAGCGCGCGACGAGGCTCTCGCGCTGCTCGCGGCGGGGGAAGCTGATGCCGTGCACGCGGATCGGGGTGCCGTCTCGCGCCGTCACGGCGACGGTCTCGACCTGGGCGGTGCCGAGGACGTGAAAGCGCTCGGGCCACGCGTGCACCGCGGACCAGCCCTGCTCGACCGGATCGTGGTTGCCGTGCACGATGCAGGTGGTGATGCCTGCCGCGCTGAGGCGCTCTGCGGCGCGTAGCAGGTGGAGCTGGGCGCGCAGCCCGCGCTCGGCGCCGTCGTACAGGTCGCCCGCGACCAGCACCAGCTCACAGTCTTCGGCGATCGCCGTGTCGACGAGCGCGTCGAGCGCGTCGAGCGAGGCGTCACGGAGCGCGCGCGCGATCTCCGGCTGCGCCTGACCGAGCCCGTGAAAGGGCGTGTCGAGGTGCAGATCGGCGGCGTGCAGGAAGCGGAAGGCCATGAGCGCGGTCCGGTGCGGGGGGATCTTCAAACGTAAGGCGTCGTCGTCTCATCTCGTGACAGGGCCCGTACGATTTCATGGACGTCCGAGGCGCCTCGACCCGGACAGCGCGTCTTCAGCTAGCGAAGGATTTGTCGAAACGTCACGTTGATTCTTGGTTCCTTCACCTTCGTGCGGCGTGGCAGCGCATGCTGCCAGCGCGCTTGAGTGGTCCCTGACATCACGAGCAGGCTGCCCGGCGGCAGCGCGAGGGTGATCGGCGGCACGTCGCGCCGCGTCCGGTGGCGCAGCCGGAAGTCGCGCGTGGCGCCGAGGCTCAGCGACGCGATCACCGGCTCGGGCCCGAGCTCGGGCTCGTCGTCGGCGTGCCAGCCCATCGCGTCCTGCCCGTCGCGGTACAGGTTGAGCAGGGCGCTGTCGAACCGAACGCCGAGCGCGTCGGAGACCCGCTCGCGCAGCGCGTCGGCGGTCGGCGTCCACGGGGTCGGCGCGCGGGTGACGCCCGAGTAACGGTAGGCGCGCCCGGGATCGCCCATCCAGCAGCTCAGCCGGGGCTCGGCGACGCGGCGCCCGAACAGCGTGATGAAGCCGCGCGCCCACGGGACCTCGGCCAGGAGGGCCGCGAACCGCGCCTGTGCCTCCTCGGGCTCGAGGAAGTGGGGATCGAGGTGCAGCGTCGCGTCGGGGAACGGGATGAGCTGGCCGTGTTCGATGGCTCCCTCCAGGCACTCTCTATGTCTCGACGCTGCGCCGTGCGATGCCGTCAGAACAGCAAGAGCGACCCCTTCCACACCTCGGGCAGGTCGATCCGGGCCGCGCCGAGCCGCCTCAGCACGAGGGCGGACAGCCCGCGGGGCTGGGTGGGGACGAACACGACGCGCACGCCGCGTTGCCGCACGGCGGCCGTCAACGCCGGGCTGGGCGTGTCGAACTCGCCATCGGTGACGACGACGATGCGGCGGAAGCGGTGCGCGAGCGCGTGTTCGAGCACGCAGCCGAGGTCGGTGCCGCCCGTGGTGAACACCCTGGATCGACTTCGGGTGTGCGGGTCGACGGGGTGGACCGCGGTGCTCCACCCCCACACCGGGCGGGCGAGCTCGTCGCCCAGCCCCCGGGCGAGGCCGAGGAACAGGCCGAGCCCGTCATAGAGCGAGCCGGAGACGTCGAGGTAGAGGCGCACGCCCTCTTCGGCCGGGGCCGGCTGGACGCGATCGGTGTGGTAGAGCACCGGCGGCAGGCCGAGCGCCAGCGCGGCGGCCTCGCGGCGACCCGCGTGCGGCACGACGCTCGTTTCGTGGACCGCCTGCTCGCGGCGCCGCTTCGCGCTGTGCGCGAGGTCGAGGTGCTCGCGCACGGCGCGGACGAACCGCGCGATCTGGGACCGGTTCGCCTGCGCCTCGGCGTCGCGCGGCGTGAGCGGCCCGCCCGCGCCGACCCCCCGGCCCGGGACGCGCGGCTTGGACGGGTCGTGGTCACCGAGCAGCGTCAGCTCGAGGACCTCGAGGCGCGGATCGCCGCCGACCAGCGCCTCGCCGCGCGCGCAGAAGTTGTGCGGCTCGGGGTGCCTCAGCCAGCCCTCCAGGTAGAGCGCGGCGACGGCGAGCGGGCTCGCGACGCCAAGCGCCGAGAGGTGTCGCGCGATGATCCGCTGCACACGGGACAAGACGACGCGCCCGTCGTCCTCGGCGGAGGCGGCGCGGTGCTTCTCCCACGCGCCGCGGATCGCGGACGCGATCGGATCGCGGGCGGCCAGGTGGGCGAGCAGATCGTCGGGGTGCGTCAGCAGGACCGCGGGGAAGGCGTCGGGGTCGTAGAGCCGGCGGAGGAGCTCGGGTGGCCGCATCCTCGTCTCGTGGAGGACGCGCCCGTTCACGAGGATGTCGAGCAGGACGTTGCGGACGTTGGCGTGGGTGGCGTCGCGGGGCGGCGGCAGCTCGAAGTGCCCGTCGATCGCGTGCAGCAGCTCGTGCATCAGCAGCAGGACCGCGTCGCCGGGATCGTGGACGTGCTCGGCGCAGAACGCGGTCCCCAGGCGGATCTCCCACCGGCCGTCGCCTGGTCCGATGCACGCGGTGGGCACGCTCGGATCGGCGTGCAGGCGTGCGTTCGCCAGCCCGGCGCGGAGCTGGTCGCGAAGCGTGGAGGGGAACACGAGGTCGAGCCCCGCCAGGCAGAACGCGACCACCTCGTCGGGGGTCATCGTGCGCCTCGCGGCGAGCCGAGCACCCACCACCGATGATCCCGGAACAGCCGCCACGCGTCGTCGGTCGAGATCTGGGGCTCGGCCCACGGCACGAAGCCCGCGCCCGCGGTGCGGGTGAGGATGGCGAGGGCTTCCGCCGGTCGGTCGATCACGGGGATGGGCAACGGCGCCCCGTCGGCGTCGAACAGCGGCACCGTCGCGGTGCTCGGGACGAGCACGCCGGCCCCGAGGCCCGCGCGCGGCGGCGCGACAGCCTCGACCAGCTCTTCGCGCCGCGGCACGCGGACCAGCGCGAGCGGTCGGACGTCGGTGAGCGGCAGCCCGAGTACGTCACGCTCGCGGGAGACGCCGTGCGAGAGGCGCTCGCGCAGCGAGCGGGGGAGGCCGGTCAGCGACTCGGTGACGCCAAAGCGGTGGCCGTCCCACCACGCGTATGGTTCCCGGCGGCCCATCGTGGTGACCCACGCTTCGATGGGCACGTCGGCCTCGCCGAAGCGGACGCGGCGTCGCACGACGATGCGCGGCGGAAGGCTGATGCCCACCCAACACGTGCGCCCACCCACCCGTACCTGCCCGAGGTGATCGAGCCCCGTGTCGGGGAGGATGTAGATGCCGCGCAGCGACGGCCCTCCGTCGCCCTCAGCTGAACCGGCAACCAGCGCCAGCGCACGCTCGACGACAGAGAGCCACATCGCCCGCGTGGTGGCACGCATCCCGATGTATTGGCCGAGCATGGTATCGGGGAGGGGGACGTAGCGATCCTCGAGGTAGTCCACCAGATCGACCGCGGAGCGCGCGGCGAGGAAGCCCGTGAACCGGCGGACCCCCTCGGCGGTGCGGATCGCGTGGACGCACGGCGTGACGAGGCTCGTCACCCGTCTGTGGCGTCTGCCGAGGTACGCGTGCGGAGGGCGCCCGTGGTCGAGCTTGCGGCCGACCGAGGACCAGCCGTTCTGCAGCACCTCGTCGGCGGGCACGCGGATGGTGGTCACGCGCAGCGCGCGGACGCGGGCGTCCTCGTCCAGTGCGGTCAGGGCGCGCATCGTGATCATGGTTCGTCTCCGAGCAGGCGCTCGGCTGCGGGGCGCAGGGTGGTGAGCAGGGCTGCGATCGCGTCATCGTCGTGACGCCCTGCCCGGTCGTCGTGCTGCGCGCACTGCAACGCGAGGCGCAGGGCGAGGCTCTCGGCAGGGGGTGGCGTGCCGGCCGCTTTCGTCAGGTGGTCCAGACCCGCGTCGGCGTCGTGGTCGAACGGATTCGCGCCGATCGCGGCGCCACCGGCGTACCAGCCGAGCAGGCGTAGCGCCGCGCTCGCCGGGATCCGCGTGTCGCCGTCGAACACGGCCTGGATCACGCGGAGCACCGCGGCGACCGGCGCGCCGCGTTGGTCGGCGTCGCTGAGCCGGATCGGATCGAGCATCGCCGAGATCGCGACCTCGTGCTCGGCCTCGGACAGCGTGGCGGCGTGGTCGAGGTAGCGCGTGATCCGCTCGTCGTGGCGGCGCGCGCCGACGATGTGACGCAGCGCGCGCTCGTGGTCGCTCAGGTCGTCGAGCGCCGCCTTTGTCGCTTGGGATGCGGCGACCGCGAGGGTCGCCTCGCTCACCTCGACGCCGGTGGCCGGGTAGGGGAGCGACGCGCGCAGCACGCGCGCGGCCACGTCGCCGAGGCGCTCGACCGGTAGCGCGAGGACGCGGTGTGCGGCGAGCGTCGACAGGAGGTTGCGGCGGAGCATGCCGAGGCGGCGCCCGTCGAGCGGGCCGTCGGTGCCCGACAGTCCGAGCTCGAGCTCGGCCACCCACGCGCACACGGCGTCGTCGTGGGCCGCGACCACCCCGGGCAGCGCGTCGCGGATCGCCTGCACCGTCTGGCGCAGCGCCGGCCCGACCGTGGCCGCGTCGGTCGCGTCCGGGCGCAGGCAAGGGGCAAGCCGGGCATCATCGGAGGAGCCGGCGCGGATCACCCCCAGCACGTCGTCCGGCTCGAGGTCGCGCACCTGCGGGACCTCGGCGATCCACGAGAACCGGCCCGCCAGCGCGTCGTCGAGCGGGTTCGCGCCGAGGTAGGACGGCGGGTTCATCGCCGCGAACACGTGCTGTACGCGGTCGAGCGGCAGCCCCATCAGCGTGCGACCGCGCACGATCTCGAGCCACTTGTTCTGCATCGACGGCGCCGCGCGCGACAGCTCGTCGATGAACACGAGCTCCTTGTCCCAGATCGACAGCGGGGTCGGCACGTAGCGGACGCGCCCCTCGCCCAGCGAGGCCGGATCGGGGAACCCGACCACGTCCTCGAACATCGCCTTCGACGCGTCGTAGGTGTGGTGCACCAGCCCGAGCGCGGCGGCGACGCGGTGCACGAGCGCGGTCTTCGCGGTGCCGTGCGGGCCCACCAGCAGCAGCGGATCGCCGGTCGCCAAGGCGCACAGGACCGGGATCTCGAGCGTCTCGTCGAGCCCGACCAGCCCCAGGCGGCGCAGCAGGCCACGTTGCGGCGCGATCGTCATGAACACCCCCTCGTTCCTCATCCCGGACGCCGGACGCGCATCGGATCGGACACAGGGAGCAGGTATTCGGTGGGGGTATCAGTCCGTGAGGGGGGGGAGGGCGGGGTCGGTCGTATTCGGAGAGCCGCCGAGAACGCGCTCACAGTGGGACTTTGCGCGCGTGGCGTCCCACTCCAGCCCGCCCCGATCGAAGTAGTGGCGACGCACCGCGCCGCGGTCGCAGGTGGTCACCGCACCTGGCGGGCAGACGCCGGCCGTGGCCGCCCCGCCGAGGGCGGGGCAAGCCCCCGCGGCGGCCTTGACGGTCGCGTGCTCTTCGCACACGCCCATCGCGGCGATCGCGTCGCAGGCGCCGGGCGGCTCGGGCGTGGCAGCACAGGCCACGAACAACCACAGCCAGGTCAAGGCAGCCCCGCGAGAGCGGCGCGGGCGATCTCGCGCACCACCGGGCTCGCGTCCGCCGCGGACGCGGCCTCGAGGGCGCTCCGGGACGCGGGATCCGACCATCGCTCGAGCGTGCGCGCCGCGGCGACCCGCACCTTGTCGTCCGGGTCGCCGAGCAGGCGCCCGGTGACGACCGCCACACCGCCCTCGGGGCGCACGTCCGCGAGGGCGGCGACGGCGGCCTCGCGCACGACCGCCGCCTGGTGGTTCGCGGCGAGGTCGAGGACGATCAGCAGCGCGGGGGGCTCGCCGTGGGCGACGAGGCGCGCGATGCCCTTGCGCACGGTGGGCAGATCCTCGGCGACGATCTCGTCGCGGGCCCGGGTGATCGGGTCGCGTGGGTCGGCGGCGTCGAGCACCGCGCGGCCGCTCTCGGTGGACACGGCGAGCTGGGTGAGGTCGACGCGGACCCGCACCATGTCGGCGGTCTGGTGGTGGAAGCGCCAGTAGACGACCGCGTCGCCGTCGAGGACCGGCGGCGTGGCGACCGCCTGCTGGTCGGCGGCGCGCGTGCCGGTCGGCGCGGTCCACACGGCCTGTCCCGCGCCGTTCGGATCGAGGAACAGCGCGGCGAGGCGGGCGAGCACCAGGGGGTCTTCGCGCCCGGTCGTGGAGACGGCGCGGCGGAACGCGAGCGGCCCCTGGACCGTGGCGCCGCCCACGCGGGCAGCGCCCCACACCCGAGGCGGTTTGCTGACCTTGTAGAGCTCCCAGCCGGGCAGGTTCAGGTCGGTATACGGGGTCGCGCGGGCGCCGGGTGGGGCCCAGCTCGTGTCGGGCACGTCGCCTCCAAGGGCGTACGGTGGGAGGGCGAGCGCGAGGAGCGCGGCGAGCAGCAGGCGGCGGAGCGTCACGGCGCCCCCGTGTACAACCGCTCGATCAGCGCCTGCTGGGCGCGGGTCGGGCCGGGCGGGAGGGGGGCGTGGGGTGCGAACGGCGCGCGCCAGTCGACCACCGGGCTCGTGAACACCTCGGGCAACAGCGCCTCCATCGCCTCACGCTGGTCGATCAGCGCATCATACGCCGCACGGGGCAGCCGATAGGAACGCACGACCTCGTTGCGATCGTCCGGGACCGCCTCCATCAGCGACAAGGTCAGCCCGTCGTCGTCGACCTCGTCGACGACGATCGGCGTGTCGGGGCGGAACAGTCGGGTCGCCGTGCCCCGCAACAGCTGGAGCTTGAGCACCTCGACGAGCCGATCGTCGTAGCCCGCGTCGTGCAGCAGCAGCTTCTCGCGCAGCCACGGGAGCCCGAACACGACGCGCACCCGCATGTCGTCGGCCCAGTCCCGCACGAGGGGCGGCGCGTTGACGCGCATGTTGAAGTGGAAGCCCTCCTGGACCAGCCGGATCAGCTCGGTGCGATGCGCCAGGGCGCGCGCTGGAAAGGTCGCGAACCACTGACGGCGGTGGAAGTCGGTGTAGAGCAGGGTGGGCTCGGCCACCACCGTGCCGTCGCACGACGGGCACGAGAAGCGCTGGAATCTCTGGGCCAGCACGGCGTCACGCACGGCGGGCGAGCGGGTGGCGTGCAGGCTCCAGTAGAGGTCGGCGCCGAACTCGTCGCCGCAGTGCGGGCAGCGGACGCGTCGCTTGAGGGTGACGCTCACGTCCCACCGGTCGGAGGGGTATCGCCGGTGCCGGTCTCGGCCGGCAGGGACGCGCGGTTGTGCACGTTGGCGTCGAACCAGTCGGCGGTCGTGGTGTCGCGGGTGCGCAAGCGCGTGCCCGGCTCCGCGCCGGTGACCGCGTCGTGATCGGAGTAGTAGCAGGCGTAGACCTCGGCGAACCACTCCCCCGGCGCGCGCCACTGGTATGCGCTGATCCCGCGCTGGACGCGGGTGGACGCGTCGAAGGAGTAGAACCAGCCCGGATAGGCCTCGACGAACTGGCGTCCACCCGCAGAGGGGCGGTTCGCGTTGCTGTACCAGGGGCTCGTCTCGGACTCCCACTGTGCCTTGGTGAACAACAGCCCGACCGGCCCCCCGCAGTCGGCCTCGGGCTCGGCCAGGTCGTCGGCCACCGTGTCGTCGTCGGCCTTGATCGCCTGGAGCGCGTCGAGGAAGTCGGTCTTGTCGGCGACGGCCTTGCGCAGCGCGCGCTCATAGACCGCCGCGTCGGCGTAGCCGTGCCCGCTCATGCCGCCCGCCTTCGCGATCACTTCGTCGACGAACGCGGACTCACTGGCGAGCTCCTTCCACTTGCCCGCGTTGGCGGCCGTGGTCGCGTAGCTGGTGGACACGCCGAGGCGCTCGTCCACCGCGTGGCCGATCTCGTGGCGCACCACGGTGTTGAACAGGTTGACGTTGGAGTGCAGGCCGACGTCGACCTCGTTGCCCTCGTCGTCGGTGACCATGATCTCGCCGTAGCTGCCGGTCTCCTCCAGGTCGGCGCCGAACCCGACGACGCCGCTCTGATCGCTCGGATCGTAGTAGCCGGCGCCGGCGCCGCCCTGATCGCGGAGGAAGAGGTCGAGCATGTCGTTGTCCTGCACGTGCTGCGGTGGGAGCTGCTCGAGGACCCCCCACGCGCGACGGAGCGACGCTGCCGTCCAGTTGGACCCGTCGCGGCCGCCGACCTCGAAGCCGAAGCGCATGCCCATCAGCACCGCGAGCGCCGGGAGCTCGTTGTCGGGCAGGACGTCGAACCAGGTGCGGAGCTCGTCGGAGGACGGCGTGGAGCCGTCCATGTGCGCGCGGAGGCCGGCGACCACCTTGGCGTAGGCGCGCGTCTGCTTCTGCTCTGCCGGCAGGTTCTCGATCAGGCGCGTCCAGTGCTTCGTGCCGATGGCGTCCCGTGCGCCCGCGATGTGGTCGATCGGGAGCAGGCCCAGGTGCTGGAGCGCGCTGGTGGCCTCGGCGTCGGTGATCGCCCAGTCGAACAGGCCGTAGCTCGTCAGCTCGCGCACCTGCTGCACCGCGACCGCCGCTTGGGCCTGGGCGAGCTGCTCGCGACCGAGCATCAGCGCGTCATAGACAGCCTGCCGAAGCCGAATCGTGCCGTCCGAGGCGTCGAGCGGGCCCTCGTAGGCGTCGGGATAGACGAGGAACACGCCGAACTCGGTGTTCTCCTGCGTCGGATGCAGCGCGACGGCCTCGCCCCCCGCGGGCACTTCCTCGGTCGGGCCGTCCTTCGGGACGTTCTTCACGGGGATGGCGAGGGTGTCGCCGACCATCCACACGGTGCCGTCGACGAAGATGCGCTTCGGGTTCGCGTCCTGGATGTCTTGCCAGTAGTGGGGGTAGCCGTAGTGCGCCTCGGAGATCTTGCGCAGGGTGTCGCCGCCAGCGACCACGTGCCCGTCGCCGCCCAGCTCGTAGGTGGAGGGCTCCTCGGGCGGCGCCTTCTGGTCCGGGCCTTCGGTTCGATGCGCCGGGCCCGACAGGCTGGACTGGCGATCCTGGTTCGAGTCGAGCGTCGGGTTCGCGGACGTCGTCGCGGGCGCACTCGTCTGCGCAGGCGGGCTGTGCTGATGCTGCATCTCGGCTCCGGGGGGGGCGGGCAGGAGAGACCCGGCGCCGTCATGCTAGCGCCTCTGGAAGGACGGTCCAGTGGAATGTGGATGGTTGCTGGCTTCGTCCGTTGTGGATGCGCCGCTCCTGGGCGTGCGACGAGCGCTCGCACCCTGCGGTCGACGGGATCGGTTCGTGATACGGGCGGTTGGATGAAGTGGTGGACCCTCCTCCTCGTCGCGTGCGCCGATGGCACCGTCCGAACGCCAGGTTGGGACGACGATACCGCCGCGCCCGGCGACACGGGCGACACCGGCACGCAGGTCGAGACGGTGGAGGTGGCTTGGCCCCGAGAGCTTCGCGGCGTGTGGGTGGCCACGGTGTGGAACATCAACTTCCCGAGCCGCCGTGATCTCACGGTCGCCGCCCAGCAGGCCGAGCTGGACCGACTGGTCGAGGCGACGGCCGAGGCGGGGCTCAACGCGCTGTTCTTCCAGGTGCGGCCCGAGGGCGACGCGCTCTACGCCAGCCCGTACGAGCCGTGGAGCCACGTGTTGACCGGCACCCAGGGGCAGGACCCGGGCTACGACCCGCTCGCGTACTTGATCGACGCGGCGCATGCGCGCCACGTCGAGGTGCACGTGTGGCTCAACCCGTATCGGGCGCGCGCGTCGAGCACGTCGTACGCGGCCACGCACCTCGCGACGCAGCACCCCGACTGGGTGGTCACCTACGGCGCCTACGACTGGATGGACCCGGGGATCGCAGGGGTCCGCACGCGGCTCGTCGACGTCGTGACCGATCTCGCGACCCGCTATGCGATCGATGGGGTGCACTTCGACGACTACTTCTATCCCTACCCGGACGGGCCGTTTCCGGACACGGCGACCTATGCCGCCTACACGTCGCAGGGCGGCACCCTCGCGCTCGCCGACTGGCGGCGCGACAACGTGAACACCGCGATCCGCGAGGTCGCCGAGGCGCTGGCCGCGACCGACCCGAGCGTCCGGTTCGGCGTCGCGCCGTTCGGCATCTACCGCCCTGGCCAGCCCGAGGGGGTCACCGGCTTCGACCAGTACGCCGGCCTGTACGCCGACCCGATGAAGTGGATGGACGAGGGCTGGGTCGACTACCTCGCACCGCAGCTCTACTGGGTCAGCACGTCCACGGGGCAGCCCTACGGCAAGCTGATCGAGTGGTGGGCCGACCAGACCAGCGGCGGGCGCATGATCTTCTCCGGCGACTACCTCTCGCAGCTCGGGAGCTCGAGCGCGTGGACGGTCGACGAGTTCCGCACCCAGGTGGCGCTCACGCGCGCGCAGGCCCCGAACGGTGCGCGCGGGCACATCTTCTACAACATCGCGCCGCTGCTCACCGATCGGCAGGGAATCGTCTCGGTGTTCGCCGACGAGCTGTTCCCGACGCCCGCGCTGACCCCGCCGCTGCACACCGCCGTCGGTCGGGTCGCCGCCCCGCCCACCGTGCACCGCGCCGGCCTCGTCGCGACCGCAGTGCACGAAGACGCCGTCGCCCCACGTGCCCTCGCGGTCTTTCGCGACGACGGCGGCGACTTCGCCCCACATGCGCTCCACCGCCCTGACGAGCCCGTCACCCTCGCGCCCGGCCGCTGGGCCCTCGCCACCGTCGCCCGCGACGGCATCCTCAGCCCCGCGGTCGTCCTCACCGTCGACTGACCGCCCCCACCTTTCAACCGCCGCGCCCCCGCGAGCGCCCCCGCGGAGGGGTCAGGTTGTTCGATCTCACCCTACGTGCTGCCGATTCGTGGCGTTAAACAAGGGTAGCCATAGGGGTCGGGTTGTTCGATCTCACCTTTGAGTCGTTCACGAAGCATCGTCGGCGATTGAAAGGTGAGATCGAACAACCTGACCCCTCTGAGAGACGAGGAGAGAGCCGGATGATTGTCCGCGCAGCGGGTGAGTTCGAACAACCTGACCCCCCCCTCAGCGGGTGGGTTGGGGGCGCTTGGTGGTGGTGAGGGGGATGACGTCGGCGGAGGCGTCGGTGGTGGTCCACGCGGGGTGGCTGCCGACGTGGCTGCAGGTGCCCTGGTTGGGATTGTAGAGGTTGGTGGTGGTCTGGCTGACGGTCTTCGCGAGGCTGACGAGGCGACCGGGAACCAGCAGACCCGTGCAGTTGGCGCTGGACTGGTCGATGTAGGCGACGTGCTGACCGGCCGAATCGGTGTAGTCCTGGCGTGGCGCGAGGGTGGTGCAGCCCGAGGTGAAGTCGTTCGTCTGGATGGTGCCGGGCGGCAGGCAGAGCGCCTCGTTGTCGTCGTTGAAGGCGGGCCAACAGGACGCGTCGTCGTAGGCCAGGGTCTCGTACATCCACGGCGAGATGGGGAGGATCGGGGTGTTCAAGGCGTCGGCGTAGGCGCGGACCCGCATGCCGTCGCCGGGTGAGGTGAAGGTTCGGATGCGCGGAAACGCGGCCGGCCCCCGGCCGTTGGTGAGGACGTAGCCGACCTGCCCCGACGGGACCGCGGCGGGCCCGTAGCAGGAGCCGTCGTAGCGCCCGACCACGCTCGCGGTCGTCGCGCCCAGATCGTAGAAGGTCGCGTTGCCGTCGTTGTCGGTGAACCGCACCAGGGTGGGGACTGGCTCGCTGTCCAGGAGCACGACGACCGGGGAGGCGGGCTCGCTGCACGAGGTCCAGTACTCGTCCTGGACCTCGCGGTCCCAGGGCACCGCGTGCGTCGTCCCGGCGAGATCCCACTCGATGTGGGCCTCCCGATCGGCGCCCAGGTGGTAGAGACCGCGCGGCGCGACGGCGCCGTCCGCGGACTCCCAGGTGCTCACGCCCAGCGTGGCGGTGACCGCGACGTGGCCCTGGGTCAGCGGCACGAACTCCGAGCTCGCCACGTCGGTGCCGTTCGCAAGCACGGTAGGCGTCCCAGTGACCGACTGGAACACGCACTGTCCTTGCTGGTTGCGGTAGTAGGCGATGGAGCTGCTGCGCGCGGTGGCCTCGACCATGCGGTACCGGCCGGTGCCGTCGGTCACGCGCAGGTACTTCACGATCTCGCAGCCCTTCTGATACCCGTAGATCGGCTGGGTGCAGTTGCTGTCGGCGAAGTAGCCAGCCGAGGTCGTGGGCCCCTCGGGCAGACAGCGCGTCACGCCGTCGAGGTCCTCCTCGGGTGCGCAGCGGGTGTCCAGCGTGTCGTCGTGGAACCACAGGAAGGTCGCGTTGTCGACGTCGTCCTCCAGCACGACGACCTTCAGGCGCGTGCCGCTGAACGCGTTGTCGGGGTAGGCGACCGGGTCGGTCGAGATGGGCTCGCTGGTGTCGTCACCGGTGTCACCGGTGTCACCGGTGTCGCCGATGTCGTCCGTGTCGCCCGTGTCGCCCGTGTCCGAGGTGTCGTCCGTGTCGTCGGGGCCACCGGTGTCGGTGGTGTCGAGGGAGTCCGAGTCCGAGGAGTCCGACGTGTCCGCGCCGGTGGTGTCGTCGGGATCGGGGGTACAGGCGACGAGCGCGAGGACGAGGACGAGGGGGCGCAAAGCGGACTCCAAGCCGATTGGATTCGGGCTGAAGCGTGACTCGGCGCGCATCTACCGGCAAGGCCCTGTAAGAAGCGCGTGAGGCCCGACGGCTTCGACCTCCGCTTTGCCCCTGAGCGTGGATCCGAGGGCAAGGACGCGCCCCCGGCGAGGGGGCGCGTCGACGCGGGCCGGGCGGCTACTCGGTCGCCGCGCTGTCGCACGCGCCAGGGTTGAAGCCCGCGGCCGCCGCCCAGCAGC
>CAYQSE010000045.1:0-31185 GCA_964419905.1 uncultured Enterobacteriaceae bacterium
GTTCTTCACGGGCGGGCGGGACGCCCGCCCCACGTTCCCAGATCCTCGTGAACCCGCCTTCATCCGGACTTCTTGGAGAAGTGATCAATCGACAGGCGGGACGCCCGCCCCACATTCATGGATCCCCGCGAATCCACCTTCAGCGGGTATTCGTGGAGATGTGATCAATCATGAGGCGGGACGCCCGCCCCACGTTCATGGATCCTCGTGAACCCGCCTTCAGCCGGTCGTCGTGGAGAAGTGATCCATCGTGAGCCCCTAGCCTGCCGCGGCCCGGCCCCGCCTGCGACGGCCCAGCGCGAAGCCGAGCGCGACGAGCCAGCCGAAGCCGACCGCGCCGTTCACGGTGGAACAGCTCCCGCCCTGCACCCAGGTCACGAGGTCGTGGCCGTCGCAGTCCTGATCGACGCCGTCGTTCGCGGTCTCGTCGGCGCCCGGGTAGATGTCCGGGTCCTCGTCGTCGCAGTCGTCGCCGCCGCAGACCAACGCGTCGAACCCGTCGCCGTCGACGTCGCACAGATCGATGCCGTCGCAGTCCTGGTCGATCCCGTCGTAGGGGATCTCGGTCGCACCGGGGCGAATGTCCGGGTCGTCGTCGTCGCAGTCGGTCGCCGGGAGGTCGCCGACGTAGACGTCGGCGTAGTCCGCCGACGCATACCCATCGCGATCGCAGTCGAAGTCGTCGTACCCGTCGCAGTCGTGGTCGATCCCGTCGTAGCAGACGTCGAGCGCGCCCGGATGGGTGTCCTCGTCGTCGTCGTCGCAGTCGTCGCCGCCACACGCCACCGCGTCGAAGCCGTCCTCGTCGACGTCGCACAGGTCGAAGCCGTCGCAGTCCTGATCGATGCCGTCATACGGGATCTCGTCGGCGCCGGGGAAGCGGGTGGGGTCGGTGTCGTCACAGTCGAGGTGGGCGGGCCAGCCGTCGTCGTCGTCATCGATCAGGCACGCGTCGGGGCCGCCGAACGCGCCGATGTCGGCGCGGGTGCCGTCCCAGTCGAGCAGATCGGTCGGGCCGGCGTCCACGCCCGGGCTGCCCACCGCGAGCATCATCTCGCCGCCGCAGACCGGCGGCGGCGGCGACCAGAACGCCGGCGCCTCGTCCACGACGTCCGTCGTGTCCGGGAAGCCCGTGATGCCCGTGTGGAGGGTGTTGTCGTACCACAGGTTGTAGCCGGCATCTGCCGCGCTGAAGAAGTCCAGGCCCGTCATGTAGCCCGCGAAGATGTTCCCCTCGATGCGAGGCGCATCCCAGTTGCTCCCGATCCGCAGCCCCACGGCCTCGTTGGCGCCGCGGCCGAGGAAGGTGTTCTGGAGGACGGTGAGCGGCGAATCCTGCCAGACCTCCACACGAAACGCAGCGTTGCCACTCCCCTCTGCCATCGGGTGGTCCCCGACGACGTTGTTTCGAAGCAACACCGGCCCGGTGCCTCCCGTCGTGTACAGCGCGGTGGCGAAGGGCGTGAGGGTCTGCTGCGCCGGCGTGTCGCCGTCGAAGTTGCCGCAGAACTCCGTGCAGCTGATCGTGAGCGCGCGCGGCCCCTCGATGTCGAGCGTGGCGGTGCCGACCACGGTGGCCGTGAACACGGCCATGCCCTTGTTGTTGGTGAACGACGAGCCGTGGATGTTCACGTCGGCGTTGGCCTTGGTGACCGTGATCGCCGCGCCGCGCGGCGAGCGGGCGCCCGTGACGTCGAGGCCGGTGATCGCGAGGCGCGACGCGACCTCGGGGGCGCCCGCGTCGCCGAGGGGACCGAAGTGCAGGAACCCACCGGACGTGGGCGCGAACGTCCCGCTCGCCCGCCCGCCGACGATGTCGACGGTGGCCGGTGGGACGACCGCGTACGCCCCGCCGAAGCCAGCGGTCTGGGTGCGCGCGCGGGCGTTCACCACCTCGACGTCGTGGAACGCGAGCGTGGGAGTCCCCCACGCGTAGACCGCGCCACCGGCCAACGCGGCCCAGGTGTCCTCGAAGCGCACGGCGGACAAGGCGACGTCCGAGCCGGGAAGCACGTGGATCGCGCCGCCCAGGACCGCCGCCGGCGCGTCGTCCAGGAGCCCCGTGAAGGAGCTGTCGTCGATCGTCGCCGTGCCGCGGAGCAGAATGGCGCCGCCCGCGGTCACGGCGTCCTGGGACGCCAGGTCGAAGATCCGTCCGTGCTCGAACACCGTGCCCGCGATCTCGAGCGTGGCGTCGCCCCAGCCGACGTACGCGATGTCACCGGCGTTGACCCCGACGTTGTCGACGAAGTGGCTGTCGTGGACCGCGAGCGAGACCGCCGGAAAGGCGTCGGTCTGCTGGAGCGCGGTGATCCCACCCGCGACGCCGGTGCGACACTCCCCGCTCTTCCGGTTCCGCGCGAACGTGGACCCACGGACCTCCGCGTGGATCGGCGCGCCCTTCGTGTTGAGCAGGAGGGCGCCGCCGCAGTTGTCCTCGAAGAGCACCGCGTCCGACGAATCGACGCCGCCGACCGTCCACTGCCCCTCGACCAGGCTGACGACCGCGTCGTCGCGGTTCACGGCGATGGTGGAGGCCGAGATCGAACCGGTCGCGTACCCGGCCGCATGGATCGCCCTGTCGTACTCACGAATATCAGCGTTTCGAAGGGAGAATGTCCCGCCGACCGAGGCGAAGGCCTGGATCGCGCTCTGCCCGATGAGACCGCTCGCGACGAGCCCGTCGATGTCCACCGAGCCGTCGGTCACGTAGATCCCGGAGTCGCCGGTCGTGATCGGGGCGAGGACGAGGTCGGTGGCCACCAGATCGGCACCCCAGACGCTGACCCCGCCGACGAACTCCATCATGTTCCGAGGCGTATGCGCGATGCCCCCCGCGAGCGTCAGCCCCTCGAGGGTGAGCGAGGCGACCGAGGTGAACGCGGTGATCGGCGCGGTGGCCGCGGCGCCGCCGGTGGAGCGGATCGTGACGGGGCGACCGATCACCGTGATGGGGACGGTCGGCTCGCCCGCGTAGGTCGCCGAGTCGATGAGGATGGTGCTGTCGTCCTCGGTGAGCGCGAGGACCGCCTCGCCGAGCGTCGTGTGGTCCTGCGGCACCAGGAGCGTCTGCTGCGCGAACGCGGCGCTGGAGAAGCCGAGGCAGAGCATCACCGGCGCGAATCGCGACCCCATCGAACCCCCATGCGGATGTGCGACGGTCTCCCGTCGATTCGAAGCACAGGGTAGCACGACCTCGACGGACACGCGCTCCGACGGCGACGCGGTCGCCACCGATTCCACGTCGACGGGGCCGCCACTGCGGGTGGGACGAGCAGGCTACCCCGGCCGTTGGGATTCCATCCTGGCGGCGCGCGCCACGACGCGCCACCGACCCACGCTGCGGCGACGCTCCGCCGCTACGGCGCCTCCGCGGCGGAGAGCACCGGACCCTCGAGGACGAGCGCGCCGTCAGAGGTCACGACGAGCACCCCGCCGTCGGGCAGCGCCACCGCGCCGCTCACGTCGCGGACCGGCAGCGCCAGGGCCGCGCCGTCGCGGAGCGCGGACATCCCGATCCCGCCGACCCACAGCGCGCCGTCCACGCGTCGGATCGCGTTCGGTGGCACCCACTGGCCCGCGTACGACGAGAGCACCCGCGCGCGGTCTCCCTGCACCGCGTACACGCCGTCCGCGTAGGTGCCCACGAGCAGCCGGTCCCCGTCCGAGAGGAGCGCGGTGAGGTAGTGCCCCTCGAAGCCGTCCTCGGCCGTCAGCGCCCGCGCGCCCGCCGCGTCGAAGCGCACCAGCCGATCCATCGATCCGGCGTAGAGCGCCCCGTCGTGCCACGCGGCGGCGGTGTAGCGCCCGGTGCCGACGCCCGCGTCGTCGACCCGGACCACCTCGCCCGACGAGCGCACCACGAGCAGCCCCTCGACGGTGGCAGCCGCCAGCCCGCCGGTCCCACTGTCCACGTCGAGCGCTGCCGCCGCGCTGTGCCGGACGACCGCGTCGAGCCCTGGCGCCAGCGAGAGCACGCCGCCCTCGGTCGCGAGCCACAGCTGCCCGTCGTGCACCTCGAGGTCGTTGATCCGACGCTCGGACGGCGTGAGCGGCAGATCGATGGCGACCAACGCGCCATCCCACCGGTACAGCCCCGAATCGAGGCCGGCGACGACGATCTGGCCGTCGAAGCCCACCGCCGCGGTGAGGTCCGGCGCACCCTGGGGCAGGTCGTTCAGCCCGTCGTCGATCCAACGGGTCGTCCGACCGCGCACCGCGTAGCGACCGAGTCCGGCGCGCGCGACCACCGCGCCGTCCGGCGCGCGCTCCAGCCCGACGACCAGATCGTCGGGGAGGCTCACCCGGCGGGCGCGCCCCCCTTCCACGCGCCACAGCCCGTTGTAGCCGGTGCCGATGACCACCCCGGCGCCATCCGAGAGCACCCCGGTCACGAAGCGGGAACCCACCTTGATCGCGGACGGACTCAGCGTGTCGTCGAGGGTGTACAGCCCCTTCCCGAGCACGCCGACGAGCACGCCGCCGTCGTGCGCGGCGAGGCCGGTGATCGGGTGCTCGGCCACGCGATGCTGGGCGAGCACCCGCGCGTCGTCGCGCAGTCCGTCGAGCACGAGCAGGTCGCCGCCCCGCGTCCCCACGAGCACGCGTCCGTCCGCGAGCACCAAGGTGGCGGTGACGACGCCTGAGGACAGGCCGCGCACGTCGAACGTCGCGACGCCCGCGTCGAGCGCCAGCGTCGCGCGTCCGTCGCGGATCGACAGCGGCCCGACGGGATCGAGGGTGAACGGCACGTGCTGGGTGACCCGCGGCGCCGCCGCCACCGCGCGCGGCGTCGTGACCACGCTCAGCTTCCCGCCTCTCAGCGTGCACCCGAAGCGCGCGCGGTTGCCCGCGCGGTCGCGCACGAACACGGTGAACTCAGCGGGCAGGCCGGCGGTGGGGATCGACCACAGCGCGCCCTCCAGGCTCCGCTCGGCGTCCAGGACCCGCCTGCCCGCGTGCACCGTCACCGAGCCGATGTCGGGGCCGTCGAGGCCCGCGATCACGCGCACCACGCCCGTCAGCGGGTCATGCACCAGCCGCGCGCTCGGCGCCCGCTCGTCGATCGTGTACCAGGTCTGCTCGCGCCGGATGCTGCCGTCCGCGAAGCGCTTGCGGATCTCGACCCGGTAGTGGCGCTCGTCCCAGTAGCGCGGGGCGAGGAAGCGATCGGTGAACTGCCCGTCGTGGGCGACGAGCCTGCGGTGGTCGCCGAACGGATACCACGCGGCCACCTCGGTCAGCCCGGGCTCACCGTCCACCGTGAGGATCGGGTCGCCCCCCTTGATCGCGACCAACGACAGGCGCGGGTCGTCCACCTGCAGCGCGGTCAGCCCGGTGGGGATGTCCTCGCGCAGGCTGACCGCGATGATCTGCTCGCGGAGCACGGGATCCGCGTCCTCACGGTAGCGCCGCATCCACTCGGCGAGCAGCGCGCCGTACACGCCGCGCCGCGCCGCGGCCGCCTGATCGGAGCCCTCCGCGAGCGCGCCGAGGTTCACGTCCCGGGTGAACCGCCGGCCGCCGAGCGTGCCCTCGACGGTGAGCGGGGTGGTGGGATCCAGCGCGCCGACCGCGTAGAGCTGGAGCATCCCGCCCTCGGCCACCTGCCCGCGCTGGCCGGGCACGAGCGAGATGGGCGCGCCCCGCTGGTGGACCATCGCGACGTCGAGCACGGGCAGGGTGAGCTGATCGGCGTGGGCGTGCAGCCGCGCGCTCGGATCGACGCCCGGCAGCACCACCCGCTGTCCGTCCGGCACCCGGACGCGATCGTAGGGATCGGCCAGATAGAGTGGCTCGAACAGGGTCACGGCCTGCGCCGTCGCCTCGACGCCCTGCACGGTGGGATCGGTGACCACGACGCAGCGCACCCGCGCGCCGCAGCCAAGCTCGCGCGCCGAGCGATCGAGGTCGGTCCACGACACGACGTGGCTCCCGCCGCGGATCGCGGCGGCGACCGCCCCCGGCGCGACCGCTCTCGTGCCGGCGTCTCCTACGACGTGGAACGTGACCGGTGCGGTCGATCGGCGCGCGATGCGCTCGGCGACCTGCTGTGCCGCCGTGGCCCACCGATTCATCGAGGTGGAGCCGTCGATCAGCACGCGAACGGTATCCCACGCCCGCTCCTCCCCGGCGTCCCGCAGCACCACCTTGAGCTGGAGCCCGCGCGCGTCGCCGTCGAGCTGCACCGCGTCCGCCCGGAGGAGGAGCGGCGGCGCCGCCTCCTGCCACCACAGCGCCACCGCCTCGGCGCCCGACCACGCGAACCGCGCGCTCCGCTCGTCCTGGCCGACGGGGACCACGTCGTGTCCCTCGATGCCGTAGCCGGTGAGCGGGCCGTCGGTGCGCAGGTGCACCGTGAGCGTCGAGGCGGGCCCGGGCTGGCCGAGGAACGCGTCCACTGGGATCCGGAGCTGGCTGCGCCCGAGGTCCATCTCGACGGGCAGCCGCACCGTGGTCTCGACCTGCTTCAGGGCGCCCGCCTCGACCGGGTACACCGAGAACGACTGCACGTTCCCGTCGGACTTCGCGATTCCGGTGCTGCGTCCGCTCGCCGCCGCGATCGCGTGCGCGCCCTCGGCCTCCGAGCGCTCCTTGCGCTTCGCCTCGAGGAACCGATCGCCGGACCAGAAGCCGAACCGAGCCACGGTAGCCCCTTGGGGCAGGTGCAGGCGGTAGTCGGCCTGACCGACCGCGTCGCCGTCGTTCGAGAACACCTGTGTGAGGTGCACGGTCGCCTCGGCGCCCACGACATCGACCACGATCGACTGACTGACGAGCGGGAGGTGGCGCGCCTCGGTGAACAGGCCGGCGGCGGCGTCGTCCTGGGCGTGGGCAGCGAGCGCGAGCAGCGTGAGCAGGGACGGGATCATCGGGGCACCTCGAGGTGGACGAGCACAGGGGTGGTGGACGGCAGGCAGCGCTCGAGCTCGAACAGCGAGACGCCGCCGGCGCCCGCGGTCAGCGGGACCTTCAGGTGCAGCCCGCGGTTGGACAGCGCCGCCTCGGGCGTGCCCGCGAGCGCGAAGCCTTCTGGCAGCAGCGCGGTGACGATGCAGCTCCGAGCGCCCTCGGGGTCGCGCTCGAGCGGCGACCACCACGTCCCGAGCCGCACGAGCACGCCGCGATCACGCAGGTCGCGCTCGCCCGCCGGGGGGCGCTCGGACGAGGGCGTCAACCGGATCGGCGCCCGCGCCTCGGTCGCGGCGGGGGTGAGGGTATGCAGCATCGCCTCGGCCAGCCCGCCGCGATCGGTCTCGACCCGCCCGATGTGCTGGTAGGTCCCCTCGGTCTCCCACGCGATCCGCTGGAACGCCGCCACGCCGGAGCTCGCGAGCGAGCGGCACCCGATGGCGTGGATCACGATCTCGGAGGCCCGGGCCCGTGCGAGCAGCGCGTCGAGCTGCGGTCCGTCCGTGTAGTCGAGGTGCGGCGGCGCGTCCCCGATCAGGAACACCTGCCGCTCCGCGCCCTGCGACCAGTCCAAGGCGAGCGCCGCGTGGAGCCCGGCGAGCACGTCCTCCGGGGTGTCGCCCCCGCCGCCCGCGCTCAGGCCGACGAGGAAGCCGAACACCTCGTCGATGTCCGTGGACAGTGGCTGCACCAGCGTGAGGTAGGCGTCGCCGCGGTCCCGGTACGCGACCACGCCGAGGCGCAGCGTCTCCTGGGGTCGTGTGGACCGCAGCGCAGACGCGATCTGCTTCACGCGCTCCTTCGCCTCTTGGATCTCGGACGTCATCGAGCCGGTGGTGTCGAGGAGGAACACGAGGTCGAGGTCGGCGCGCGCGGGCGGCGACCACAGCGCGCAGATCAGCAGCGCGACGGCCGAGAGGCCACGTCGAAAGCGGGTCATGGAGCACCAGGGGGCTTGGGGATGCGCCGGGACCCTTTGCGAGGTCCATGCCAGACGCCCCGAGGGCCGCGGATCGCCGGCTCTGCCTACAACCGCCGCTCGGCGTCACGGAAGCATCTATCGATCGTAGGCGGAAGCGCGGCTCCGATAGATTCGCTCGCCTTCGCGGCGGCGCGGTCGACGCCAGACGCCGCAGCAGGGCCAGCGAGGGCGACGCGTCGATCGGTTTCGTGCTAAATCGCAGCGCCATGAAGCCCATCGAGGTCCACAAGTTCGGCGGCACGTCCGTCGGCAGCGCCGAGCGGATGCTGGGCGCCGCCGCGCTCGCGATCGACGCAGCCGCGCAAGCGCGGGTCGTCGTCGTCGCGTCGGCGATGTCCAAGGTCACCGATCAGCTCGTCGCGGCCGCCGCGGACGCCGCGGCCGGGGACGGCGACGGCGCCCTCGCCCGCGTCGAGGCGATCGGCGCCCGTCACCACGACGCGCTGCGCGCCCTCTCCGACGACGAGGCCGCCACCCACGCCGAGATCGACCGCCTGCTCGACGAGCTGCGCGCGCTGCTCCGCGCGGTGTCGCTGCTCGGCGAGATCAGCCTGCGCGTGCACGACCGCGTCGTGATCACCGGCGAGAAGCTGTCGGTTCGCCTGCTCGCCGCCGCCGTCCGCGCGCGCGGTCACCGCGGCGTCGCGCTCGACGCCGACACCTTTCTCGAGACCGACGGCACGTTCGGCGGCGCCAACCCGCTGCTCGGCATCGCGGACCGCTCGATCACCGCGACGCTGCTCCCGCTGCTCGACGACGAAGTGATCCCCGTGGTCACCGGGTTCTGCGGGCGCGGCCCCGACGGCGCGACCACCACGCTCGGCCGCGGGGGCTCCGACCTCTCGGCCACCGTGCTCGCGGGCGCGCTGCACGCCCACGAGGTCACGATCTGGACCGATGTGGACGGCGTGTACAGCGCCGACCCGCGCATCGTGCCCGACGCCCGCGTCCTCGATCAGCTCAACTACCGCGAGGCGGGCGAGCTCTCGTACTACGGCGCGAAGGTGCTCCACCAGCGCACGATGATCCCGGTGGCCGGCCAGGGCATCGCGGTGTGGACGCGCAACTCGATGAACCCGAGCGCGCGCGGCACTGTGGTCGACGGCCGGTTCACGCCGGGCAGCCACCCGGTCAAGGGGATCAGCGCCGTGCGCGGCCAGTCCCTGCTCTCGCTCGAGGGCAAGGGCATGGCCGGCGTGCCGGGCGTCGCCGCGCGGATGTTCCGCGCGCTCGCCGACGCGGCGATCAACGTCACGATGATCAGCCAGTCCTCGAGCGAGTCGTCGATCTGCATCGCGGTGCCCGACGGGGACGCCGAGCGGGCCGAGCAGGCGCTGAAGTCCGCGTTCCGCCCGGACCTGTCGCGCGGTGATGTCGAGGAGATCGTCGTGCAGCGCCACGTCGGCCTCGTCGCCGCGATCGGGCTCGGGATGGCGCACACGCCCGGCATCGCCGCGCGCGCGTTCCAGGCGCTCGGCAGCCGCCGGGTCAACGTGCTCGCGATCGCCCAGGGGAGCTCCGAGCTGAACGTGTCGATCGCCGTCGAGGACGCCCAGGTCGAGGCGGCGATCCGCGCGCTGCACCACGACTTCGGCCTGCACCGCATCGACACCGGGCAGGACAGCCACCACGGCCTCGATCTGATGCTGATCGGCTGCGGCAAGGTCGGGCGCGCGCTGGTGGAGCTGGTGCTCGACCGCGAGGCGCACGTGTTCGAGCGGTTCGGCCTGCGCCCGCGCGTCGTGGCGATCGCGGACCGCAGCGGCTTCCTGTTCCGTCCCGCCGGCTTCCCGCTCGGGGCGCTGCGCGAGGTGCTCGACGCCAAGGCCCGCGGGGAGCGCCTCGACGCGCTGCCCGACGCGATCGCGTCGACGGATCCGGCCGAGATGGTGCGCCACGCGTGCCAGTGGCGGCTCAACCACCCGGTGCTCGTCGATGTGTCGGACGCCGACGCGAGCCACGGCGCGTTCCTCGCCGCGCTGCAGCACGGCTGCGACGTGGTCACCGCGAACAAGAAGCCGTTCGCCGGCCCGATCGCGTCGTTCCGCGCGCTGCTCGACGCCGCCGAGGCATCCGGCCGGCTGGTCCGCGCCGAGGCCACGGTCGGCGCAGGGCTGCCCGTGATCGACACGCTCGACCTGCTGCTCGCCACCGGCGACCGGCTGCGCAGCGCGCAGGGCTGTTTCTCGGGCACGCTCGGCTTCCTCACCACCCGGCTGCAGGAGGGCGCGCGGCTCTCCGACGCGGTGCGCGAGGCCGTCGCCGCCGGCTACACCGAGCCCGATCCGGTCGCCGACCTGTCGGGCGCCGACGTCGCGCGCAAGGCGCTGATCCTCGGCCGGTTCAGCGGGCTCGTGACCGACGACACCCCGGTCGCCCTCGAGGGGCTGTGCCCCGCCGCGTGGGCCGGAATGCCGCTCGACGCGCTGCTGGCGCGTGTCGCCGAGCTCGACGCGCCGATGGCCGAGCGGGTCGCGCAGGCGGCCGCGCGCGGCGAGGTCGTGCGCTACGTCGCACGGGTCGAGCCCGGCCGCATCGTCGTCGGCCCCCAGGACGTCCCCGCCGACTCGCCGATCGGGATGCTGCGCGGCACCGACAACCTGATCGTGTTCGCGTCGGACCGCTACCACACTCGCCCGCTGGTCGTGCAGGGGCCCGGCGCCGGCGTCGAGGTCACCGCGATGGGCGTGCTCGGCGACGTGCTCCGGCTCGCGGCGGAGCGCCGATGACCAACGCCGTCACCGCGTTCGCGCCCGCGACCGTCGCCAACCTCGCCGCGGGCTTCGACGTGCTCGGCCTCGCGCTGCACGGCCTCGGCGACACCGTCACCGCGCGCCTCGTCCCCGGCCACGGCGTCCGCGTCGACGCGATCACCGGGGACGGCGGCCAGCTCCCCACCGATCCCGCGCTGAACACCGCGGCGATCGCGGCCACGCACACGCTGCGCCGGGCCGGCATCGACGTCGGCGTCGCGCTCGAGGTGCACAAGGGGCTGCCGATCGGCTCGGGCCTGGGCTCGTCCGCCGCGAGCGCCGCCGCCGCCGCGTTCGCGGTGAACCGCCTGCTCGGCAACCCGCTGCGCAAGGGCGAGCTGGTCGAGCCGTGCATGGAGGCCGAGGCGGTCGTCGCCGGGCGCCACGCCGACAACGTCGCGCCGGCGCTGCTCGGCGGGCTGATCCTCGTGCGCGGCACCGAGCCGCTCGATCTGGTGCGGCTGCCGGTGCCGGACGGGCTCACGATGGTCGTCGTGACGCCGGCGTTCGCGCTGCGCACGAAGGACGCCCGGGACGCGCTGCCCCGCGAGGTGCCGTTGCGCGCGCTGGTCGGCGCGAGCGCGAACATCGCCGGGCTCGTCGCGGCCTGCTTCTCCGGCGATCTCGCGCTGCTCGGGCGCTGCCTCGCCGACGAGGTCGTCACGCCTGCCCGCGCGCGGCTGATCCCCGGATGCGAGGCGGTGATTGGCGCGGCGCTCGACGCCGGCGCGCTCGGCAGCAGCATCAGCGGCGCCGGCCCATCCGTGTTCGCGCTGTGCCGTAGCCTGCGCTCGGCGAGCGAGTGCGCCCGCGCGATGCAGGCGGCGTTCGCCGAGGCCGGACTGGACGCCACCACGCTGATCAGCCCGGCGGACTGTCCGGGCGCGAGGACGCTGTGAGCGACGTGCCGTGGACCCTGCGCTGCGTCGCGTGCGACGCCACCTACGACGGGCTGGCGGTGCGCTACCGCTGCGACTGCGGCGGCACGCTCGACGTCCGACACGACCTCGAGCGGCTGCGCGGCACGCTGACGCTCGACACCTTCGACCAGCGCAAGCTGTCGCGCGACCCGATCGACAAGAGCGGCGTGTGGCGATTTCGCGAGCTGATCCTGCCGCTGGCGCCGGAGCACGTCGCGACGAAGCCCGAGGGCAACACGAACCTCTACGACAGCCCGGCGCTCGCCGCGTGGGTCGGACTCGACCGGCTCCAGCTCAAGCACGAAGGCGAGAACCCGACCGGCTCGTTCAAGGACCGCGGCATGACCGCAGGGGTGAGCGTCGCGAAGCGGCTCGGGATGACCCGCGTGGCGTGCGCGTCCACCGGCAACACGTCCGCGTCGATGGCCAGCTACGCGGCCCAGCACGGGATGCAGGCGTTCGTGTTCATCCCCGAGGGGAACATCGCGTACGGCAAGCTCAGCCAGGCGCTCGCGTACGGGGCCAAGACCATCCAGATCGCGGGCGACTTCGACGCGGCGATGGCGCTGGTGCAAGAGGTCTGCGCCAGCGAGGGCATCTACCTGCTCAACTCGGTGAACCCGTTCCGCATCGAGGGGCAGAAGGCGATCGGCTTCGAGCTGCTGCAGGATCGGGGCTGGCACGTGCCGGACTGGATCGTGCTGCCCGGGGGCAACCTCGGGAACAACGCCGCGCTCACGAAGGGGCTCGGCGAGCTGTACGCGCTCGGGCTGATCGACAAGCTGCCGCGCGTCGCGGTGATCCAGGCCGCGGGCGCGAACCCGCTGTACACGGCGTGGTCCACCGGCGCACCGATCCGCCCGGTCGCCGCGCACACGGTCGCGACCGCGATCAAGATCGGCGATCCGGTGTCGTGGCAGAAGAGCCTGCGGGGGCTCGCGGCGACGGGTGGCGTGGTCGCCGAGGTCGACGACCAGGAGATCCTGGATGCGAAGGCGAAGGTGGACGCGGCGGGCATCGGCGCCGAGCCCGCGTCGTGCGCGACCGTCGCCGGCGCGCGCAAGCTGGTCGCTGCGGGCGTGATCGCGCCCGACGCCGACGTCGTGGGCGTGCTCACCGGGCACCTGCTCAAGGACCCGGACGTGGTCGTCGGCTACCACAAGGGCACGCTCGAGGGGTTCCGCAGCACGTACGCGAACGCGCCGATCTCGACCGACGGCACGCTGGACGCGGTGCTGCGGCTGATCCGCGGCTGACGGCCGGCCGGGACGGCCGGCCCACGATCCTGCCCCCAAGGCATCGCCCAGCCGGCCTCCAAAGACGTGGGTCGGCCGTCCCGGCCGACCGCCTGCCCTGGCCGCGGCGCACCCCCTGAAAGACGTGGGTCGGCCGTCCCGGCCGACCGCCTACAATGGCCGGCCGGGACGGCCGGCCCACGATCCTGCCACCAAGGCATCGCCAGCGCCGCCTACAAAGACGTGGGTCGGCCGTCCCGGCCGGCCCACGATCCTGCCACCAAGGCATCGCCAGCGCGGACTCAGAAGACGTGGGTCGGCCGTCCCGGCCGACCGCCCTCAGCGGGCGACCACGGCGGGCTCGCCGAGGTAGTGCGCGCGCGCCAGCGCGGCGGCGTCCTGACCGATCGCGTAGCCGTTGATCCGGCCGATCCGATCGTCGGGGAAGATGTGGATGCCCCCCCACAGGCGCGACTGACCGGACTGATCGGCGGCGTCCTGGTAGGTCGCCCACTGCAGGCGCACGTCCCGAGTCGGACCCGTCTCGAACTGCAGGTAGCCGTTTCGCGGCGCCAGCCACTCGAACACGCCGCCTGGGAAGTACGGCGTGCCGGTGTACACGGTGAGCGCCTCGGCGGCCGCGCGGCTGAACGTGCTGTGCCCGGAGCTGTACCCGGGGAATGCGGGCGTCACGAAGGTGCGCCGCTGGTACGGGATCCAGTCCTTCGCGCGCATCCACTCCAGCGGGGTGTAGTCGCGCTTGCGCTCACCCGGCTCGCCCGGCCACGACCACACCGCGATCTCGCCGACGTGCCAGCGCAGCGCGTGGTGCCGCTCGCCAGGTGCGGCGCTCTCGGGGGTGATCAGCTCGATCAGCCCTGGCACGAGCGGCAGGCCGTCGGGGTGGTAGCTCGGGAGGTCGGGATCGGTGCGCTGCCCGTTCTGGCCCATCCAGCGGATCAGCGTGATCGGGCGGGGCCCGAGGCTGTCGCGCTTCAGCTCCCACGCCGAGATCGCGGCGTCGTGCACCGCGCCGCCGATCGTCAGGTACAGCCCCACGTCCCACGCGAGCGCGTCGACCGGCGCGCCCTCCCCGAACGGCACGCGGTCGTCGGCGTCGAGCACCTCGGTGACCTCGATGCCCAGCCGCAGCCAGTGCCCGGGCGGCGTCTCGGACTGCGGGCCGTCGGCCCACATCTCCGCGATCACCCGCGTGTAGTCGCCGCGCA
Organism: uncultured Enterobacteriaceae bacterium; assembly: GCA_964419905.1. Lineage (GTDB taxonomy): Bacteria > Myxococcota_A > UBA796 > UBA796 > JAFDJI01. The sequence goes on from CAYQSE010000045.1 coordinate 14,032, forward strand.
GCACGAGGTTGGGCGGGTAGGGCTCCCCGGTGACCGGGTTGAGCGCGCGTCCGACGCCGTCGTCCGCTCCCAGACTGTTCGCGCCGAGGCTACCGGGCCCGATGTCGATCACGACGCCGTCGTCGACGTCCAGCTCTGCCGTCCGCCGGATCACCTGCACGACCCAGTCCGCCATCTCGCCGTCGGTCACGCTCGGGTAGCCGTCGCCCGGATCGGAGTAGAGCCCGATCTCAGCGTCGAAGACCAGCGCGAACGGCTCGACCTCACGCCACTGGGGCCCGACGTACTCCTGCACGCTCTCGTCGAGGATGATCCCGTTCTGGGTCTCGGCGACGCCGAGGTTGAGCTGCTGCCACAGGTCGGGATCGTCCACGACCACGCCGGGTCGGTCGACGATCAACACCGGGTTGTCGGGCGTCCAGCCCGTCGTGTCGGCGTAGTCCTCGGCCTCGTTCGCGCCGTCGTCGGCAAACCGCTCGATCATCGCCTGGCCGACGCGGTTGCCGACCGCGACGGGGCCGTCGCCGGTCATCGTCGTGTCGGTCGGATCGAGCCCGAGCACGTCCATGAGCGCGTCGTAGCAGTCCAGCGACGTCTCGGCGCCCACTGCGGTCGCGTAGCGGTGCGCGAGCAGCCGGTACGCCGCGTACGCGATCGCGATCTCGACGTCGTCTGCGTCGCCCGTGTGCTTCTGCGTGTACACGATGCCCTCGGCGTCCACGTCGTAGGCCGCCCACGCGTCGAACATCGCGACGCTGGTGTGGAACACGTTGCGCGCGTGCTTCGGCGGGTGCGGGAAGTCGCGCCGGATGCTGTTGAGCAGCTGCTCGGCCCACCGCCGCGCCATGCTCCCGTGCGGCGCGAGGTCGACGGCGTCGTCGGGGCACGACAGATCGGGCGTCTCCGGGGGCTCTGGCTCCCAGGCGTCCAGGCCGCGCGCCGAGGCGCACACGACGCCCTCGTCGAGGTTCGGCGACAGCACGCCGCCCCCCGCGCCCCAGATCGCGCCCTCGCCGTCGCTCCACAGCGCGTGGATCGACTGCGGCGCCTCGGCGAGCCCGAGGTCCATCTCGCGCCAATCGCGCCGATCGCGCCGCGCGGCGTAGCCGCCCTGCCCTGCCACCCAGATCCGGCCGCGCGCGTCGAGGGTCAGCCCCTGCAGCAGCGGCGCGCCGCGCGGGGTGTCGTCGACGAAGCCCGCCGGCCCGCCGCGGATCACCACGCCCTGCGCGCCGCCGCCGACCGCGATCACCTCGTCCGCGTCGCCGATCACGGTGAACAGGGCCTCGTCGGTGCCCGACGGCACGACCGTCCAGTCGTCGCCGTCGTAGTGCAGCACCGTGCCGAGGCCACCCACGACCCACACGTCGTCCGCGGCGCGCCCCCACACCTTGAACAGCGACGGGATCTCGCCGCTCGCGCTGCGCGGCAGGTCGTCGGGGAGATCGATCTCGGTCCACGACGCGCCGTCGTAGCGCCACACGAAGCCGTCGCGCCCCGCGAACCCGCCGACCGCCCACACCGCGTCCGGGCTCGCGCCCCACACGCCGAACACGGTGTTGCCGAAGAACACGGGCGTCGGCGTGCGCGTGACCTCGTCGCCGTCCACCCGCAGCACTGTCGCGCCGCCGCCGCCGAGGAACGTCGGCCCGTCCGTGAACGCGTGCACCCACCAGATCGGGTGGAGCTGACCCGTCTCGACCCGCTCCCACGCCCCGTCGCGCGTGCGCAGCACGACAGGCCCCTCCTGCGGGTGCGGCTGCGCGCCGACCACCCACACGTCGTCTGGCCCGGTGCCACCGACCGACATGAACGCCGCGTCCGGATGCTGCACCGGCTCGGTGAATCGGGGCTTCGGGTCACACGCCGCGACCGAGAGCGCGACGAGCAGGGCAGACGAGCGAGGCGACATCGGGCGCTCCCGAGCGAGGACCAGAGCCCCATCCTGCCACGGCCACGCCCGACCGGCCATCGGTCGGCCGCCCGTCTGAGGTATGACCACAGCCCCGCACGGAGGCTTCCATGGGCGACCTGATCCTGGCCATCGACCAGGGCACCACCGGCTCCACCGCGCTGCTGATCGACCCGTCGCTCGCGGTGATCGGCGCGCACAACGTCGAGTTTCCAAACCACTACCCGCGCCCGGGCTGGGTCGAGCACGACGTCGCCGAGATCTGGACCTCGGTAGGCGCCGCCGTGCAGGGCGCGCTGCGGCAGGCCGACGTGGACGCCGACCGCATCGCGGCGATCGGGATCACGAACCAGCGCGAGACGTCCGTGTTCTGGGACGCACGCACCGGCGAGCCCGCGCACCGCGCCCTCGTGTGGCAGGACCGCCGCACCGCGGACACCTGCCGCGCACTGAAGGACGCCGGACACGAGGCGGCGTTCAAGCACCGCACCGGGCTGGTGCTCGACCCGTACTTCTCGGGCACGAAGGCGAAGTGGGTGCTCGATCATGTCGACGGCGCACGCGCGAGGGCCGCCGCCGGCACGCTGCGCTTCGGAACCATCGACAGCTGGCTCACCTGGCGGATGACCGGCGAGCACGTCACCGACCCGTCGAACGCCAGCCGCACCCTGATGTACGACCTGCACACGCTCGACTGGGCCGACGAGCTGCTCCAGATCCTCGACGTGCCGCGCGCGTGCCTCCCGCGCGTGGGCCAGAGCAGCGAGGTCTACGGCACGACCCGCGGCGTGGGCTTCCTGCCCGACGGCATCCCGGTGGCTGGCCTGATCGGCGACCAGCAGGGCGCGCTGTTCGGCCAGGCCTGCTTCCAGGCGGGCATGGCGAAGTGCACCTACGGCACCGGCGCGTTCATCCTGTTGCACACCGGTGACGCGCCGCGTCCCTCGGGCTTCGGGATGCTCACGACCGTCGCGTGGTCTATCGGCGGGCGCGCCGAGTACGCGCTCGAGGGCAGCGCGTTCATCGCCGGCGCCGCCGTGCAGTGGCTGCGCGACGGCCTCGGCCTGATCGCGAACGCGTCCGAGATCGAGGCGCTCGCTTCCTCGGTGCCCGACACCGGCGGCGTGTACTTCGTGCCCGCGCTGTCCGGGCTCGGCGCGCCGCACTGGCGCCCCGAGGCCCGGGGCGTGATCACGGGCCTCACCGGCGGCACCACCAAGGCCCACCTCGCCCGCGCGACGCTCGAGGGTATCGCGCTCCAGATCGACGACATCTTGCGGTCGATGTCGAAGGACCTCGGCGCGCCGCTGGCCGAGCTGCGCGTCGACGGCGGCGCCGCGCGCAACGACCTGCTCATGCAGCGCCAGGCCGACCTGCTCGGCGTGACGTGCGTGCGCCCACGCGTGCTCGAGACCACCGGCCTCGGCAGCGGCCTGCTCGCCGGGCTCGCGGTGGGACTGTGGAGGGACCGCGACGAGGTCGCGCGCGCGTGGGCCGAGGAGCGCCGGTTCGAGCCGTCGGGCGCGCCGAGCGAGATCGAAGCGACGCGTGCCGGGTGGCAGGCGGCGGTCACGCGCGCCTGATCCGTATCGTCTCGGCATGATTTGCCGACTTCACCCATCAGTCGATGTAGAGCCGCGCGCACAGCGGCTTCGCGCGATCAGCATTACGCCGGAAATAATATTCAGGCGTTTCATGGTACTTTCATCGATAGTTGAAAGTTTGTTGTGGATCTGGCTGCAGTGCGGATCGACACTCGCTCGGGGGTCGGGGAGTCCGGCCGCCGGGTGACCAGGCAAACTGTCCTACCGTGGAGCAACCATGCGTCTCCGTGTCTCGTTGTGCGCGCTCGCCGTGCTGTCCTTCTCCGCCACCGCGCTCGCCGCCAGCGACTACCAGACCGTCGACATTCAGATCCAGTCCCAGAGCAGCCTCTTCGTCAGCTCAAACCTGATCATGCTGCCGCTCATGTTCGACGGGTACTCCTTCTACGGCTCCGCGCCTGGCGGATACCTGACGTTCACCTCCATCCAGGGGACGATGACGTCGCAGAACGTCTCCGTCAGCGCCATGTCGCTCCCGCCCGGACTGAGCGTGGACGTCTTCCCGACGTCCGTGGGTGCCTACGGCGGATACTGCGGCATGACTTACGGCGGCAGCATGTACGACATGTGGACCTCGGTGAACCTCATCGACGGCATCACGAACGGCGTCGATTGCACCTATGACCTGAACATCACCGCGTGGTGGGCCCCGGAGTACGCGCAGCCCGGCTCGACCTTGGTCGATCTCACGTACACCCTCTCCGAGTTCTGATCCCGACATGCGGCGCATCGTGACCCACGCGCTGCTCTGCCCCGCCCTGGCCGCGATCCTCGCGGCCAGTGGCCCGGCTTGGGCGAGCATCCAGGTTCAGTCTGGTCTGACCGTCGTTCACCAGGGCGTACCCGGCCAGATGATCCGTGGGACGCTCCGGGTGAAGAACGACGGTTCGCAGCCCGCGAGCGCGCTGGTCTACGAGTCGGACTACGCGACGAGCGCCCCCAGGAATGCCCTGTTCCCTGACGCCGGGAGCACCCCGCGCTCGTCCGCGGGCTGGCTCGAGGTCGCGGCGACCGCGATCTCACTCGGTCCCGGCGAGGAGGCCGAGGTTCCGTACCTGATTCGAATCCCTGACGAGGAGGCGCTGAAAGGGTCGTTCTGGAGCGTGATCCACCTGGAGGACACCAGCACCACGACACGACCGAGCGACGGCGAGCAGGCGGTCGGCGTGACCTTCCACCGGCGCGTCGCGGTTCGAATCACTACCGATATCGGCGAGGCGACCGCAGCCGTCGCCTTCCAACGCACCGCGCTCGAGCGCGTCGAGGGCGTCCCGACGGTGCGCCTGGACCTCGAGAACACCGGCGAGCGCTGGCTGCCGCTCAAGGCGAGCGTCCAGCTCTTCGACGACGCCGGCAAGTCGCTGGGCACCTGGACCAGCGCGCCCGCGTCGCTCTATCCGGGCTCGACGTTCCAGTACGCCGTCGGGCTGACCGACGTGCCTGCCGGTCGCTACCCGGCGCTCGTGCTGGCCGACGCGGGGACCGGGCGTGCGTTCGCGGCGCGTCTGCACCTCGAGATCCCGTAGGCCAGCGCAAACATGCCGCACCCCCGGCACACCGCGGCGATCTGCGTCGCCGCGGCCCTCCTCCACGCCGGCACGGCGCGCGCGGTCGAGGTGCTGCCGGTGGCGCCCGAGCCAATGCAGCCCGGCGCGCCGCTCATCGTCGCGTTCCACGTCGTGGAGGCATCGCGCGGCACGCTCTCGGGCGAGGTGACGGTCCCCGACGGGTGGACGCTGTTGATGCCCGAGGAGCCGTTCAACACCGAGAGCGGCCAGGCCGTCCGCCTGGTGGCGGTCGTCGCGCCCGAGCGCGAGCGCGCCGGCACCTATGACGTGACCTACGACCTGCGCGACGGAGAGAGCACGGCGCGCGGCGTCGCCACCGTCGTGGTCCCCGCGCGCCCCGACGTCGCGCTCGACGTGCGCCCCGAGCGCGCGCTCGTGCTCGACACCGAGGAGGCGTCGTTCACGTGGCGGATCACGAACCATGGCAACGTCGACCTCGTCGTCGACCTGTCCTCGCGCGACACGCGCACCGAGGTCGAGGGCATCACACTCGCCGCCGGCGCGTCGACCGAGGGGACCTGGCGCGCGAAGCCACAGCCCGGAAGGGACCGCCTCGACCTACGCCTGGAGGCGTCCGACGCCGCGACGGGCGCCGCGCTCGCGGTCGAGCGCGCGAGCGTCGAGGTGGCGTCGGGCGACCGCCGCGTGCAGCGCTTCCGAACGCTGCCCGCGTCGGTGACTGCGTGGGGCATCGTCGGGAAGGTGCCCGACAGCCCGGTGCGCGCCACCGCGCAGGGCGAGGTCGAGGCCGCGGGCGCCCTCGACGCGGACGGCGACCTGCAGCTCGACCTGAAGATCCGCACCCCGGGCAGCGACGTCGTGCGAACACTGCGCGGCCGCGACGAATACCGCCTCGCGCTGGACTACGATCGTCCCGGCTGGCGCCTGTACGCGCACGGTGGCGACCGCCCGCTGCGGCTCGGCGAGCTCGTGCTGCGCGGCAACTACGTCCGCGGCGCCGAGGTCGGCGGCGCCTGGGGCCCGCTGAGCGCACGCGCCATCCTGTACCGCCCCCGGTGGATGGACGCGGCGACGTGGTCTTACGGCGGCGTCATGGGCTTCGATCCGAGCGATCGGGTCCACCTCGGCGTACAGACACTGTGGACGCAATCCCAGGGGCGGCCCGGGCTCGTCGTGGCTCACGACGGCCGCATCGCGCTGATCGGACCACCCATCCACAGCCCCACCTTCGGCTCTGGCGCGCGCCTCAGCCGCCCTTCGACGCGCGGCGCGCCGCCCGACAGCCCCACCACCCCGAACCGACCCGATCCCAAGGCGCATCGGCTGACGCTGACCTACCAGCTCGCCCAGAGCGCGCTGAACCTGGCCGGCCATGCGGATCTGCGCGGAACCGTCGCGCGTACCCGCTACTGGGCGCTCGCCCGCTCCGCGAGCGTCGACTACGCCGGCGAAGGCCCTGGCACGACGTTCGCCGAGGTGGGCGGCAGCCAGGGGTTCGGCGAGCGCGTCACCTTCACGCCGCGGGTCGCGTACCTGCGGTTCGGCGCGTTCGCGAGCGACACGTCCCGCCAGCGCGTCGATGCCAGCGCGCTGTTCACCGCGCGCCTCGCGACCCGCTTCACCGCGGCCGCCGGCTGGCAGCGCTTCGCGTCGTGGGGACCGGCGCGCGCCACTGACGATCGCGCCCAGCTCTCGGGTGCGTGGAGCACGCGCACCGTCTCGCTCCGAGGCCTCGCCGAGGTCTTGCACCGGAGCGTCGACGACGGGAACGCCCTCAGCGCGCGCCTCAGCCTGGGCGGCAACCTGCGCCTCACCAACGCGCTGGGTGTCGGCGCTCAGCTTCGGCTGCAAAGCAACTACCGCGTCGTCCGGGACGGTCTGCCCGGCGTCGACGCCGCCGCGAGCACGTCCTGGTCGCCAGGCGGCGCCCAGCGCCTCACCGCGCAGTGGCAGGTGCAGTGGCGGCCCGACCAGCCGCAGAAACTGACCCACTTCGCGTTCACCGAGGCCCGCGTGCTGCTGCCGTGGGGGCACTACGCGCGGTGGAACGTCCGGTTCCTCGTCGGCCACGCGGGCGAGACGGGACGCTTCGAGACCGACACCCTGCTCGGCTACGAGGTCCCGCTCGGGGTGCCGGTCGGCAAGCGCCGCGATCTCGCGTGGGTGAACGCGCGGGTCGTGGACGCCGGCACCGGCGACCCGCTCGGTGGACTGCCGATCCGCCTGGACGGCCAGACGGCCATCGGCGACCCGCTCGGCGGCGCGCGCTTCGGCACGCTCGTGGACGGGGCCCACCGGCTCGACGTCGACACCTCCACCCTCGACGGGCAGTGGATGATCGAGGATCCGTCTGCGCTCCGCTTCGACATCGCCGCGGACGACGTGATCTGGCCCGAGGTCGACCGCGAGATCCGGCTCGTCCGCGGCGGGACATGGCGGGTGCGCCTCGTGCAGTGGGACGCGGACCCATCCGAGGCCACGATCGACGGCCCGGCCCCCCTCCGAGAGGCCGGCCCGCTCGGCGGCGCGCGGCTGCAGGTGCGCCGTGGGGACGAGGTGCTCACCCTGATCACCGATCCCGACGGCTGGGCGACGGCCGGGCCGCTGCGCCCGGGCGAGTGGACGCTCGAGGTGCCGCGCGCCGCGCTGCCCCGCGACGCCGTGCTCGCCCACGAGGCCCCGACGGTCCGCATCGGCCCCGGCGAGGTCGTCGAGCACGTCCTCCGCGTCGAGCCGAGGCGCCGCGAGGTCGTCCTCGTCGTCACCGAGGTGTTGGAGCTGCGCCTCGAGGAGGCCAGCGACGCCGCGACGCCCTCCGATCGCGCCGTGGCAGCCGTCCGCGTCACCCCCTCCTCGATGGTGCTCACGCCCGGCGACGCCCAGCGCCCCCGCGTCAGCGCGCGGTACACCGACGGCAGCGTCGAGCCCGACCCCCGCGGCCTCGTGTGGCGCGTCGACGACCCCTCCATCGCCACCATCGAGGACGGCTTCGTCCACGCCATCGCCACGGGCCGCACCCGGGCCGAGGTGTGCCTGGGCGAGCAGTCCGCGACGCTGGACCTCGAGGTCGTCGAGCGGCAGATCGTCGGCCTCGTCGTGCGCCCCGAGAAGGCAACGCTCGGGGTCGGCGAGTCGCTCACGCTGAGCGCGCGCGCGCTCGACACCCTGGGCCGCTCCGAGGACGCCGGCGCCGAGGTCACCTGGCACAGCGAGGACCCGAGCGTGGCGACCGTTGATTCCGCCGGGCGCGTCACCGCGCTGGCCCCGGGCGCCACACGGATCCTCGTCAGCATCAGCGGCGTCAACGCCTTCCCGGTGCCGATCGAGGTGACGGCGCCGTAGCCTTCGGGCATCGCGGCGGCCGGCCGGGACGGCCGGCCCACGTCTGTAGTGTTCGCCCCTCCATCTCCGCTGACAACATCGCGGCCGGCCGGGACGGCCGGCCCACGTCTGTGGCCTTCGCCCCTCCATCTTCGCCGGCAACAGCGGCGGCCGGCCGGGACGGCCGGCCCACGTCTGAGGCCTTCGCCCCTCCATCTCCGCTGGCAACAGCGGCGGCCGGCCGGGACGGCCGGCCCACGTCTGAGGCCTTCGCCCCTCCATCTCCGCTGGCAACAGCGGCGGCCGGCCCACGTCTGAGGCCTCCGCCCCTCCATCTCCGCTGGCAACAGCGGCGGCCGGCCCAGGTCCCGGGTGGCGGCAGGGGCCTCAGTCGGCGGCGCGCTCCAGGACGTCGAACTGCACCCGCCGGTTCGTCGCGCGGCCCGCGTCGCTGTCGTTCGCCGCGATCGGCCGGGTGAATCCATACCCCCGCGCGACGAGCCGCTCCGGCGCGACCCCGCGCGCGACGAGCGCGTCGCGGACCGCCTCGGCGCGGCGCTGCGAGAGGTCGAGGTTGTAGGCCGCGCCGCCGACGTCGTCGGTGTGCCCCTGCACCTCGACCCGACCGAGATCCGGGCGACCGAGCAGCGCCGCCGCGACCTGATCGAGCAGCCCTGCTGCTTCGGGGCGAGGGACATCCTGGTTGAAGTCGAACGGAACCTGCTCGCGGATGCGGACCTCGGCGTCGGTGACGTCGACGAGGCTCCCGCCGAGGGTGAACCGGACGTCGGCCAGCGCCCCGTCGCGGGGTACCCGCACCGGAGCAGACGCCGTGCCCAGCGGCCCCCCGTCCGCGATCACCCGCCAGGTTCCGGGACGCAGCCGCAGCGTCGCCGCGCCGCCCGGATCGGTCGTCACGGAATCGACCTCCGCGGGTCCGTCGACCCCGATCGTCGCGCGCACCGGGGCGCCTGCCTCGTCCACGACCTCGACGCGCAGCGCACGAGGTATCCACGCGAGGCGCACGACCTGCTCGGTCGCCCCAGGCAACAGCGTGGCGCCCAGCACGGCCGGCGCAAAGCCGGGCGCCGTGACGTCGAGCTCGACGTCTCCGACCGGCAGCTCACGGATCAGCGCAGCGCCGCCACCGAGCGTGGTCGCGAGCGTCTCGCCGCCGCGCGCGACCCGAGCGCCCGACACCGGCCCCCCTTCGGGATCCTCGACCCGTACCAGCAGGGTCGCATCGTCCGCCGGTTCCCCGCGGAAGGTGAACCGCACCTCGCGCGGCACAGCGCCGTCGTCGGTCAGCATGAACCGCTCCTCGCGCAGCCCCCACGTCGTCGACGAGGCCAGCGCGGTCCACGCGCCCGGCGCGAGCGCGACGTGGCGCTCGCCCAGTGGCCCGAGGTGCACCGTGGGCGCGGGCCCCGGCCCGGCGAGGCGCACCACCGCGTCGGGGATGGCGCCGTCCGGTCCCACGGCGCGCAGCCGCACGACGCCGGGCGCCCACCCCAAGGGGATCTCCACCGCGTTCGGCCCCGCGGCGAGCGCGAGCGCGGCCCCGCCCGGTCGGTGCAGCGCCGAGGTGACGGAGACGCGGCGCCGCCCGCCCCCGATCCCGCGCAGCGTCAGCGTCCCCTCGGTCGCGGTCGCGCCGACCGCGTACCCGTCGACCGCGACCGCGGCCCCCTCCACCGGCAGCCCCTCCGCGTCGACGACGCGCACCGTCAGATCCGCGTCGCCGCCGGGCAGCCCGCCGAACACCACGTCCAGCGCGAGGCGCCGTCCGCCGTCCTCGGGCACCCGCAGCGCGCGCCCCTGCAGCCCCCAGTCCTCCGAGACGACCAGCGCGTCCCAAGACCCTGGCGCCAGCGCGATCATCGCGTCCCCGTGCGGCCCGAGCGCGAGCGTCTGCGCGCCCCCCCGACCCGAGAACCGCGCCACCGCGTCGTCCACGTCGCCACCCGACGCGCGGGCCCGCACCCGCACCACACCCTGCCGCCAGCGGGCCGTGACGCGCCGCTCCTGGGCGCCCGTCACGAGGAAGACCTCCTCGGGCGTGCCCTCGTCGAGCCATGCCCCACGCACGGCCAAGGTGCGCGGCCCCTCGGCGAGCCCGCCCAGCGTGATGGCGCCGCCCGACGCCGTGCGCCCGACCTGCTCGCCATCCAACCAGATCTCCGCGTCCGCGATCGGCGCGCCGTCGGGGTCGACGACCCGCGCGGTCAGCTCGGCGCCGCCGCCCTCGTCCGGGCGGAGCAGCACCTCGACCACGGTGAGCGCCGCGCTGTCCTCGGGCACCACGATCGCGTGCTTCTGCATCCCCCAGGTCGGCGAGAGCACCAGCACGCTCCACGCGCCGGGCCGCACCTGCACGATCCGGCGCCCGTCGCCGCCGAGCGCGAGCGGCGGCAGCCGCGATGGCCCGTCGAAGCGCGCGACCGCGTCCCGCACCGGTCCGTCGGGCCCACGCGCGATCAGCAGCACGGCGCCCGGCTCGCGCCGCAGCGTCAGCGCGACGGCGTTCGGACCCTCCGAGAGCTCGGGCAGCGTGACGACGTGGTCCTCGAAGCCCTCGGCGACCAACGACAGCGTGTGCGCTCCCGGCGCGAGCCCCCACAGCTCCAGCGTGCCCGCCGCGCCGAGCGTGCCCACCGGCACCCCACCCAGCCGCGCGCGGACGCCCTCTACCGGCGCGCCGCCGGGATCGAGGACCGCGAGCGCCAGTGTCGCGTCACCCGCCGCCGGGAGCAGGATCGCCTCCACCCGCGCGGTCCTGGCCTCCGGCGCGATCACCAGCCCGCGAACCTGTCGGCCAAAGTCATCCGCGATGATCTCCACGCGCCACGCACCCGGCGCGAGCCAGGTCTCGACCAGCCCCTCCGCGCCGACCTCGTGGACCTCACGCCCGCTCGCGCCGTCGAAGGTGACCGTCGCGCCACCCGGCACGCGGCCCGACGTGTCCTGAACCCGCACCCGCACCAACGCCGGGACCACGGCAGGCAGCGCCGGGCGCTCCGCGACGCCGGCCGGCGGCGCGACCTCGGGCACGCCCCGCGCGGAAGTCCCATACCCGATGCCCACCAGCAGCCGAACGGCGGACCCGCCGGCGCCGTCGGTCAGCGCGCCGGCGAGGCCCGCCGACCACCACAGCCCGCTCGCCTGGCGCCCGCGCGCGCCCAGCAGCACCTCGACCGGGGGCGTGCCGCCGGCCAGCCCCGGCACGGTCGCGCGACCCTCGAGGTGCAGCGCGAGCCGCGGCCCGAGCGACCACACCGCGGCGAGCCCCGCCGCCCCGAGTACGCCGCGCCGTCCCTCGCGCAGCGGATCGAGCAGCGTGCGGTAGTCGACCCCGCCCGAAGCCGACAGGCGCAGCCGTCCGACCCCGCCGCCGAGGGCGACGCGTCCGCCGACGCCGAGCGCGCCGTCACCCAGGTAGCGCTCCACCGCGCCGGTCGGCGCGCGGACGATCGGTGAGAGCGACACGCCGAAGCCGGTCCCGTCCGGCCGCGGCAGCACCACGCCGATCGGCGCGACCACGATCAGGTCGCCGAGCGCAGGCGGGCGCGCGCCGAGCTCGGGCCCCGCGAGCGCGAACACCGGCAGCGTCGCACCCAGCCCGACGCGGCGGGACAGCGCGAACGATCCGCCGAGGTTCAGCGCGAGCAGGTCCCCCACGAGCACCCGCTCGTCGACCTGCCCGCCGATCGACTGCCGGAGCACCAGCGGCGCTCGGGCCGCCTCGACGATCACCCCCGCCGAGCCACTCCCCGCCTCCTGGACGCTCGGCGCGAGCCCCCACAGCGGCTGGGTCGGCGCGCCATCGGAGGGCCACGGTGCGGCGCCATGACCGTCGGCGCCCGCGACCGCGATCCCGTGGACCCACAGCGCGCACACCAACAGCAGCCAGCCGAACCCGACGCGACCCCACGTCACGCAGCGCACCTCCACGGCGCCGCACCCTTATCCGACCCGACGCCCGCGGGGGCCCCCGCGCGGGATCAGGGGCTGACGGGGTTCAGGATCGCGTGCAGCGCGGGCCAGCGCGTGGTCGGCGGCTCGGTGCAGGCGAGCGCGGCGATCTGCGCGCCGGCGACGTGCACCGTGACCCCGGCGAAGTTGTTCATCTCGCCATCGGGCCCACCGCCACCGACCATCTCGGTGATCTCGTAGGTGTGCCCCTCGCGCTCGAACGAGAGCACCTCGCCCATCGCGCGCGCAAACGTCCGCGTCTCGAGCTTGAACGCCATGAAGCTCCCTTCCTGGGCGTCCGGGAACACCAGCTCCGGCGCGCCGGGTGGGCCGAAGCGGTAGCGGAGCCACGGATCGTCCTCGTTGCTGCCGCACACCGTCACGATCTTGCCGCCCTGGACCGGGCAAGAGAACAGCACGGTGGACGGATCGCCGCACACGTCGCCGGATGCTGCGGACGCCGCGGGTGCAGGGTCCGCCGGAGGCGTCGGCTCGCCCGAAGCACAGGCCAGCGCGGAGAGCACCACGAAACAGACGAGGAACACGGTCGGACGACGCGTCATGCAGGGGGGGCCTCGGCGGGTGGGGTGACCGCGTGCCGGACGGTGCGCCGGACGCGGATCAGCGGCGCGAGTATCGCGAGCCACGCCCACGCGCCCGGCAACGGACCGGTCGCACACCACCACCCGCCCGTGCCGACCATCCAAGCGGTATCCACGTGGCCGTCGCAGTCGCGGTCCTTGGTGTCCCCGAACGCCTCGGGCGCGCCGGGGTGCACCGTCGGGTCGTCGTCGTCGCAGTCCACCCCCCCGGCGGCGACCGCGGCGAACCCGTCCCGATCCCGATCGCTGTCGTTCCCGTCGCAGTCCTGATCGACGCCGTCGTACCAGACCTCCTCCGCGCCAGGGTGCACGGCCGGATCGCCGTCGTCGCAGTCCGGGCCGCCTGCCTGCCAGCCCGCGAAGCCGTCGCCGTCCACGTCCACGAGGTCGGCCCCCGAGCAGCTCTGATCGACGCCGTCGTACGGGATCTCGGGCGCGCCCGGAAACGCGGACGGGTCCTCGTCGTCGCAGTCCACGCGGACGCCGGGCGTCGGGATCCCCGGGAAGCCGTCGCCGTCCACGTCCACGAGGTCGGCGCCCGAACAGCTCTGGTCGATGCCGTCGTACGGGATCTCTGGGGCGCCCGGGTAGACGTCCGGATCGGACTCGTCGCAGTCCTGATCTTCGAAGGCCCCGTCGCCGTCGAGGTCGCGTAGATCGGCGTCGGGCCCTCCGAACGCGCCGATGTCGGACCGCGAGCCGTCCGGATCGACGATGCGCGGGTCGCCGGCGTCTCGCGCGGGCGAGCCGACGCCGAGCCACAACAGGGCGTCGCAGTCGCCTGAGACGTAGCGCTGGAACCGCGGGCCCGCGAAGACCTCACCACCCGCGGGGAACGCGTCGATGTCGCCGAGATCCGGCGGGTCGCCGCTCGGATCGAACGCGAGGTTCCACCCGCCGGTGAGCCGCGCGTCGTCCGACAGGGCGACCACCGGCGCGTCGCCGAAGAACAGGTCGTTCGAGAGGTCCGCGGTGCCCGCGAGGTCGACCACCGCCACGCCGACCGCGTCCTCGACGAAGGTGTCGTTGTGGACGCGCACCCGCGGGCCGTCCTGGCTCGGCGGCGCGTCGTCGCGCACCGCGAGCGTCGCGCCGGCGGACGCGGTGTTGCCGAAGAACACCGTGTTCGTGATCACGTCGTCGAGCGTGCCGCCGCCGACGTACACGCCGGAAGCCTCGCCCGCCGCGGTGTTCTCGCACAGCAACGACCGCGTGACCTCCAGCACGCTGCCCTCGCCGCCGTGCACCGCGCCGGCGCCGCGCGCATGGTTGGCCTCCAGCCGACTCGCGCGCACCCGCAGCGTCCCCCACGCCTGGTAGGCCACCGCGCCGTGCGCGGCCTCTCCGTCGCGCGCCAGGAGGTCGATCAGGTCGACCGCGCCGCCGTACGCCCACACCGCACCGCCGTCCCCGCCGGCCTTGGCGCCGACGATCTGCCCCGAGAGCGACACCGTGCTCGCGACGGCGTGCAGCGCCCCGCCATCCCCGGTAGCGGCGCTGCCGGTGACGTCCAGCCCGGTCGCGGCCAACCCCCCGTTCACCACCGCGAGCGCGCCGCCGCGCGCCGCCGCCGCGCCCGCGACGCTGACGTCGACCAGCACGGCCTCGCCGCCGAACACCGCGACGGCGCCCCCGTCCTGCTCGGCAGCGGTGTCCTCGAACTGCGAACCGCGCACGGTGAGCTTCAGCCCGGTCGCGTGCACCGAGCCGCCGCTGTCCGACGCCCGACTGCGCCGCGCGACGAGCCGCTCCAGCAGGACCGCCTCGCCCGCCCCGCTCGCGGCCACGTCCGCGCCGAACGCGCCCGCGTTGTCCTCGAAGCGGACGTCGCGCACGCTCGCCACCGAGTCGGTCAGCACGAGCGCCCCCGCCTGGTTCGACACGGCCTGACCCTCCTCCCAGCTCAGCGCGCTCCCGAGCGCGCAGCGCAGCGCCGGCCCCGCGGTGAACCCCGCGAACGACACGTCCTTCAGCGTCACCTCGGCGCCGCGCGCGTCGAGCCCTACGCCCGTGGTGCGACTGAACCGCAGCGACTCGCCGTCCACCGCGCCGTCCTCGACGTCGAGCCCGACCGCGCGCGCCTCGTAGTCGGCCTCCGAGGTCACCGTCGTCGCGAGGTCGGCCAGCGGGATGGCGACCCGGAGCACCGTCCCCGACATCCACAGGTCGCGGAGCGTCACACCCACGCCCGAGACGTGCACGGGCGGCAGTCGCGGCTCACCGTTCACGCCCCGGATCTCGAGGTCGTCGACCGTGATCGTGACCGGCTGCATCTCGCCGCGGTACACGCTCGCGTCCACGGTGATCCGATCGCCCGGCGTGGCGATCAGCACCGCCGCAGCCACCGTCGGCGTCGTCACCGTGGGCACGAGGAGCTCACCTCCCCACGCGCTGCCGAGCGGCGCGAAGCTGAGCAACAACAGCACCCGACGCGGGGCGCATGGCGAGGACGTCGACATCGCCCGACCATACCCGCACCAGCGCGATCAGGGATAGAGTCCGCCTCGGCGAGGAGGGGCGGTGCAGCCCGGCGACGGCATCGACATCTGGGTGGTCGAGAAGGCTCTGGGCTCGGGAGGGATGGGCTCGGTCTACCGCTGCCACAACCGCTCGGCCAAGCGCATCCTCGCCGCGATCAAGGTGCTCGAGCCCTCGCTGCGGCACGTCCCGGGTGCCGCCGAGCGCTTCGTGCGCGAGGCCGAGATCCTGTTCGGCCTCGATCATCCGAACATCGTCAAGGTGCGCAACATCCGCATCGACGCCGATCCACCCTACCTCGAGATGGAGTTCGTCGAGGGCCAGAGCCTCGATCGCCTCCTGCACCAGGGGCGCCTGCCGTGGGGACGCGCGCGCCGCATCTTCGCCCAGCTCGCCGACGCGGTGGCCTACCTGCACGGTCGCGGCGTGCGGCACCGCGACATCAAGCCGGCCAACGTGCTCGTCGCCGCCGACGACACCATCAAGCTCGTGGACTTCGGACTGGCGCTCGAGGCGGATCAGAGCCGGCTCACGCAGTCCAACACCACGTTTGGCACCGTCAGCTACGCGCCGCCGGAGTGGATCCGCCCCGACGCGATGGACCCCGAGAAGTGGGACCAGTACGCGGTCGGCGTCGTCGCGTTCGAGCTGCTCACCGGCGAGGTCGCGTTCCCGGTCTCGGGCCAGGGCAGCGCCCGACAGCAGGCGATGCAGGTGATCCTCGCCAAGCAGGGCCACCCGCCGCTCGACCCCGGGCCCGAGTTCCACGACGACCTGCGCGGGCTGATCCGCGAGCTGACCGCGCCCGAGCCGATCGATCGGCCCGCGACGATGGCCGAGGTCTGTGCGCGCATCGCGACCCTCGATCCGAGCGTGCCGAAGGCGAACGTGACGCTCACGCCCGCGCCCGAGGACGAGCGCGCGCTGCCCTGGGGCGTCGACGACGCCGCGCGTCGGCCGATCCGCTCGGCGTGGGCCAAGGCGCTCGCCGCGACCCCGGTGCCGGCCGAGCCGACGCGGCGCGCGAAGGCCGAGGCCGACACGCTGATCACGCTGGAGGCACCCCCTCCCACGCGGCGCCCGTGGCTCGCGGCGGCGAGCCTCGCGCTCGGCGCGCTCGGGCTCCTCCTCGCGGCGGCGAGCCTGGCCGGGCTGCGCCTCGCGCCACCGCCCGAGCCGTCCACGCGCGCCGTCGACGTCGTGGTCGAGGGCCTGCTGCCCGGCGTCGACGTGTCGCTACGGCTCGACGGCGCCGCGCCGCGCAGCCGAACCTCGTGGGTGTGGCGGTTCGGCGCGCAGCCGCTCGGCGCGCACACGCTGAGCTGGGCTGTCGGCGCGGACTGTGAGCGCGACGGCTGCCCCGGCGATGCGTGCGCGCCGTACTGCGCCGTCGGAGCGCTCCCGATCACGGTCGATGCCGGCGCCGAGACCCTGATGGTGCGCCTCCCGCTCGACCCACCCTCGCCGCGCAACGTGCGCGTCGGGCTGCCCGAAGGGCTCGCCGAGCGCGCGCGCGTGACCCTCGGCGCATGGAGCCGCGAGGCCGACGGCGCCGCGACGTTCGACGGCGTTCTGCCGGGCGTGTACCCCCTCCACGTCGAGATCGGCGCGTGCGGAGAGGCCGACCTCGGCTGCCAGCCGACCGGATGCCCGCCGGGCTGCGCGTCGGTGGCCACGACGGCGGAGATCCCGTGGGGCGAGGGCGAGCACGTCCTGAAGGTCGCGATCCGAGCACC
>CAYQSE010000046.1:0-1616 GCA_964419905.1 uncultured Enterobacteriaceae bacterium
GCAGCGCGCGCCCGCGCAGCGCGAGCAGCACGTCGAGCTCGGCCGGCTCGAGCGCCCGGGCGAGCGCGAGCGCCGCCTCGAGGCGGCGGGTCGCCGTGCGCTCGGCGTCTCGCGCCGCGACCTGCCGCGCGCGCAGCAGGTTGCGCGCCAGGCGCTGATCGGGGAGCGGGGCGGGCGGTGCCGGCGGCGAGGCGCGGCCCCGCTTGCGCAGCGTCGTGTCGACCGGGGCGGGGGGCGCCTGCCACCAGCTCGTGCTCGACGCCACCGCCTCGGGGTCGTCGGGGCCCGGCCCGAAGTGGCGCGCCCCCTGCAGCCCGAACGCGAGCCCCGCCAGCGCGCTGGCCGCGTCGTCGTCGGGGCAGCGCACGAACCACGCCGCGAGCCGCTCCAACTGGCGCGCGCGGCTCACGCCACCGGCGCTCGCGTCGAGCACGCGGCGCAGTAGCACGGTGAGGTCGCGGATCGCGCGGCTGGTGCGCTGCTCGAGCGTCTCGGCCTTCGAGGGCTCTGCGCCGTCGTCGGCGAACCACGCGACCACGCCCTGCCAGCGCAGCGCGGCGCGGCGCTGGGCCTCGTCTGCGCCCTGGAGCGCGCCCCCGCCGCGCGCCGCGAGCGCCAGCAGCCGCTCGACCCCCTCGGCCTCGACCTCGCGCACCGCGAGCGCCAGCAGCGGGCGGTTCACCGCGAGCGCGTCGAGGAAGCCCTGGATGTGGCTGATCAGCCGGTCCTTCAGCGCGAGGAAGTCGGTCGGGGTGGCCTCCCAGCTCGTCGCGATCGCGCTCGTCGCGAGGAGGAACCGCGTCGCATGGTGCGCGAGATCGTCGAGCGTGCGGTGGATCTCGTCGAGGTGGTGGGCGACCTGCTCGGCGTCCCCGCCGCGGACGGCACGGGCCAGCGACGCGAGCGCGTCGCGGACCGACGGGAGCACGAGCCGCCTGAGCTCGGCCTCGCGCGGCTGTGCCAGCAGCACGCGCTGCACCGCGTCCCACGCCATCCACCCGAGCTCGGTCATCGTGTAGATCGAGCGGCGCTGCCGATACTCTGCGATCGTGCGCACCCGCCGGTCGTCCTGCGCGCGGTCGACCACGCCCCAGACATGGAGCTGATCGAGCAGCGCCAGCGCGCTCGCCGGCGTCTCGTCGTCGACCACGGACGCCAGCTCGTCGGGGCCCAGCTGGAGCTGCGACCGCTCGCGCGCCTCGTCGAACGCGCGCAGGACGCCCACGTAGCGCTCACGCTCCGGCGCGGCGGCGAAGCGGAACAGGTCGAGGCGGGGCCCGTCGAGCTCGCGATCACGCCTCACGCGCATGCCCCCATCAGCACGACGATGCACCCGCCGCCAGCCCCACGAGCCCGTCGAGCACCTCGCGCGCGCGGCCGGGCACGAAGTCGGTGTCGCGCATCGCGGCGTCGACGGTCGGGCGCGAGACGAGGCTCGTCATGGGGTGTGCGGCGGTCATCCCCACCACTCTATGACGGCACCCGACCAAAAACTGTCCGCCGCAGCGCGGCGAGCCAGATTTCATCCCGCTTCCCGGTTGATACCCGCCTCGGGCGCGTGCCCAACGCACCGTCCACGTAGAGGGGCATGGCTGCGCCCCCCACGATCACCATCG
>CAYQSE010000046.1:1716-18975 GCA_964419905.1 uncultured Enterobacteriaceae bacterium
CCCAACGCACCGTCCACGTAGAGGGGCATGGCTGCGCCCCCCACGATCACCATCGAGCGCGGCATCTGCCGCCGCCGCCGCCGGCACCGCGGGATGCAGCGGCGGCACCGAGACGCCGACCACGCCTTCGCCGGTGGGCCACACGTCCGGGGGACGACCCCGCGGACATGCCGCGCTCGGGGCGGACGGGATCACCGACGCCGAGCGCCTCGTGCGCTCGAGGAGACACGCCTCAGGCTGGGGCGGTGGCGTCCGCTGGCGCGCCCGAGCGCATCATGGCGCCCAGCGTGTGCAGGTCCGCCGTGGCGCGATCCGCGACATCGTACTCGCCGCGACCACGTAGCCACCGCAGCCAGGGGGCCCAGGCCTCGGGGTCCATGCGCTCGGACGCCTGATGGATCGCCCCTACGAGCGCGCTCTCCTCATCGCTCCGCCACGCGATCGCCGGGTTCTCCAGCGCGGCGATCAGCAGCACCACCGGGTCGACGTGCACCGCGGTGGCGAGGTCGGCCCACAGCGCGCGTTGTTCGGGCGTGCTCGCGTTCAGCCCCTTCGCGGCGCATTGGTCGCGGACGATCTCGATCAACCCGTCGGACTCGAACGTGGCGTAGATCTGCTCGGGGTCCACGCCCTTCGAGGGGTCGGCGTTCTGGTCCGTGCGGGACCGCGCGAACAGCCCCAGGGTGCGAAGCTGCTGGTCGACCGTCAGCAGCGCGGGCGGGTCATTCGACCGAACCGCCCGCATCGCCCGATCGCAGGCGACCTCCGCCATCCTGCGGGCGGCTTCGAGGTTCGCCGGCTTCTCGAGGAGCTTCGCGACGCCAGCGATCGGCCCCCAATCGCCGTTCTCGCCGCTCGCGAGACTGGCGCGGACGTCGTCGATCGTCAGTCCGGCCGCCGCCTCATGCAACGCGTCCTCGAGCGCGAGCTGTGTATCGATCGCGCGCGCGGACGTTAATCGCGCGCGTCATCCCCGGACATCGGGGCACGACGCGAAGGAGCAGGGCGATGGGCAAGGTCGGACGGAACGTGCAGTGCCCGTGCGGGAGCGGGAAGAAATACAAGCGATGCTGCGGGCTCGCGTCGGGCGCCGTCGGTACCTACACGCTCGCTCAGCGTGAGCTGGCGATACGCGCCCTCCACGCGTTCGCCGATCGTCCCGAGTGGCTACACGAGCGGCTGGAGGCCATCGAGGAGCTGTGGGGGGACTACGAGGACCGCTTCGATGAGCTCGACGAGGGATGGCGCGAGGTCATCGACGGCGTGGAGAGCGCGTGGCTGTGGTTCGATCACCCGCTCGCGGACGGCCGCTCGATCGCCGAGTCGTTCGCGGCGTCGGCGGACTGGCTCGATGGCGGCGCGCGGGCGTGGCTGCGGCAGGCCAGCGCGTCGGTCATGCGGTTGTACGAGGTGATGGACGCGCGGCCGGGGGTCTCGGTGACGCTGCGCGACCTCGTGGACGGGGGCGACCCCCTCGTCGTGAGCGAGCGCACGCTGTCGCGCAGCGTGTCCCGTGGCCAGGCGATCGCGGCGCGCGTCGTCCGCGCCGGGGCCTCCGGGCGCCCCGAGCTCGAGCTGTCGGTGCTCCCGATCTCGCTCTTCGTCCTGGACGATCTCGTGGATGAGCTCAAAGAGTGGCGGGACGCGCATCGGCGCGCGCACCCGTCCGAGCCCCCAGCGGCGTTCTGGAAGCTGACGCCGCCGCTCATCTGCGACGTGTGGGCGTCCGCGTTGCTCGATCCGGTGATCCCCAGGCTGGCGAACACCGACGGTGAGCCGCTGGTGTGGAGCGTCGTCCAGTTCGACGTCGTCGACGCGGCGGCGCTCAGGCGCGCGCTCGACGCGGTCGATTGGCTCGCGTCGGACGGGGAGGGCGGCTGGTCGTGGGACGCGAACGTAGGGCGCGCCGACGCCAAGGTGATGGGAAGCCTTCAGATGGACGGGGCGAAGCTCGTGCTCGAGTGCAACTCGGTGGAGCGCGCGGAGCGAGGTCGGGCGCTGGTAGAGGACGCGGCCGGCGCGGCGATCCGCTTCGTGGTGACGTCACACGAGGATCTGCAGGCGGCGGCACAGCGTTCCATGCGCTCCGGGCAGCCCGCCCCGTCGACCGCGCCCGAGGCCGACATTCCGCCCGAGGTGGTCGAGGAGCTGACGCTCGACTACTACGCGCGCCACTACCGGTCGTGGGTGGACGAGCGGATCCCGGCGCTGGGCGGTCAGACGCCGCGCGAGGCCGCGGGGTCCGCTGACCGACGCGACGCCGTGATCGGGCTGATTCGCGGACTCGAGGGGCGCTACCAGGACGCGTTGCGGAGCGGGCAGCCGGCCTACGACCCTTCGTGGATGTGGGAAGAGCTCGCGCTCGCGCCCGCGAGCGTCGACCTGCCGCCGCCGCTCGCGCACGAGCGGCTCACCGAGGGCCGCCCGAAGCTCGCCGAGGCCGCGCGGCGGCTCGCCGAGCGCGTGCGCGCGCGTCCGGGATTCGACGAGCGGCACACGTTGGTCACGTCCGACGATCTCGCGACCGATCTCGACCTGCGGCGTCTTGGTGCGCTGGACGAAGCGTCGACGGGCATCGGGCCGTGGCTCGTCGACTTCGAGCTGCATCGGAGGAAGACATTCTGGGTCGATCGCGCGCTCACCTGGCAGCTCGCCCACACCGATCTCGATGTGTGCGCATCCGAGCTGCGGCTCCCGTTCGCGTCGTTCGCGGTCGTGTTCACCGATCGGCACGCGCTGTCGCTCGCTGAGCGTCTGGTCGCCAAGGTTCGGCCGAACTCACCGGTGGCCGGCCACTTCGCGCGCGTGGTCACCGTCTATGTCGCGGGGCGCGCGGACGCCGGGATGCGCCTGCACGTGGCCGTCGACGCGCTCGGGGCCGACCCGCCCGAGGTGATCACGCACGACCTCGCGCCGGACGCGCGGGTTGGCGCGGTGGCCGGCAGCTCGCCGCAACCCCCGCTGCCGGGGCTGCTCCATCTCGTCGCGAGCGCGATCTTGTACGCGACACTCCCTGGCGCGCCGCGGGACGCGCGGGGCGGTCGCGACCCGGCGCGCACCGCGCCGCCGCGAGAGGACACGCCGTACACGTCGGACGCGGTGTACTACCTGCCCGGTGCGATCACGATCTCGCGGCTGCGCCGACTCCAGGAGCTCGAGCGCGCGCCGGGCGGGCGACAGCTGCTGCACCGCTTCCTTGTCCGCGGCCACTGGCGGCGCCCGAACCCGAAGTGGAAGGACCAGTCCCCACGATGGATCGAGCCCTACTGGAAGGGGCCGGACATCGGCGCGGTCATCGAGCGGGCCTACAAGCTGAAGCCCTGAGGACGCTGCGTCCCGGCTTCCGGCGGCGCTTGGCCGGGTCCGCGGCGTGCGCGTCTCGCGCGTGGCATAGGGGAATCGGCGGGAGGTCCGATGGTCGGCGAGGTGGTGTTCCTGCACGGGCTCGAGGCCCGGGTGGACGACGCGGGCGTGCCACAGGGCGGGAAGGCGTCCTACTTGCGCGAGCGCTTCGGGGCGGCGACGCCCGCGCTCGACACGCGGGCAGCACAGCGGGTGGCGCGGGCGGTGTTCGAGGCGAGCGGCGCGTGGAGCCACCCGTTCGAGGGGTATGACGAGGCGTTCGCGGTGCCGCTCGCGCGGGCGCGGGCGGCGATCGGGGAAGGCACGCGCCTGGTGATCGGGTCGAGCTTCGGCGGGGCGGTGCTGCTGCGGCTGCTCCACGAGGCGCCGGTCTGGCGCGGGCCGGTGCTGCTGCTCGCGGGCGCGGGGCCGAAGCTGACGCCGTACCGGTCGCTGCCGGAGGGGGTGCGCGCGCTGGTGGTGCACGGGCGCGACGACGAGGTGGTGCCGTTCGACGACAGCGTGCGCCTCGCGGCGTCATCGTCGACAGCCACGCTGTGTGCGGTGGACGATGCGCACCGGCTGGCGTCGGTGGTGAACGACGAGGGGCTCGGGGCGTGGGTGCGGGAGCTCGTGGCCGGGTGAGGCTGGTAGACCCCGGGGCGTAGCCAGGGCAGGTGGATGAACCCCGACGCCGTCTTCCGGTGGTTCGCTCGCGCTGCGGATGGCCGAGGTCCGGCGCGACGCGGTCGCGCGACCGGCGGACCTCGACGACGCCTGCCTGCTCGTCGCGGTCGATGGACGCCGTCGGGTGCTCGCCGAGCAGGTCCGCCGCGAAGGGCAGGGGACGTTCCGGGCGCGGCTGCTCGAGGCCTACGAGGGGCAGTGCGCGATCACCGGCGAGCACACCGAGCCGGTCCTCGACGCCGCGCACATCCAGCCCTACCTCGGGCCGGCGAGTAACCACGTGCAGAACGGGCTGCTGCTCACGCAGGAGCTCCACACGCTCTTCGACCGCGGGCTGGTCTGCGTCGAGGACATCCTGTACGTCGACGCGAAGACGAAGCCGCTGTGGACTCACCACTGGACGAAGTCCACGAAGGTCTCGCAGACCGGACGGGTGATGCCGGCCACCAGCGCGCTGACGCTGCACGCGGGCGCGGGGACCCCGCTCATCTTCCGGCGCTGGTTGGGGTTCTCTGGCTGAACGACAAGCGGAAAGGCGAGAAGCCGCTGCGCGTGCGCGTCGTCGCCCGCAAGCGGCACCGCATGGGCAAGATCTGTTGGTACGCCACCAACACGCCCCGAGCCGAGCTCACGGCGTCTGACGTGATCCGCCTCTACTTCGACCGATGGCCCGCACAGGAACCTGTCTATCGTGATGGCAGCGGCATCGTCGGCCTCGACGTCCACCACGGGTGCGGCAAGAAGAAGATCGACAACGTCGCGGTGCTGGACAGGCTGCAGGGGCGCATTCGCCGGTGGGAGGAGAGCAAGTCAGGGCACGAGGACAAGCTCGCCCCTTTCGAGGGCACCTCGAGGACTGGACGAACGCGATCTCCGACCTGGAGCCGGAGGTGAAGGAGCGCAGAGCGGACCTCTCAGCCGCGCTCCGGACGGGCAACGAGGCCGCCTCACCGAGCGCGGGCTCGTGCGCGGTAGGCGTGCGCTGCGCTTCGAGCTCGTGGCGAGGAACGGTCCCGGCGATCCGAAGGATCCATGAGCTGCGCGCTGATGACCGGAGGTCCTGACAGAGGGTCGGGATCAAATGAGGGGATGGCTCAGCCTTCTGCGGCCTGTCACACGTGCGCACCAACGAACGGTGGCCATCACGGCGACGCTGGTGGCCGCCGCATTCGCAGGCGTCCGTCTCGAACCTCGGCAACAAGCGGAGGGCTCCAGTCGACCGTCGCATGGATCAGGGGACCCAGCTTCGCGATCACGACGTCCGGCGGCTCGTCGCCGGGGCGCAGGAAGAGGATCCCATGAATGCGTTGGCCCTCCATGACTCGCTCGTAGACCGAGGCGATGTCCACGCCTTGCTCGCAGAGCCACGCCACCACCTGTACGGCGATGTTGACATCGGGCAGTAGGGCGGGACTTGGCGCGGCTTCAGCCGTGCGACGTATCGGCCACGACGTCGTTGCCGAGCGCGGCCTGGGCCCACGCGAGGGCGCCGCGGACATCGGCGACCGTAAGATCGGGTAGGCCTCGCAGATCGCGTCGATGGACATCCCGTTGGCGAGCAGTCCGAGGATCTGTTCGACGCTCATGCGGGTGACCTCGATCACCGGCTTGCCGCCGAGCACGCGTGGGTCACTTGCGATGCGGCGCATACTCCCTGCACGCCTATCCTAGCGCACGTTCGCCGCGGCGGACACTCGCCGCGCCGCATGCCATGGACGCCTGCCCGAGAACGCGACCTGCTCGGGCTCGCTCCCGCTGTTGTCGCCGACGGCGACGTCGTCAGGCTCGGGTGCGGCTTCACGAACAGCGCGGGGGTATCCATGCGGACAGGCGAGCAGGGCAGCGCGGCGCTCGGCCGGAGCGGAGGCGACGCCTGATGGGGCGCCGGCGCGGTGGCGGGCATGGGTGCTGGAGCTGTCAAACCAGGACGAGGAGCTGGCGCGAGCGTGGGTGTCTGGCGTGGAGAACCCGTGGCAGGTCGCCGCGGAGGTCGGTGGCCGTTGTCTGCGCGAGGACCTATACTCATGCTCATGGCCATGACGAAGCGCATCCAGATCCCCATCGAGGAGCCCGAGCTGGCCCTGGTCAAGGCTGCGGCCGCTCGCGCGGGGCTCCCGCTCGCGGAGTGGGCCCGCGACGTGCTGCGCGAGGAGGCACGCCAGCAACTGGGAGAGAGGCGTCTCGATCCGCGAAGCGCCTTGGAGATCCTCTTCGCCTCGGACGCCCCCGTCGACGACGTGGAGATGATGATCGAGCAGTCGGTGACCGGGCGCCTCCGATGATCTTCGTCGACGCGAACATCTTCATGTACGCGGCCGGCAAGGACAGCCCACAGCGGCTCCCCAGCCAGGTCTTCCTGCAGAGGGTGGTCGAGGGAGGGGGGCCAAGCGTCTGTACCGACGCCGAGGTGCTCCAGGAGATCCTGCATCGCTACCGTTCCCTCGGTGCGCCCGACCTGGCCTTCCGGGTCTTCGACTCCGTCGCGGCGCTGGGCATCGCGGTCCTGCCGGTGGGGATCGACGAGGTCAGCAGGGGTCGGCGCTTGTTGGAGGCCTGGCCTGGCCTCTCGACGCGCGACGGTGTGCACCTGGGCGTCATGGAGGCGCACGGTCTCACGGACGTGTTGAGCTACGACAAGGACTTCGACAAGGTGGAATGGGTCCGACGGAGCGAGCCCTAGCCCGCGGCCTCACTCCGAGGCTGCACGTCTCGATCTCCGTGTTTCCTTCCTGTCGTCTTTGCTCACTCTTCGCGATTCGCACCGGCACCCGCGCCGTCGATCGCCGCGGACGACGACGACGAGCTGCTGATCGACTGCACGTGCCCGCTCGACGGGGAGCCCGTGTGCAAGCTCGTCGAGGCCGTCCTCCACCAGCTCAGCGGGCGGCGCGGCACAGCGCGCGAAGGCGGGTCCGCCGCACGCGGTGGTCCACCTGGCGTGGGACGTGCCCGAGGCGCCCGACGCGGGCCGCCTCCGGTGCACGCCCTCCGCGGCGCAGATCGTGCGGAGCGGCTTGTCGCTCGGCGCGCACGTCCAGCACGTCGCGAGGGACGTGCACCGGTCCGTGTTGCGTCCCGACGCGCGCGAGGACGCTCGCTTCGCGAGCGACGCGCCGCGGGCTCGTGCGCTCGTTCGAGGAGTTGGGTCTTTTTGCGACCGACCGAAGCGGCGCGATCTCGATCGGCGAAAGGAGGGTGGCATTCCACGGAACGCCCCTGCCAGGGTCGCCGCGAGCCCCGAAGAAGCGCGCACCCGAAGGGCCGGCCGGTCCGACGGCAGGGTATCGTAGCGCGACCAGGTCAGCTCGGGAGGGGGAATGCGACGCAGGGTGGTCGTGGGTAGCGTGTGCCTGCTCGCAGGGCTGGTCTGGGCCGCTTCCAGCCTCGAACCTATCGAAGACGAGCCGGGACCCGACAGGATCCGCCCGCCACACGGCGTCTGTCACACCAACGACGACTGCGACATCACCGACGTGTGCCGCGTCCCCGGTCAGGTGGTGAAGCGGGAGCTCGACGCAGCGCGTACCTTGTCCAAACGGCCTCTTCGTCCTGCGGTGTGCCTGCCCGACACCACCGCCCCCGCTGTGGCCCTCGACCCCGTGCCGGCGCTCATCGCGCGCACTACGGTCGATCTCGGGATCACCGTCTCCGACGACCGGTGGTCGGACCGCGTCGAAGTGCGGATCGACGGCGTCGTGGTCACCGGCAGCCCGCTGCAGGGCGCCACCCGCGCCGACCTCACCGTGCCCCTGCCGGGTCAGGGGACGCACCGCCTGGAGGTGCGGGGCTATGACGCCGCGGGCAACATCGGCGTGGCGTCGGTCGAGGTCGAGGTGGACTCCGTCCCGCCGACGCTGTGCGAGACGATCGAGCCGCCCCTCGACGCCATCGGGTGGAGCGCCGTGCCCGTGGCCGTGCACCTCGTGGGTGAGGACAACCCGGGCGGAACCGGCGTGGCGGCGATCGCGTACCGCATCGACGCCGGCCCCGAGGTGGTGGTGCCTGGGGCCACCGCCACCCTCGAGTTCCCCGACGAAGGGGTGTTCGACGTCACAGCGTGGGCGGTGGACGCGGCGGGGAACCGAAGCGCGGAGGTCCGCACCACCGCGCGCTGGCAAGCGACCTTCCCCGACCTCGACCTCGGGCCGTACCCGAGCCTGCTCGAGCTCGTTGTGCGAAGCACCGTGGCACAGGCGGCGGCCCTGGACACCCGCGCGAACTACGCCCACTCCGCGGCCCAGGGGCAGCTGCTCGCGGCGATCGGCAAGCTCCTGTGGGCCTCCCGCGACTACGACCTGGGCGACCACGACGCCAACGGACAGCCAGACCGCGCGCAGCTCCGCGACGTCGCGCTCGGCGAGGTCGAGGAGCTGCGGCAGGCCGCCTGGCAGGTCTCGGAGGGCGGCCCCGCCTTCGGGTTGACGCCCGGGGGGCAGGCGTGGGCGTGGCAATCCGGCTCGGTAGCGGTGGGGGTGGCCCGGATGGCGCACGTGCTCGCCGACGAGGGGCACCCACAGGCAGCGGCGGTCGCGGACCTCGGCTGGGACCTGCTCGAGTTCTGGGGCGACGCGTTCCTGCCTGTCGGCGACGATCAGGGCTTCTTCGAGGCGAACTACGCGCCCGAGTGGTGGGGCATGGCCATCCACAACCAGTCCGCGCTGCTGGCCACGGCCAGCGCCCTGCTGAGTGCGACCGAGCCCGCGGACCCACGCGCCACGCACGCTTCGGAGCGCGCAGAGCGCTACGCCCGGTTCTTCGCCGCCAGCATGGAGGACGAAGAAGGGGCGCTGTTCTGGATGTATGGCGACGACGTGCTTTCAGAATCGGTCCACCTCTGTATCGAGGAGAACGTGGACGACCCGAGCCACCCCTGGGAGGCAGGTGTCGATCCCTGTCGGTTCTGGTACGCCTACCGCCCGATTCGTGACCTTTCCGCGACGATCACGGTCCCGGACGCCCGGTGGAGTCCGGTGGCCGACGAGTCCGGCAGGTTCAGGATCGAGTCCGCCAGTGGAAACCTGCCAGATCCCGCCAACACCCCGGACAACATCCGCGACGTCTACGGCGACCTGCTGCTGGTCACCGACCACCCTGTCTCCGAGAACGAGGGGCTGTACCGGGTCTCCGGCGGCATCCCATCCGCGTCCAGTCTCGTTTTGACGAAGCTCTCGGGCGGACCGCCCTTGCACGCGGAGGCCTCATCGGTCGGAATCTTGGCCCCGCTGTCCCGGCAGTTCCTCCGTTCGGAGGATGCCAGCCACTTAGCGCCCGACGTGGACTTCATGGAGACCGCGATCCTGGGTGGGTTCTGGCCGACCCCCTCTGCTGCGACGCTGCTCTCCGGAACGGTGCTCGACCGCGTGTGGAGCGGCAACCCGGCGCGCCCCCACGGCTACCTGGACGGTCGCTTCGCGTCGCCCTGGACGCAGGACCCACGCACCGATTGGACCCTGGCCATCGGAGCCAGCCTGGGGGTCGCCCGGGCGGCGCACTTGGCGGGCGCGGATCCACAGGTGTTCGAGGCGGCGCGAGCCCTGCTGTATTCCGGGATTCTGTCGCGACGCGGCGCCACGCCGGGCTCGGACGTGCGCACGAACGTCTTCGGCATCGCCCCCGCCGTGGAGCTGCTGGTTGGCCGCCCCGAGCCCTTCGCGGCCGGCTCCCGCTGGGACACGCCCGCCGGGCCCGAGGATGCCTGGGCGGAGGGCATCCGCTTCGATCCCGACGGCGATCCCACGCGACTCGTGAGTTGGCCGAGCCACGAGGGCACGTTGCCCGCCCTCCCCTGGCTGGTCCCTGCGCGCGGGCCGCTGGGAACCGACACGATGCACCTCCGCCTCGACCTGCCCCCGGGTCCAGCCGCTCGGCTCTCCCTGGCGGTGACCTGGTGGGGCGGCCCAGCGACCCTCGAGGCCCGCACGCGAGAGGGCTGGCTGGTGCTGGGCGACCTGCCCGAGACCCTCGATGGCTATCAGGAGGGGTCAGAAGAGCGGCGTTGGTGGCGCACGCCCTTCGAGCTCCGCCCCGACCAGCTCCACGACGAGGCCCCCGAGGAGCCGGGCATCACGATGCAGCTTCGGATCCGCCTCTATGGCGACCCCGAGGGCTTCGCAGTGCACCGCCTCGAGGCGACGCCCCTGTTCCTGTTCGAACCAGGCCGCTACTGTGCACCCCTGCCCATCGAGAACCTCCCCATCGAGTGAGTGCAGGATCGCGTCACCGAGTTGGACGAACCGGGCGTGTCGACCTTCGTTCGACGCCTCGCTGCCGACTATTCTGTAGAGGCCGACACCACGCGCGAAGCCGTTCGGTGCGAGCGCGGCGGCCCGCGGATTGTGCAGCGGCACCGTGCGGTCGTGACGCTGGACCTTCACGCCGACCGCGTTCTCGCTGGCGGGCCTGCTGGAGAGCGCGACCTGCTCGGGCTCGCTCCCGCTGTTGTCGCAGACGGAGACGTCGTTATGCTCGGGCGCGGCTTCAAGGACAGCGCGGGGGCATCCATGCGGACAGCGGAGCACGTCGGCGCAATACACGACCGCATCCGGGGCGCACGCTGATGGGGCGCCGGCGCGGTGGCGGGCATTGGTGTTGGAGCTGTCAGCGCACGCTCGCGAACGAGCGCTTCAGCGGGCGGGGGCACGCCCGTCACCTGTGCAAGACGTGCTGGCGCCTGCCGCCGGAAGAGTTGGCGTTCCGGCAGGTGACCCTCGACATCGATCGCATCCTCTCGCGAGCCGGGAAGAAGATGATGGCTCGACTGAAGCGCTTCCGAGAGCACCCCGACGAACGGGTGCGGGGCTTCCTGGCCGAAGCCCTCCAGGCGCTGGAGGCGGAGCGGGTGCCGCCCGAGGAGGACGACGTGGACATCCCGTTCGATCGTCACCTCGAAGGGCCCACCGAGCCGTGGGTGGTTTGGGACGACATCCCGTTCTGGCCGGACGGGGAGTGGGCGGACGCGCTGATGCCGTGGCGGTGAGGGTCGGTCGAGGGGCGCGCGTAGCTCGGCGCGCCGGCTACTTGAACACATACCGCGGGGCGGTCTTGACACCCGTGCGCCGGATCTGGCCCAGCAGCTTTCGGGGCACGGCCCCATACGCCTTGCTCGTCCCGGGAAACCGGCGGGCGCCGAGGCCGCCGCCGAGGACCGTGGCGTCGGGCCAGCGCGCGGCTGCCGCCGTGCACAGGTCGTCGTGGAACGCGTAGTGCTCGCCGCCGCCGACGGCGACGAACCCTTCGCCGGTTTCGAGCACGACGAACTTGTAGAGCGCCTCGGGGAAGGTCGCGACCTCGACGATGACGAGGTCGTCGTCGACCCAATAGTGCGGGAGCGGGGGGCGCTTGGGCATTGGAGGAACCGTGTGGGCGGGGGAAGGGAAGGGGTAATGCCTGCCAGAATCAATAGGTGATAGGGCGGCCGGGCGGGACGCCCGGCCCACGGTTCTTGGGACGCTCGGCCCACGGCGCGCGGCGTCAGGTCTTGGCGCGGCGCTCGCGCTTGAGCGCGGTGATGAGCTGGCTCGCGGTGCCGTCGCGGCCGCCGGTGAGCGCCGCGTAGCCCTCAGCGCCGACGCGCCCGCAGGCGTCGGCCTCCGACAGGCCGGCCTTCTCGGCGAGGCTGGCCACGAACGCGAGCTGCTTGGCGCTTGGCGCGGTCACGTCGGGGAGGCGCGCGCGCAGGGCGTCGATCAGGTCCGAGACCTGCTTGGCGGTCTGGAGCGCGTCGAGGTGCTCGAGGCCGACGAGCGCGGCGGCCGCGGTGTCGTCGAGGCCGAGGACGCCGATGAGGCGCTGCACCTCGGAGCGCTGCTTGTCCGAGGGCGCTGGCGACACGCCGGCGTCGCGCAGCCGCTGCAACAGGGCGCCGGTCTCCTCCCAGGAGAGCGCGTCGACGTCGACGCCCGCGATCAGGGCGGCGGGGGCGTTGGCGAGCAGGGCGTCGAGGCGCTGGCGCTGGGCGGGGGTCTGCTTGCCGTTCCGTCGCTGCGCCTGGGCGACCTCGTGGGCCGCGCGGAACGCGTCGCGCAGGCGCTCCCACACCTCCGGCGCGGACTCGATGCCCTCCTCGACCTGATCGAGGGCGTCCTCCATCGCCGCGGTGTAGGACACGTCGAACAGCGGCTCGTCGCTGGGCAGCCCGTAGAGGGGGGCGACGTCGAGCCACACCTGGCGGCCCGCGAGCGTGGGCGCGAGCGCGCCGCCGTCGTCGGTGACGAACGCGCGCTGGAGCAGCTTCTCGAGCGTGGCGGCGTAGGTGGACGGGCGCCCGATGCCCGCCTCCTTCATCGCCTTGATCAGGGTGTGCCCCCGGTAGCGCGGCGGCGGCTGGGTCTCGCCCCGCACGAGCGCCGGGTTGTCGGCGTCGCCCTCGCTGGGGGAGAGCGGCAGCCGCGCGCCGACGTCGAGGCCCCGCGGTGGCGCGAGCACGGGCTCGGCCTCGAGCCCGGCAAACGCGGCGCGCCACCCGAGGGCGATCGTCCACGACACCGAGCCGGTGAGGGGACGATCGAGGCCGTCGACGGCCGCGGTCACGCGCAGGCTGCCGCGGCGGGACGGCGCCATCTGCGAGCCGAGGACCTGCGCGCGGATCAGCGTGTACAGGCGCAGCGCGTCGGGCTCGAGGCCGTCGGGCGCGGCGACGTCGAGGTGGGTCGGGCGGATCGCCTCGTGCGCGTCCTGCACCTTGGCGTTGCCCTGCTTTCCGACGGCGCCGGGGCCGAGGTGGTCCTCGCCCCAGGTCGTGGCGATCAGCGCGCGGGCCGTGTCTACCGCCTGCTCGGACATCCGGGTCGAGTCGGTGCGGATGTAGGTGATGTGGCCCGCCTCGTACAGGTCGCTCGCGAGCTTCATCGCCTTCTTCGGCGACCAGCCCCAGCGCCCGCCCACCGCCTGCAGCAGCCCGTCGGTCGAGAACGGCGGCTTGGGCTGGTCCTGGCGCTCGGCCGGCTCCACCGCCGTCAGCGTGACCGCGCCCACGGCCACCAGCGCCGCATGCGCCTGCTCGGCGAGCGCGGTGTGGGCGGTGCGGGTCGCGACGAAGCGCCCGTCCTCGTCCTGCCAGCGGTCGTCGTCCTTGGGCTCGTGAAACCGCACCTTCAGATCGACGGGCGCGGTGTGCGCGGTGACCTCGAAGTAGGGCACGGGGACGTGCGCCTCGCGCTCGAGCTCCCGGTCGACGATGAAGCCCAGGGTGGGCGTCTGCACGCGGCCCATCGACGCGGTGCGCCCCGCGACGTAGCTCTTCGCGAGCTTGGAGGCCCGGAACCCGACCAGGCGATCGAGGAAGCGTCGGACCATCGCGCTGTGCACGAGGTCCATGTCGACGTCGCGGGCGTGCGCGATCGCGTCGAGCACCGCCTCGCGGGTGACCTCCTGGAAGGTCACGCGGCGGGTGGGGCCCACGTCCGCGAGCAGCTCGGCGAGGCGCCACGCGATGAACTCGCCCTCGCGGTCGGGGTCGGTCGCGAGGAAGAAGCGCGGGTCGTCGTCCTTCTCGGCCGCGGCGAGCAGCGCCCGCACGGCCTTCTCGCCGTTCGGCGTCCACGACCACGGCGGCTTGGGCAGCTCGCCGGGGCGGTTGGCCCAGTACGCCTTCTTCCCCTCCTTCGGATCGTCCGCGGAGCTGGGCAGCTCTTGGATGTGCCCCCCGGTGGCGAGCACGGTCCACGCCTTGCCGAGGTAGCGCTGGATGGTCTTGGCCTTGGCGTTGGACTCGACGACGAGGATGTTCACGGGCGCTCCGAGCGGACGAGACGCCGGCCGCGGGGTGATGGGCCGACGCCACGGAAGTAGCACGCGCGGCGCGCCTTGATGCTTCTCCCTCCTTCGGATGGGCCTGTCGATGCGGTCGAGCTGGTGACCCAGCGCCTTCGTGACGTCAGTTGAGGTGCGTCGGCTGGGTCGGGTTGGTGCTCGCCGGGGTGTTCCGGGTGCCCTTGCCGTTGCGGTACACGCCGAGGATCGGGCGGGGGATCGGTCGCGGCCGACGCGCGCGCGGACTGCGGGCTTGGCTCGTTCGTGCGCTCGGGGTACCGTCGCGGCTCGGAGGTCGAGATGCGCTGGTTCCTCGCGGTCTTGTCGTTCGCCGGCTGTCCGGCCGACACGGTGGACACGGTCGACACGGTCGACACGGTCGACACGGTCGACACGGTCGACACGGCCGACACCCATGACAGCGATGACACCGCAGATGCGCCGCGCTTCGTGCCGGGCGCCGCGGTGGCCATCGGCGTCGGCGACCAGAACGAGGATCCAGCGGTGCTCGCGCTGGACGACGGATCGCTGATGGTCGCGTGGTACTCGAACCGTGGCGGCGTCCAGACCGACGGCAAGGAGGACAAGGAGATCTGGGTCGCCACCTCGGACGACGGCGTGTCGTGGAGCGCCCCGATCGCCGCGACCGACGACGCCGCGTGGGCGTTCACGCCGAGCCTCGCGCAGGACCCGGACGGGCGTATCCACCTCGCGTTCTGGCGCGTGATCCACCTGCCGGTGGGCTGCACGTTGCAGGTCGACTGCACCGGCACCGACAACCGGATCGCCGTCACCTCGTCGCTCGACGGCCAGACGTGGACCCCGGCCGTCGAGGTGACGTCGGGGCCCGGGGACTGGCTGCCGACGGTGTTCCACGACGGCACCGACCTGCGCGTCGTGTTCGCGGCGGTCGCCCGCGATGCCACCGGCGCGATCGACCTCGGCGAGTCGGTGAACCGCCTGTTCTCGGTCACCTACGACGGCATGGCGTGGACGGATCCCACGCCGTTGCTGGGGCTCACCGCCGGCAGCCAGCACGACACGTTCCCGCAGGTGATCCGGCGCGCCGGCGGCGGGTTCGCGATGGCGTGGACCCGCTACGACGCCGAGGCCAGCGGCGATCCGCTCACGGTGATCTCCGAGGCGTCGACGGACACCTGGACCGCGACCTCGACGGACGCCGTGACGTGGACGGACCTCGCGGTCGCGAGCGGCGCTGGCGTGGACGCCTTCCCCCACCTCTACGAGGGCCACGACGGCGTCGTCCGTGCCACGTGGATCAGCGCGTTCACGAACCCGGCCTCCTCGTTCGAGGTGCCGCTCGGCGGGGCGTGGTCGGATCGCGTCGCCCGTCCCGAGCTGGCCGGGTACACGAGCCGCGTGGTGGCGACCGAGACGGACGGCGTCTGCTTCGGGGCGTACGTCACCGGCGCGAACCCGACGCAGCAGGTCCGCGGGCGCCTGTTCCGGCGCGCGCCCTGAACGTCGGCGTGGGGGAGAGGGCCCCTTACGCGGAGTTTGACGTGCCCCCCGGGAGGTGAGAGGATGCGCGACCCCCGCATCGCCAAGGAGCACCCATGGGACTGTTCTCGTTCGTCAAGGAGGCCGGAAAGCGCCTCGCCGGCGCCGTCGGTCTGGTCAAGCCCGAGGCCCAGGCTGCCCCCGCCGCGCCCGAGGGCCCGGATCCCGTGTGGCTGAAGAAGAACCTCGAGGCCGCGATTGTCGGGCTGAACATGGGGATCGAGGCCGAGATCGGCGTCGAAGGCGACCGCGTCACGCTGCGCGGCACCGCGCCCACGCAGAAGGCGCGCGAGCTCGCGGTGCTGGTGTGCGGCAACGTCCAGGGCATCGCCACCGTCGACGACCAGCTCGACGTGGTGGCGAAGGAGCCGCCGGCCATCCACCACACGGTGGTCAAGGGCGACACGCTGTCGAAGATCGCGCGCGACGTCTACGGCGTGATGCGCATGTACGACGTGATCTTCGAGGCCAACCAGCCGATGATCCAGGATCCCGACGAGATCTTCCCGGGGCAGGTGCTGCGCATCCCGCCGGTCGCGCCGCCGAAGCACACGGTCGCGAAGGGTGAGACGCTCGGCGCCATCGCCAAGCACTGGTACGGCGACGCCAAGCGCTACCAGGACATCTTCGAGGCCAACCGCGATCAGCTCGCCGATCCGAACCGCGTCGAGGTCGGCCAGGTGCTCACCATCCCGCTGATCGCCCCGAAGATCACGCTGGCGTAGCGCCGCGGCGGCGGTCGCGGGACGTCACCTGCGGCCGGCCGGGACGGCCGGCCCACGACGCTGTTGGGCCGCTGCGATGGCGACAGCCAAGCCATGAGGTTCGAGCCAGGGAGCCGTGGGTCGGCCGTCCCGGCCGACCGTCGACTTCGCTCATCGCTCCGCCTCGAAGGCGTCGAACAGCTTGTCGAGCTCGACCTGGAGCATGGCCCGGTGCCGCGCGTCGAGGTCGTCGCGCGCGGCGATGTACGCCCGCACGTCCGTCGCGCTCGCCCCGCGCAGCGCGTCCTGCACCCCGGCGGACCACGCCACCACGAACGTCTCATGCTGATCGTCGTCGATGTCGGGCTCGTCGGTGTAGGGCGGCGAACTGCCGGTGTATTGGGCGAAGCTTCCGTTTCGTGGGCGGAAGTAGTGACTGAAGTTGATGTTACAGTGCTCCTCGACCGCGCCGTGCCCGGTGCCCTGTGGGCTGTAGGTCACGACGCGATCCCAGCCGTCCCAGGACTGCCGCTTCGACGGCGCGCCGTAGCGCGCGTAGAGGTGTGCGCGGGCGCGCTTCGAGACGCCCTCGCCCCGCAGCTTGATGCGGACCATGATCAGCCGGGACGCCGGCTCGAGCTCGGGCTCCCAAGCGAAGTGTTTGCCCCGGCTGTGCAATCCGTACCCGAGCATCAGCTCTGCGATGGGGATCCCTGCCCATTCGCACCCCTCACAGGGGATGCGTACGAGCCGTGCTTCTTCCTGGCCTGCGGTGTACGTCGTCCCGACGATCTTCCCGTCTTGGAGTCCCGGGTATCGGCTCAGCATCGGCGGGGCGCCTTCCGGGAGACCGTCCGCGGCGAGGCGCCGCGCGAGCTCCACTTCGGGCAGTCGCGGGACAGACGGGCCACCGCCGCACGCGAGCGCGAATGCGAGGAACAGCAACCCTGCGATGAGGGAGGTCGCGCGTCTCATGGCATGCGCACCTGATCACGCATTCTCCGCTTCAACTCCATGTCGATCGGCGCCCGCGCAATCATCGCTTCGACCTCCTCCTGACTCGCGCGAGCCAGGGAGCCGTGGGTCGGCCGTCCCGGCCGACCGTCGACTTCGCTCATCGCTCCGCCTCGAAGGCGTCGAACAGCTTGTCGAGCTCGACCTGGAGCATGGCCCGGTGCCGTGCGTCGAGCGCGTCTTGCGCCGCGATGTAGGCCCGCACATCCGTCGCGCTCGCCCCGCGCAGCGCGTCCTGCAC
>CAYQSE010000046.1:19075-23751 GCA_964419905.1 uncultured Enterobacteriaceae bacterium
CCGCGATGTAGGCCCGCACATCCGTCGCGCTCGCCCCGCGCAGCGCGTCCTGCACGGCCGCGGACCACGCTACCACGAACGCCTCGTGCTGATCGTCGTCGATCTCGGGCTCGTCGGTGTAGGGCGGCGGACTGCCGGTGAACTGCGCGAAGCTGCCGTCGGAGGGTCGGAAGAAGTGGCTGAAGTTGATGTTGCAGTGCTCCTCGACCGCGCCGTGCCCCGTGCCCTGCGGGCTGTAGGTCACGACGCGATCCCAGCCGTCCCAGGAGCTTCGCTTCGATGGTGCGCCGTAGCGCGCATCGAGGCGTGCGCGGGCTCTCTCGGAGACGCCCTCGCCCCGCAGCTTGATCCGAACCATGATCAGCCGGGACGCGGGCTCGAGCTCGGGTTTCCAGCTGGAGAACCCTTCGCGGCGGTGCAGTGCATACCCGAGCATTAGCTCCGCGACGGGTATCCCCGCCCACTCGCACCCTTCGCACGGAATTCGAACGAGCCGCGCTTTCTCGCTGCCGGCGGTGTAGGTCTCCCCGACGACCTTGCCGCCCTGAAGCCCCTGATATCGGCTCAATAGAGGCGGGGCGCCTTCCGGTAGGTCGTCCGCTGCGAGGCGCCGTGCGAGCTCCGCTTCTGGCAGTCGCGGGACAGACGGGCCACCGCCGCACGCGAGCGCGAATGCGAGGAACAGCAACCCTGCGATGAGGGAGGTCGCGCGTCTCATGGCATGCGCACCTGATCACGCATTCTCCGCTTCAACTCCATGTCGATCGGCGCCCGCGCAATCATCGCTTCGACCTCCTCCTGACTCGCGCGAGCCAGGGAGCCGTGGGTCGGCCGTCCCGGCCGACCGTCGACTTCGCTCATCGCTCCGCCTCGAAGGCGTCGAACAGCTTGTCGAGCTCGACCTGGAGCATGGCCCGGTGCCGCGCGTCGAGGTCGTCGCGCGCGGCGATGTACGCCCGCACGTCCGTCGGGCTCGCCCCGCGCAGCGCGTCCTGCACCGCGGCGGACCACGCCACCACGAACGCCTCATGCTGATCGTCGTCGATGTCGGGCTTGTCGGTGT
Organism: uncultured Enterobacteriaceae bacterium; assembly: GCA_964419905.1. Lineage (GTDB taxonomy): Bacteria > Myxococcota_A > UBA796 > UBA796 > JAFDJI01. The sequence continues at coordinate 20,139 of CAYQSE010000046.1, forward strand.
AGGGCGGCGAACTGCCGGTGAACTGGGCGAAGCTGCCGGTGAAGGGCCGGAAGAAGTGGTCGAATTCGATGTTGCAGTGCTCCTCGACCATGCCGTGCCCCGTGCCCTGGGGGCTGTACGCGATGACGCGATCCCAGCCGTCCCAGGAGCTTCGCTTCGATGGTGCGCCGTAGCGCGCGTAGAGGTGTGCGCGGGCGCGCTCGGAGACGCCCTCGCCCCGCAGCTTGATGCGGACCATGATCAGTCGGGACGCGGGCTCGAGCTCGGGCTCCCAACTCGAGTACCCCTCCCGATGGTGCAATCCGTATCCGAGCATCAGCTCTGCGACGGGAATCCCCGCCCACTCGCACCCATCACAGGGGACGCGGACGAGCCGTGCTTCTTCCTGACCCGCTGTGTAGGTCGTACCAACGACCTTGCCGTCTCGCATGCCCTCGAATCGGGACAGCAGAGCCGGGGCTCCTTCAGGGAGTCCGTCCGCGGCGAGGCGGCGCGAGAGCTCCGCTTCAGGCAGGCGGGGGACGGTCGAGCCGCCGCCGCACGCGAGCGCGAAAGCGAGGAGCAGCATCCCTGCGATGAGGGAGGTCGCGCCTCTCATGGCACGCGCACCTGATCACGCATGCTCCGCTTCAACCCCCTGTCGAGCGGCGGCCGCGCAATCATCGCTTCGATCTCCTCCTGGCTCGCGCGAGCCAGGGAGCCGTGGGTCGGCCGTCCCGGCCGACCGTCGACTTCGCTCATCGCTCCGCCTCGAAGGCGTCGAACAGCTTGTCGAGCTCGACCTGGAGCATGGCCCGGTGCCGTGCGTCGAGCGCGTCTTGCGCCGCGATGTAGGCCCGCACATCCGTCGCGCTCGCCCCGCGCAGCGCGTCCTGCACCGCGGAGGACCACGCCACCACGAACGCCTCGTGCTGATCGTCGTCGATGTCGGGCTCGTCGGTGTAGGGCGGCGCACTGCCGGTGAACTGGGCGAAGCTGCCGTCGGAGGGTCGGAAGAAATGGTCGAAGTCGATGTTGCAATGCTCCTCGACCGCGCCGTGCCCGGTGCCCTGCGGGCTGTATGCGATCACGCGATCCCAGCCGTCCCAGGAGCTTCGCTTCGACGGTGCGCCGTAGCGCGCATCGAGGTGTGCGCGGGCTCTCTCGGAGACGCCCTCGCCCCGCAGCTTGATCCGAACCATGATCAGCCGGGACGCGGGCTCGAGCTCGGGTTTCCAGCTGGAGAACCCTTCGCGGCGGTGCAGTGCATACCCGAGCATTAGCTCCGCGACGGGTATCCCCGCCCACTCGCACCCTTCGCACGGAATTCGAACGAGCCGCGCTTTCTCGCTGCCGGCGGTGTAGGTCTCCCCGACGACCTTGCCGCCCTGAAGCCCCTGATATCGGCTCAATAGAGGCGGGGCGCCTTCCGGTAGGTCGTCCGCTGCGAGGCGCCGTGCGAGCTCCGCTTCTGGCAGTCGCGGGACAGACGGGCCACCGCCGCACGCGAGCGCGAATGCGAGGAACAGCAACCCTGCGATGAGGGAGGTCGCGCGTCTCATGGCATGCGCACCTGATCACGCATTCTCCGCTTCAACTCCATGTCGATCGGCGCCCGCGCAATCATCGCTTCGATCTCCTCCTGACTCGCCCCGCCGGCCTTCGCGGCCTTCACTTCGCCCCACACGCGCACATACGGACCCATCTGCCGCGTGTCGAGCCCCTCGGCGACCCGCTCGCCGCCGGTGATGTGGTTCGCGCCGTTGCCGGCCATCGCCGTGGCGGAGCCGCCCAGCAGCGAGCGACCGCCGCGCCACCCTTGTGCCAGGAGCATCGCCGCACCCAGCGTGCCGCTCGCGGGCGCCAGTCCAGCGGCGAGCGGCGATTGGCCGGCCGCTTGCGCCGTCGCGTCGACCGCCGCGAGCGCGTGATCTCCCGCGCGGAGCCCGAGGCCGATCCCCTTGCGGCCCCCCTCGCTCGCCCGCTGTCGCGTGTCGGCGAACCGTCGCTCGGCGTGCCCTGACTGACCGTCGCCGGACCAGTCCGGCCCTCCGCCTCGCGCCACCCAGTCGAGCCGTGTCCGGTCGCTCTCGGCCTTGCCGTCCTCGCTGGAGCCGGCGCCCAGCGCGACGTGGCCGCTCGTGCCAGCCCGCAGGTCGTTGACCGCGGGGAGCAGGTGCGTGATGTGCGCGTCGGCGGGGTTGTCGAACCCCGCTCGATCGTGGGTGAACACGTCGCCGTCGAGGTGCGCGTCGCCCGCCCACGCCACGAAGTCTCCCTTCGCGCGGTGATGGTGCGCCTCGACGTCGGGCCCCACCTCGGCGCACAGCGACGCGGGGATGCCGGGCGCCTGGAACGTGACCACCCGACCCACCGGGCCCACGGTGGCCGCGAGCTGAGCCAGTGCGCCGCCGAGGCTGTGACCGGTCGTGTCGACGCGCCCGTCGCCACCCTGGCCGGCGAGCTCGGCGAGCACCTGTGCGATGTCCCCCTCGTGCGCGGCGAACTGGAACGCGCCGACGTGCTCGGGGCTGAGATCGTCGGCCCAGTCGATGGCGTCCTTGCTGCCCCGAAACGCGAGCACCGGGCGCAGCGGCCGCCCGTGGACCTGGGCGAGCTGGGCGCGCTCCTCGTCGCAGAGGTCTGCGCGCGGCAGGAACGACACGGCGGTCATCCCGGTGACCTTGTCTTCGATGGGCTTGCGCTCGACCTGCTCGTATCCCCACGCCGCGAGCGTCTCGCCCGGGATCTCGTTGCCATAGGCCGCCATGCGGGCGAGCTGCTCGTAGATCACGTCCTGCCCCGGGATGTCGGCGGTGAGCGCGCGCAGCCGCTGCGCGCGGTCGTCGTCGTGCATGCCCGCGTGCTCGAGCGCGACCCGCAGCGCCCCGGTGGCGACGCCGAGGGGGGTGCGCTCCGCGATCTCGCTCGCGAGCTGGCTGCCCGCCCGCTTCGCCACGTGCGCCTGATCGAGCCCCCACTGCGCCGCGGCGTTGCCGCCCCCCTCGGCGCGCAGCATCCACTCGGCGAATCCGCCCGGCTCTGGGGCGAGGTCCTGCTCGGAGACGCCCTCGGCGGTCGATGGACGCTGCGCTGGCGCGACCGCGTTGCGGTTGTTCAGCGGCGCAGGCGAGGACTGCTTGCTCGACACGGGGCCTCCGGGGAGACGGGGGACACCGCAACGCTACGGAATCGAGGGCTCCGGGTCTATTTCACGAGTGGCTGAAAGCCTCGGAGCACGTCGGATATTCGCGGATTCAACTACGTGATGGCTCGAGCGGAAGTTCGAGCCGGGTAGTTCTCGATTTCGTCGAACGGTGCGCGGTGACGTGCAGCGGAACGGGGCCTCCCGCCGACGGCCCTGGGTGATCGTCACGCGAGGAGCTGGACCGCGGGAGGCGAGGCGCCCTTCGGCATCCGATCCTTCGCGCAGCAGGGCTTCACGGATCGCGACGAACCATCACGCTCGCGTGGCGCGGCGGCGGTCGCGTCAAGTGTCCTACGGCCGGCCGGGACGGCCGGCCCACGACGGCGTTGGACCACACCTCCGGGCCGGCGCGGCGGCGGTCGCGTCAAGTGTCCTACGGCCGGCCGGGACGGCCGGCCCACGACGGCGTTGGACCACACCTCCTGG
>CAYQSE010000046.1:23851-30351 GCA_964419905.1 uncultured Enterobacteriaceae bacterium
TCCTACGGCCGGCCGGGACGGCCGGCCCACGACGGCGTTGGACCACACCTCCGGGCCGGCGCGACAGCCTGGTTGCCATGCGTGGGACAGGGATCCGTGGGTCGGCCGTCCCGGCCGACCGTCCCCAGCGGGGATGGGCCGTGTGATCGGAGGGGGTGTCAGATCCTGACAGGGCAGGGCGGTAGGTTGCTCGCGTCCCCGAAACCCGTGGAGCCCCCATGTCCGCAGTCGAGCAGGAGATCATCCCGTGGGCCAGCCTGAGCCCGGAGGTGCTCTACGCCGAGCTCGAGACGCTCGCCGGGCGCGACCCGCGCGTCTACCCGTTCGGGATCCTCGTGCAGAGCGCTCCGAGCGTGTTCTCGTGGGCGTTCTACTGGTTCGCGTCGCTCGAAGAGCGCAACGACTTCCTCGTCCACCTCGAGGTCGCGAACGACGCGCTGTTCGACATGGGCCTCGAGCCCGAAGAGCTCGACGCGCTGCGCGCGCGGGTCGCCGCCCTGGGGGCCGGGCCTGGCAGGGTCGATGGGCTGCCCTACGTGAATGATTCCAGCGTCGACTGGATCGGCACCTTCCACGACTTGCGCTTCAGCTCCGAGGACGGGTGCGTGAAGTGTCGCGACGACTTCTGGCGGGTGTACGGCGACGACGAGTCCGATGCGTACGACGAATCGGACGACACCATCCCCGACGCGTCGGTCGACGACTTCATCGACTCGCTCAGCGGGTATTGAGCGCGAGACGCCGTGCGGGTTGGAACACCGCGGTCTTGCCGCCGCGTTTGTGGGAGGATGCGTTGATGCCCCTGCAGATCGTCGCCCCGCTCGGCCCGAACCCCGCCGCGCTCGCCGAGCTGGTGTGGCACCTCGCGCGGGTCGAGGGGCAGACGATCGGGGCGGTGTGGGCGGTGGTGGAGAGCGCGCGGGCGCTGCGCTACCTGCGCGTCGAGATCCTGGGCCCCGGCGGGGCGTGGGAGGAGCTGCGCGCGCTGCTGGGCGAGCGGATCCCACCGGTGGAACGCGTGTTCGTCGTCGAGGCATCGGACGGCGAGGGCGCGCTGCCGACGGACGAGGGGGTGCGCGAGATCGCCGACGCGCTGCGCGAGGGGCTGTGGCGGGCCGCGCGGGAGGCGCAGCGGGCTGCGGGCGAGGGGACGGTGGTGTTCGCGCTGTCGGGCGGGCGCCACCGCGCGTCGACGGCGCTGCAGGCGACCGTGTTCCAGCTGCTCGGGCGGGCGGGGGATCGGCTGGTGGACGTGCGGGTGGAGCCGCCGATCGCCGAGGGCGGCACCGGGTTCTTGTTCCCCGAGCAGCGCGACGCGGACCTGGTCGGGGTCGGGCGGCGCGACGGCGAGCCGTTCTCGGCGCGCGACATCACGGTGGTCGTCGAGCCGATCACGCTGCCACGGCTGCGCCCGCTGCTCGACGCGGCGCACCTCGACCGGTTCGAGACGGCGCTCGCGCGCAGCGAGGTGGCGATCCGCGACGCGACGCCGCCCGAGGTGGTGGTCGACCTCCTGAACGCGCGCGTACTGGTCGACGGCGTCGTGCTGAAGCTGTCGCTCGACCGGTTCGTGTACTACGCCGCGTTGCTGGACACGACGTCCCAGGGCCGGCGCGTGAAGGCGCTCGACTTCGAGCCGCTCCGTGATCTGCTCGCGATGGCCGAGCGCGCGGGGGCCACCTGGCCGAACCGGCTCCGCAGCAAGACGCTCCAGCACCTGTGGGACGTCCGGTCCGCACCGTCCGACCACGAGGACGGCTTGGTGTGGATCCGCAGCAAGATGGCGGACGATGTCCGTAGCTGGTGCGAGGCGCATCGGCCGCTCGTGGGGCCCCTCCTGGTGCCGGTGTCCGAGAAGGTCTACGAGGAAGGCGGCTACTTCAACGAGGTTTACGTTCGCCTTCCCGTCGGGCGCATCACGTTCCAACCCACCCATCTCCGTCAACCTTGACGGCGACCGCTCGGGCGGCGCGGCAGGCCTAAGTGACCTCCAGAACCAGGAGGTCCCATGTCGTCACCCGCCCGCTCCCGCTCCATGTCCGCGTTCCTCGGTCTCGCCTGCGGCGACGCCTACGGGCGCACCCTCGAGTTCCTCCGCGGCCACGCGGTCCGCACCCGCCCGGTGTCGATGTCGTCCGCCGACTGCCGGTGGACCGACGACACCCACATGGCGCTCTACCTGGCCGACGCGGTCCTGCAGACCCGCGGCGCCTTCGACGCGGACCGCTTCGGCGCCGCGTGGGGCGCGAACGTGGTGCGCTGGCTGCACGATCCGCTGACGCCCTCGACCGCGCCCGGCAACACCTGCCTCGCCGGGGCCCGCGCGTTCGAGCGGCACGGCGACTGGCGCCGCAGCGGTGTGCCGACCTCGAAGGGGTGCGGCGCGGTGATGCGCATCGCGCCGCTGCCGATGGCGTTCTCTGACGAGACGCTGACCGAGGCGGCCCGGATCTCGGCGGTGCTCACCCACGGCCACCCCGACGCGGTCGCGAGCGCCGAGGCGCTGTGCTGGCTGTTGCGCGAGGTGCTGGAGGGCGCGGCGCTCGACGCGGCCTGCGTCGGCCGGATCGCGGCCCGGTCGCGTGCGGCGGGTCACCCGGCGGTCGTCGCCGACGCGCTCGACGCGGCGATCGCGTTCGCTTCGACGGACGCGGCGTGGCTCGACGAGGCGTCGATCCCCGACGGAGACGGTGGCTGGATGGCGCCGTCGTGCATGGGGCTGGCCGTCGCCGCGTGCCTGCGCTGGTCGGATCCCGCGACGGTGATCGACAGGGCGGCGCGGTTCGACGGGGACTCCGACTCGGTCGCCGCGGTCGCGGGGATGCTCGCCGGCGCGGCACACCCCGACGCGCTGCCCGAGGCGTGGGTGGCCGCGCTGCCCGAGCGCCGCCGCATCGAGCGGCTGGTCGACGCGCTGCACGGGCCGACGTCGCGCCGGGACATCCGCACCAGCGTGGCCGAGCCGATCCACGTCGCGTGGGTCCCTCGTCCGGGACGCCGCCTCGGCGTGACGTTCCTCCCGGGCAAGCGCGGTGATGGGCAGGTGTCGAGCGGCCGCTGGGAGCGCGATCTCGACCTCGATCTCGCGGCGCTGCGCGCGGCCGGCGTCGGCGCGATCGTGCTGATGGTCGAGGACCACGAGCTGGCCGCCTATCGGGTGCCGGACCTCCCCGAGCGCGCGGCGGCGCACGGCCTCGTGCTGCGACGTCTCCCGACGCGGGATCTGCACCCGCCGCGTCTCGAGGATGCCGAGGCGATCGTCGGCTTCGTCGCGGATCCGGGCGTCGACGGCGCGGTGGTGCTCGTGTGCGTCGGCGGCCTCGGCCGCTCGGGGACGGCCGCTGCGTGCGTGCTCGCCGCCGAAGGTGTGGCGGCTCGAGAGGCCATCGACCGCGTCCGCAGCGTCCGTCCCGGCGCGCTGCAGAACGCCCATCAGGAGGACTTCGTTCGCCGGTTTCGGCAGGAGGTGAAGTGATGACCCGCGATCTGTTCGCCGAGATCCACCTCGGTCGCCCCATCAGCGCGCACGGCCTCGCGGTCGTGCCGATCTTCCCCCGCCGCGAGCCGGTCGCGCTCGCGGAGCCTTCCGATGCGATCGCGCGCGGTCTGCTGCGCATCGACGAGCACGCCACGGAGACGGTCCCGGCGCTCCGCGCGGTGAACGGCGGCGCGCTCCCGGTGCTCGTGCCCGAGGGCAGCCTGCTGCTCGGCGGGCTGCAGGATCGGATCAGCGTGCGCCCGACCTGGGTGCCGGTCGGCGGCGAGGCGACCATCGAGGTGCAGTGCGTCGAGCAGGGTCGGTGGCGGGCGCGCGCCGCCGATGGGCGCTCGTTCCGCGTGGAGCGCGCACACGTCGGCTTCCGCCACGAGCGGCTGCGCGACGACGCCGACCAGGGGCGCACCTGGGCGCTCGTCGGGGCGCGGCGGCGCGCACGGGGCCGCAGCGACGTGGGGGGCTCGCTGCGCGAGCTCCGCGACGACGCGACGATCGAGCGGGACGCCGCCGATCTGGCGCTGCCCTGGGCGGCGTCGGGTGCGATGGTCTGCTGGGACCACCCCGACGCGACCTCGTGGCCGCTCGTCGAGTTCTGGTCCTGCCCCGAGGCGTTCCGCGCTGCGTGGCCGCTGATCGCGCGCAGCGCCCTCGAGGCGCACCGCGAGCTCCTCGCGCGGCGCGGTGCGGCAGCGACCCGCGCCCCGTGGATCGGGCTGTCGGACGCTACGGCACGGCTCGAGAAGGTCGCGGCGGCGTCGGTGGCGGGCGCGGTGGCGCTGGGCGTCGACGTGCAGGCCGCGCGGCTCTATGGGCGCGGCGTGCAGCGCACGATCGAGGGCTGGGTGACCGGGACGCGCGACCGGCTGCTCCACCTCGGCGCGGTCCGTGGGTGAGCCCCGCCAGCGTCGGGGGGGTGGGCGAGCTGGTACGTGGCCTGAATATTCTCCAGGAAGCAAGGGGGCTAATCGCGTACTGGTGGATGGTTGACTTTACTTTTTTTGGATCGAAATTAACGGGGTTCTTGGCGGATAATTATGGTACCACCCTCGGTGGGTTCGGCCTTGCTGCTGCCGGGCCGCGGCGATACAGGAGGGAAGTCCGACGGCGCGCCGAAAGGAACGTAGAGACGCCGTGGATTCCGTTCTGTCTCATCGCCGGACGTGTGGAAGATCAGGTTGGAGCCGAGGGGGCTCGACGTCCATCGATCCGAGGCGGTCGATGCGGGTCGAGCCCGATGTGAACCCCAGTCGAAGGAGAGCCATGCTCCGTTATCGGTTCGAGTTCGTTCGAGATGCACTGGACGACTTCGTCGTCGCGCTGAACCCCGCGAAGCACGCGCCGTTTCTGCGCGCCGTGCAGTTGCTCTACCGCGTGGTCGGCTGCCACGCGGACGCCGAGTACGCGTCGTACACCGACGACCCCGAGCAGCGGCTCGCGTGGGCGTGGGAGGACGTGCACATGGCGTTCTTGGGCCTCGGTGAGCCCGTGTTGATGGGCGCCACCGATCAGTTGTGGGAGGCGCTGCGCGACCACGACCGGGTCGCGAAGCGCTATCGGAGGATGTTGAAGCGCGCCCTGCGCACGGCAGAGCGTCGCACGCATGTCGACGCGCCCCGTCGCTACCCGGCGCAGGTCCGGGCGCAGTCGCCCTACCTGGTGCACCCGGAGGGGCTGATGCCACCCGAGCTCCCCGCGTGGGGGCCACAGCTCGAGGCCCACGCCGCCGCCCGCGGTGACGACCCCGAGCTGACGTCGGACATGAAGATGTGGATGGAGGAGCGCGAGCGGGCGCGGATCGCGCGCCTGCTCCCGGGCCTGTGGCGCGGTCACCTCCGCGTGCTGGAGGGGCGCGGCGCCGACGCGGCCGCGCCCGCCGCGCCCGCGGGTGCCGCCCGCCGCCCGGAGGTGACGCGATGAATGTGTCGTTTCGCTATCGCTACGAGATCGTGGAGCAGCGCCTCGACCGCTTCGTCGCGGGCCTGGACGCGGACGCGTTCTCGGCGTTCCGCGGCGCCTACGATCAGCTCAAGGTCGCCGTCGCGCTGCATGCGCTCCTCGACCCGCCCCATCCCGGCGCGCCCTTCGACGTGCAGCTGGCCTCGGCCTGGCAGCGCGCGGAGATCGCGTTCCGGGGGGACGGCGAGTCGAAGCTGTCCGCGCGCGTCGCGCGGCTGTGGGAGACCGTCGAGGACGCGCCGGACGTCGCTTCGGCCCTGTGCGACACGCTGGAGCAGGCGTTCGCCGAGGCCGACGCGCGGACGCCGCCCGAGGTGGAGCGCCTGTGCCCCGCCGCGCTCCGCGCGCGCCCGATCCGGGCGCCCGTCGCGGCGCCCGAGGCGGCGTCGGAGGAGGGCGACGACGCGGAGGACAACAGCCCCGCGGCGTACGCGCGGCAGGTGATCGCAGAGCTGGAGCGGTACTGGGCCGCGAACGGCCCGGCCCGCCTGAGCGCGGCGTGGGGCCGGCGCGAGGCGTTCGATGGGGACGACACCGTCCCCACGGGCGCGATGGCCGAGGCGTTCGGCGTCGCCGCCCGCGCCCTGCGCGATGGTGCCCCGGTGGTGCCGGTGGTCGAGATCGTCGACGACCCCGCCGATGCGGTGGGCGCCTACCTCGCGTTCGTGCGCGACCGGCGCGCGAAGGTGCGTCTACCGGCGATCGAGCGCGTGTTTCGGATGCGGGGCCCGGCGCTCGCCGAGGCCGCGGCGTCGGGTGACCGCCTGGCCCGCTTCGAGCAGATCTACCGCATGAAGCCGGCCGCGCTGGCGCGCGCCGCGCGGGGAGGGGACGCCCTCGCCTGCGTGGAGCGCGCGCGGCGGGAGGGCGAGGTGCCGGACGCGCCGCATCGGGGCGCGTAGGTCGAGGGCCGGGGTGGCATGCCACCCCGGCCCTTTTTTTGTCGGGCGCGCGGCGCGCTCATGGCAGGGTGCGCGAGGAGGTTGAGAGCGCGTGGGGCGGGCGTCCCGCCTGTCGATTGATCACATCTCGGCTGCGGCCCGAGATC
>CAYQSE010000047.1:0-30254 GCA_964419905.1 uncultured Enterobacteriaceae bacterium
CGCGACGAGCGCCGCGTCGGCCTTCGCGACCAGCGCGCGGGCCTCGCGCGCGCGCGCGTCGACCTAGGACACCGCGCGCCGCGCCTCGGCCACCGCCGCCCGCGTCTCCTGCGCCAGCCCGGGCAGCTCTCGCGACGCCTCCGCGACGTTCGCGAGCGTCACGTCGGCGTTGGCGAGCATCCGCGCGAGCCGCTCCGGATCCTCCTGCAGCGCGTCGGCCACCGCGCCGAGCGCCGCCGCCAGCGCGTCCGGATCGATCGCTTCGAGCATCGGACCCATCGCGTTGACCACGTCGTCGATCTCGACCCGTCGACCGTCGCTCTGGAGCACGTCGCCGGTGACGACGCGCGCCGCGGCTTCCCCGGGAATCACGGCGACGTACTTCTCACCGAGGACCGAGCGCGCCCGGATCGCGACCCGGGCGTCCTTGCGGACATCGACCTCGGGATCGAGCGCGAGGATCACGCGCGCCCGACGCCCATCCAGGACCATCTCCTCGACCCGACCGATAGCGACCCCCGCCTGGGTCACCCACGCGCCGTGCTCGAGCCCGGAGACATCCTCGAACGCCGCCTCGACGCGCACCCGCGCGCCGAAACCCTGGAACGAACCCACCTGAATCGCCATGAACGCGAGCACCGCGATCGCTGCCGCGAGGAGCAGACCTACGGCGATCTCGTGTCGGCGTGCGCTGGCCATCGGGCCCCCGTATAGCGGACCGCGCGCCCGCGTGCCCGCCGAGATCCGCTCGCCCTACCCCCGCTTCGGCGCAGGCTCGTCGGGCGGTGCGGGTGCCTCCTCGCCATGCGACTCGGGCTTCGCGAGCGGCTTGAGGCTGAACGACGCCTTCACCTCGAGCGAGTGGCTCGTCGCGAACTCCCTCAGGTCCTCGGTGAGCTTGAGCGCCTCGAGGTAGTTGCGGACCTCGCGCGCCACCATGCGCACCATCTGATCCTTCGCGCGGTCGGACGAGTCGAGCACCGAGCCGAGCACCGCCTTCGCGTCGTCGCCGCGGTCGAGCAGGATGCGCGTGAACCGGGACAGCCTCCCGCGCCCCTCCTCGTCGCGGTGCTCGTCGAGGGGCGGCTCGGCGGCAGCCTTCCGCTCGATCGGGACCTCTCCGGTGATCTCGTCGGTGTCCTTGGGGTCCATGCCACGCTCCCGTGTACGCAGGCTAACAAGGTTCTTCGCTCGGCTCCGCCTCGACGGCTTACCGTCGCCCGCTCGGGGTGATACCCCACCGCGGGAGGCGCTCCCGTGGAGTTCGTCGCAGCCCTGGGACGCTTCGGGATCTTCGCAGGGAAGGTCGGCTGGCGGATAGCCACCCCTCCCCTCGAGCTCCGCGAGACCGTCCGCCAGACGTCGACCATCACGCTGCGGTGCATCGTGCCGGTCGTGGCGACGGTGCTCCCGCTCGGGATGGTGATGGCGCTGCAGGGGCTCAGCATCCTCGCGCTGTTCGGCGCCCCACAGCTCCTCCCGGCGCTCGTCGCGGTCGCCGTGTTTCGAGAGCTCTCGCCGGTGCTCGCGACCGCGCTCGTGACCGCGCAGGGCGGGAGCGCGTTCGCAGCCGAGCTCGGCGCGATGCGCATCCAGGAGGAGCTCGACGCCACCGAGGTGATGGCGATCGACCCCATCCGCGTCCACGTGGTGCCGCGCGTGCTCGCGACGCTGCTCGCCACGCCCTTCCTCAACCTGCTCGGCACCCTGGCGGGCATCGCGGGCGGCTGGGTCACGGCATGCGGCTTCAAGGGCCTCGCGAGCGGGGTGTACTGGGCGAACGTGTGGAACTTCACCAGCCCCATCGACCTGTGGGGCAGCATGCTCAAGACCGTGATCTTCGGGCTGCTCGTCGGGCTGATCGCCACCTGGCGCGGGTACACCGCCACGGGTGGCGAGGAGGGCGTCGGGCGCGCGGTGAACGACACGACGGTCATCGCGATCACCACGTTCGTGATCCTCAACTACTTCCTCACCAGCGCGCTGTTCGGGAGCGTGGGATGATCGCGCGCTTCGGCAGCTTCGGCCTCTTCCTCGCCGCGTTCGCGCGCGCGTCGCTCACCCACCCCCCGCCCCTCGCGCGCGCCCTCGAGGAGGCGTACCGCATCGGCGTCCGATCGCTGCCGATCTTGCTGGTGATCTCGGGCTTCGTCGGAACGAACCTGGCGTTCCAAGGCTTTCACGGGTTCCGCTCGCTCGGTGGGCAGCACTACCTCGGCATGTTCGTCGCGCTCGCGGGCGTACGCGAGATGGTGCCGATCATGGTCGCCGCGATGGTGGCCGCGAAGGCGGGCACCGAGATGGCGAGCCAGATCGCGGTGATGCGGAGCAAGGAGCAGATCGACGCGCTCTCGGTGATGGCGGTCGATCCCCACTGGTTCCTGATCACGCCACGCTTCCTGGGCATCCTGCTGGTGCTGCCCGCGCTGACCGTGCTCTCGGTCGCGACGATGCTCGCCGCAGGCTGGGCCGTGGTCGTCTTCCAGCTCCACCAGAACGGCGACGCGTACCTCGGGCTCGCGTTCGGTTCGCTCGAGGTCGTCGACTTCCTGTTCGCCATCCTCAAAGCCGAGGCGTTCGCGGCAATCATCTGCCTCGTGGCCTGCTTCCACGGGTTCACCAGCGAGCGCGGACCGATCGGCGTCGGGCAGGCGACCAACCGGGCGGTCGTGCACGCGGCGGTGGCGTGTGCAGTCCTCAACTACTTCCTGACCGAGATCTTCTATGACTGATGCGGCGATCCGCCTGGTCGGCGTGCACGTACGGTTCGGCGATCTCGTCGTGCTCGACGGCGTGAGCCTCGACATCCCACGGGGCGAGACCGTCGTCATCCTCGGGCCCTCGGGCGCGGGCAAGTCGGTCCTGCTCAAGCTCGTGGTGGGTCTCCTGAAGCCCGACGCAGGCCAGGTCTGGGTCGGGGACGTCGACATGGCGACCGCGTCCGAGCGCCAGAAGCGCGAGGTGCGCAAGCGCTTCGGGATGATGTTCCAGGGCGGCGCGCTGTTCGACTCGCTGACCGCGGGCGAGAACGTGGCGTTCCCGCTCGAGCACCACACGCGGCTCGGCGTCCGGGAGCGCCAGCGCGTCGCCGAGGAGAAGCTCGCGCTCGTCGACCTCCCAGAGATCTACGACCGGCCCACGCCGGCGCTCTCGGGCGGTCAGCGCAAGCGAGTCGCGCTGGCACGCGCCATCGTGCTCGAGCCCGAGGTCGTCCTGTTCGACGAGCCGAACAGCGGGCTCGATCCCCTCACCTCCGACACGATCGACGATCTGATCATCCGAATGCGCGAGGCGCTCGGCATCACCTTCGTCGTCATCACGCACGACATCGTGCAAGCCGTGCGGATCGCGGACCGCATCGGCATGCTGTGGCAGGGCCAGATGGTCGCCTACGCGCCGACCGCCGAGTTCGTGCGCAGCACGCATCCCACCGTCCAGGGATTCCTCGCGCGCAACGTCACGCCGTAGCCGTACTCGAAGAACTCCGCCTGGAACCACTTGTTGTTTCTGGTCAACGTGGCGTGCCCGTACCCGGCGCGCGCGGCATGGAGAGTGCTCCCCTCACCCTGGAGGAACGATGCGCTCCGCCGCCCCGCTCGCGCTCCCCGCGCTGGGACTCTTCCTGCTCGCCGCTTGCACCACCATCCACCCCGGCGAAGTCGCGGTCCGGCAGAGCTTCGGCAAGCTGTCCGACACGGTGCGCGGCCCCGGGTTGGTCGTGCACAGCCCGATCGGCATCAGCTTCGTGCGCGTGCCGGTGCGCACGTCCAACCTCGAGGTCAGCCTCGATCTCCCCTCGCAGGAGGGCCTGAACGTCCTCGCCGAGGTGAGCATCCTCTACCACATCAACCGCGACCTCGCGCCGACGCTGCTCGAGACGGTGGGGATGGGCTACGAGCGCGAGGTGGTGCTCCCCGTGTTCCGCTCCGCCGCCGCCGACGTCTCGGCCCGCTACAACGCCAAGGACATGCACAGTGGCGAGCGGTACGGCATCGAAGAGGCCATCCGCCAGCGCATGGAGGACGTGCTGGTCGGGCGCGGCATCGTCATCGAGGCGGTTCTGATGAAGAGCATCTCGCTGCCGCCGCGCCTGTACTCGGCCGTCGAGGAGAAGCTCTCGGCCGAGCAGCAGTCGGAGCGCATGCAGTGGATCCTCGCGAAGGAGCGCCAGGAGGCCGACCGACGCCGGATCGAGGCCGAGGGCATTCGAGACGCGCAGCGCATCCTCGAGGAGGGGCTCACGCCCGGCGTGCTTCAGTGGCGGAGCCTCGAGACCTTCAAGGAGCTGAGCCAGAGCCCGAACGCGAAGATCATCTTCACCGACGGCACACTTCCGATGCTCATCGACTCCACGAGGTGACCCGCGGTGGGAACACGCTGTTCGCGTGCTCACCCCCTCCGCCCGGAGAAGACCATGGCCAGCAAGCTCCTGCCGCACAACGAGCACAACATCGAGCGCGTGATCCGCGTGGTCGGCGGCGTCGCGCTGCTCGGCCTCCTCGTGGTCGGGCCGGTGCCCGGCTGGGGCCTGGTCGGCCTGGTCGGCCTCGTGCCGATCGCCACCGGACTGCTCGGGAGCTGTCCGATCTACACGATGCTCGGCATCAGCACCTGCCCGCTGGAACACAAGCCCTGAGACGGAAGCGCCGCCCGACGAGCACCTCGTCGAGCGGCCCTCCTCCACGCGCCGCGCGCGCCGCGTCGCGCTCAGAGCTTGTCGGTGACGTCCACGACGCTGAGGAAGCGCCAGTCGGAGTCGGCGCTCGGCAGCGCCGTGAACGCGAGGAGCACTCGCCCGGCCTGTGAGCCCAGCGAGGGCTCACCGCACGCGACGAAGCTCGTCGGGACCTCGACCGTCGCCGACCCATCGAGCCGCTTGATCATGATCTTCGAGGAGCGGGTCGGATCGTCGTACGCGAACGCCACCCACTCGCCATCCGGCGAGACCGCCGGACGCGCCCGGATCGGGAAGCGCACGCCCTCGGCCAGCTTGCGGGTGTTGCTGCCATCGCCATCGACCGCGACCAGGTCCCACTTCCCCTCGGCCTGCGCGGAGAAGTAGACCACCGCACCATCGGCCGCGTGGACGGGCCGGGTCTGATCGCCCATGCCCGACGCGAGCTGCTTCTCGGAGCCGCTCTCGACGTCGTACTCGAACACCGCGAGGCTGTCGTTCACCTTGCGGGTGAACAGCAGGCGATCGCCCTCACGGCTGTAGGAGGGAAACGACTCGGAGCCCGGCGTCGAGGTGACCTGCGTGAGCTTGTCGGTCGAGCGATCCCAGGTGCGGATGTCGCCGTTGCCGGTGCTGTCGGACACGAACGCGAGCTTGTTGCCGTCTGGCGAGATGGTCGGGAACGACAGCCCGCCCGGTGCCTTCGTGCTGCCGAGCATCTCGGCCGCGACCGACCCGCCCGGCGCCGCATAGTAGAGGCGAAGCTGCCCGCCCTGGTTGCTCCCCTCGAACACCGCGATGCCGTCCTGATGCCAGGTGGCGTTCATGACGACCTGCCCCGAGCCGCCGAAGCTGCTGCTCGCGCCGGGAAGCTTGACCGCCTTGCCCTCCTTCGCGATGTCACCGCTGACCTCGGCGAAGTACATGCTGATGTCGCCCGCGAAGCGGTTGACCTCGAACGCGATGAACTTGCCGTCCTTGGACCACGCCGGGTTCTCGGCGTGCCCCTGCTGACCGGCGAAGCGAACCTCGCCGGCCTGCGCGGCGATCGGCGCGACGAGCGCCGCCAGGGACAAGACGCGCAGCGCGCGCCGAAAAGAGATCACAGAACCGAAATGCATAGGCGTACTCCCAGTGGGTTCGCTCGAGTCCTTCAAGGTACGAATCAGATCAAACATTCCGTCACTCACGGAATCGCGGCACCTTCGGGACGATCCCGACGCGAAGGCCGCCGCTCATGTAGTTGCGATCACCGTCCGTCTGCCACGTGCCTCCGAGCTCTACAACACCCTGGAGCGAACCGAAGTCCAAGAGTCCGTAGGCCACCGACAGCTTCGCGCCGCCTGCCCACGACTCCCCGTCGTAGACGGTCTCGTCGAGGGGGTAACGCGTCAGGTCCTGGCCGATGTCGAAGTGCTCGTACACCCCACTGCCCTGCCCCGCCCAGCGGCCATAGATGCCCGCCACGCCGATGCGGAGATCGCCCGGCCGGATGAACGCGTAGAGCGCCCCGGTGTAGGCGTGGAACTGATCGGCGCCGGTGATCAGGTTGCGGTAGTCGAACGTCGCCCCGACCGCGAACAGCCGCGTGAACCCGACCTCGTAGCCGACCTCACCGGTGAATCCCGACCCGGATTTGCTGGAAGGCGCGGCGATCAGGCTGCCGTCACCGCGCGTGATCGGCCCACTCGGCGCGGGCGTCGCGGAGAAGCTGTAGCCCGCCATCGCGATCGGACCGTGGTAGACGATCAGTCCCTCCGACGAGGAGACGACGTCCCGCGAGATCACGATCTCCTGGAACTCGGCGCCCGGAGCGACCGTGAACGGGACGGTGACCTTCGCGTCCTCCTCGCCGATGATGTAGTCACCGGCAGGCAGCATCCCGGTGAAGCCACCCGACTCGCTGGCGACGAGGATCGCGTACTCGACGCTCTTGCGCTCGTCGGGCGCGAACGGCATCGCAGGACGCCGGAGCGTGACCTGCCACCGCTCGTTGCCGATCAGCCTGACGCGACCGTACTTCGCGTCGATCGCCTCCATCTCGGCCTTCACGTCATCATCGGCCTCGACCTCGTAGGCGCGGGTCAGCCGGTTGTACTGCTCGAAGGTCTTTCCGAGGTACTGCGCCGACTGGGCGGCCAGACGATGTGTCGAGAACTCGAGCGGCACCTTGAGCGCCTGGAGCTCGGCGTACTTCGCCTCGACTCCGGGCCACGCGTTGCGCTGTGCGAGCCGCTTCATCTCTTCGGTGAGGCGGAACTTCTCGGCCTGTGCGTCCGTCGACTGGGCGAGCGCAACCGAAGGCGCGAGCGCCGCCCCGGCGAGTCCGGCGACCGATGCCCAGAGAAGGAGCGATGCGAAGCGCGAGTACATGGAGTCCTCTCAGTTGTCCGTCGACTGGGCCAGATCGACCTCGGCCCACGGGTCGAACAGCATTCTGGCGTAAGGATGGGTCGGTTGACCATCGGGGAAGCGCAGCTCTTCGATGACGCGGCCCTCGAGCATCACCAGGCCGCGGTGGCAGTACTGGCGCGCCTGAGCCATGTCGTGCGTCACGATGATGCAGCCCGACCCCTCGGGCAGGTTCGCGATCAGGTCCTGGAGCACCGCCTCCTGGCGATCGGGATCCAGGCCGCTGGTGGGCTCGTCGGCGACCACGAGCTGCGGCTGCAGCGAGAACACGCGCGCGAGCGTGACCCGTCGCTGCTCGCCACCCGACATCTCGCGCGGCAGCGCGCTAAGCCGGTGGCTGAGGCCGAGCCGCTCGAGCATCTCGCGTGCACGCGCCTGGGCCGCCTCGCGGCCGAGGCCGCCGAGCACGGTGAGCGACTCGACCACATGCTCGAGCGCCGTCTGCTGGGGGTCGAGCGCCGAGAGCGCGTCTTGGGGGATGTACTGGTAACGGATGCGGAGCGGCCGGCGCTCGGCCTCGGTCTTGTCGTGGAACGGCGTGCCCTCGATCAGCACCTCGCCCTCGGTGACCTCCTCGAGCCCGAGCACGCAGCGCGCCACCGTGGTCTTGCCGGAGCCCGACTGCCCGATGAGCGCGAGCACCTCACCGGGCGCCACCTGGAACGACACATCGACCACGGCCTGGACCTGGCGCTTCGGGCTCCACGGCCACGTGCCAGGGATCACGTAGGTCTTGTGGACCCCGCGAAAATCGACGATGGGCTGTTCATCGCTCATTCATGTGCCCCGATGCGGACCACATCATCGGCGATTCGCTCGACCGTGTCCATGTTGTGCGTGATCAGCAGCAGCCCGACGCTGTGATGCTTCGCGACGTCGAGCATCAACTTGGTCACCACCCGGCGAAGCACCGGATCGAGGCCGGTCTCTGGCTCATCCGCGATCATCAGGGGCGGGTTTGGGGCGATCGCGATCGCGAGCGCGGCGCGCTGCGCCATGCCACCCGAGAGCTCCGAGGGGAGCGCCGCCGCGGCGCGCGAGGGCAGACCGACCTCGCCGAGCACGTCCTTGATCGCCTGCCCGAGGTCTGCGGGGGCCTCGCGACGGCGTGCAATCGCGATCTCGAGCTGGCGGCCGATCGTGCGACCCGGGTTGAGCGCCGACGACGCGGACTGCGGCGAGTAGGTCACGTAGCTGCCGCGCAGCGGGCGCGTCTCGGCGAGGAGTCGGCGCTGCGCCCCCATGCCCTTGCCGCGCACGCCCTCGAACCAGTCGCGGTCCGAGAGCTGCGGGAACCGCAGCGTGCCGCGCACGAGGCCCGGATCGACGTCGAGCACGCCCATGCACGCACGCGCCGACAGCGACTTGCCCGAGCCGGAGTTCCCGACCAGCGCGGTGACCATCCCCTGCCGCACGTCGAGCGCGACGCCGTCGACCAGCGCGCGATCGGGCGTGACGATGCACAGGTCGCGCAGCTCCAGGAGGACCTCCTTGCTCATCGTGCCCTCGCAGCGAGCCGGAAGCCCTGCGCCATCAGCGCCACCATCCCGACGAGCGCGAGACCGAGCACCATGGCGTGTCCAGACGGCACACTGGCGACCAGCCAGGTGTAGCCGTCGTAGAGCAGGGTGGCCCACGAATGCACGCTGTCGGCGTGCGTGAACGCCGGCTGCCGCTGGCTGACCGCCAGGTAGGACAGCGCGATCTCGAGGAACACCACCTGCATGATCACCTCGGCGCCCTGGCGGATGATGACCGAGCGCAGGTTGAGCCAGGTGACGTGGTAGAGGAAGATGCGCGTCGCGGTGAAGCCGTGCGCCCGCAGCGCCTCGACGAAGCGTGCGCCGCCGAGGCGGCCCGCGGTGGCGGCGGCCTCGTCCATCGCGGCGGGCGCCGAGAGGATCGCCCATGCCAGGCCGATCGGCAACAAGCTCCGGAAGTCACGCGGCATCGCGACCGCGACGACGAGGATCACGACCAGGCGAGGCACCGCGCCGACCAGCTCCTGGAACAGCGCCAGCGCGTTGTCGATCCACTGGAAGCCCGCGCACCGAGCGAGTCCCGCGAGCGTCGCGAGCAGCGACACGAGCAGCCCGGAGAGCACGGCGGGAATGCCCACGACCTTGGCGCCCTGCAGCGCGTACTCGGTGAGCGGAATGCCCATCGCGTCGGTGCCGAACGGCGGCGACTGCCGTGGACTCAGGTGGCGCGACGCGAGGTCGGGGGCGCTGAGGAACTCGGGCGCGAAGAAGCCTGCCACCACCATCCCAGCCAGGATGACGGTGCCGACCACGAGCCAGAACAGCCGCGCGTTGCTTCCGCTCCTCATTCCGGCACCACCGGGACGCGCCGCACGTACATCGCCGTGCCGACCTCGACGCCAGCCTGCATCAGCAGCAGGGCGGACGAGAGCACCGCGAACGCCCACGCCGCAGCGAGCACGACCCCGAAGTCCTGGAGCAGGGTGCCGCTCCACAAGAGCTCTCCGATCCCCGAGATCCGCAGGACGACCTCCACGATCACCGCGCCCGAAAGCAGGTGGAGCAGCCGCCCGCGAAACTGCCCGAAGAGCGCTGGGAGCACGTTGGGCAGCGCGTTGGACAAGACGGTCTCGCCGCGAAGCACCGCGATGCCGATGTAGCGCTGCTTCATCTCGGCCTCGAACACCGACCGCGTGCCGACGACCGCACCCGTGAGCGCGTTGTCGGCGACCCCGAGGACGAGGGCGCCGAGCAGCAGCCGGAGCACGCCCGGCCATCCCTCGTTGGAGAGGGCGCCGTACGAGATCTCGACGATCGCGGCGAACACCAGCGCGAGGATCACCGATGGGATCAGTCCGAGCCCCTGAAGGAACGGGTCGACGCGTTTGGGCGCCCAGCCGACCGACGCGAAGATCGACCCGATCAGCAGCGGGAGCATCGCGAGCAGCACCAGGATCGTGGTGGCTGGGATGGCCTCGGACATCAGCGCGGACACCGGGAAGCCCTGCGCGACGCGCCAGCTCTTCCCGAAGTCGAGCTGGAACGCGTTCCCGACCCAGCTCGTGTAGAAGTAGACCGGGCCCTGATCGAGGTAGCGCTGCTCTGCCAGCTCGCGCGCCCCCTCCTCGCTGCACTGACCGGGCGGACACACGATCTCGACCGGATCACCGGGCAGCGCCCACAGGATCAAGGTGATGATCGCCGGAATGATCAGCGGCAGGAGCAGCGCTGCGATGGTGCGTACCAACGGGCGGATCCACCAGCGCACGTGTCGTCCTCCTCCAGCCCCTTCGCGGAGCGAGCCGATAATAGCAGCGCGGGCGGGACCGAATGGCCCGCCCGCGAGAAGTGATCACGCCCCGGTGGGCGAGATCACGCGGTATTCCGCCTACTGCTCGAACTTCCAGCCGTCGAACTCGGTGAAGTAGAAGTACGGCGTGATCGTGTTGCCGCGGATCTCGTTGCGCCAGGCGCTCTTCGTGTCGAGCTTCCACAGGAAGAGGTAGGGCAGATCCTTGGCGAGATAGGCGTGCAGCTCGTGGTAGGCGTCCTGAGCCTCGGTGTCGGTACGCGCGGTGTCGTACGACGAGAGGATCCGGTCGACCTCGGGGTTGCTGTAGTTGAAGATGTTCAGCTGACCCCGGCCCTGGTCGTCGCGCGTGTGGAACAGCGCGTTGACGTCCTCGACCACGCCGAACGACCACTTGCCGATGAGCAGGTCGAAGTCGGCCATCTGGCCGGCGACCGCCTTGCGGCTCCAGTCGTCCGCCGTGACCTTGTAGACCTGCCGGTTGAACCCGCCGGCCTGGAGCTGGTTGCCGACCTGGTTGAGCAGGTCGCGCGCCTCGGCGTCGAGCGGCGCGTTCATGCCGAGCTTCAGCGTGACGGGCTCGCCCTTGTAGACCCAGATGCCCGCGGTCTGCACCGCGCCAGCCTCGGTCATCAGCTCGCGCGCCTTCGCCCGATCACTGCGCTCGACCGGCTTCACCGACCGGTTGTAGTACGGCGACGAGCCGACGAACGGACCCGAGATGAACTCGCACGGCGGGTGCGGGTCGTCGGGATCGACGCCGATCGTGAGCTCGCGGAGCTCGGTGCGGTCGATCGTCAGATCGAGCGCCTGGCGGACCCGCTGATCCTGCAGCGCGCCCCGCTTGCTGTTGACCGCGACGAACCACCAGGTGCGCAGGTCGTAGGTCTTGAGGGCGACGTCGTCGGACGCGGCGACCTCGGGACGCAGCTGCGGCGGAACCGTGATGACGCCATGGACACCCGCCGCGAGCAGCGTACGGATCTGGACGAAGGGGTCCCCGCCCGGCGCCTGGCTCAGCACCTCGATCATCGCGCCATGATGCGCGTTCGGCACCGCCTCGAAGCGAACGGCCTTCGTGCCCTTCGACGCCTTCATCGGACCCGTGCCGACCGGCCGGTGCGAGAAGTCGAGGTCCGGGCTCACCGCGGTCGACTGGAACGCGTGCTTGGGCAACACGGAGAAGCCGACGCGATCACGAGGATTGTGGTAGATCTTCGTGAACTCGATGGTGGCGCTGCCTTCGCGGTTGTTCGCGACGCAGCCCGAGAGGAACTCCTGGTAGTTCTTCGCGATCGGCGACGGCGTGCGGCTGTCGAGCATCGCGCTGACCGTGAAGCAGATGTCCTCGGCCGAGAAGTCCTGTCCGTCGTGCCACTTCACGCCCGACTTCACGTAGAGCTTGAGCTTGCGACCGTTCTCGAGGACCTCGAACCGGTCGACGAGTCGGCTGCGCACCTCGTTGGTGATCGCGGACCGATAGAACAACCGATCGAACACGAGCTCGTTGGAGCGATGGTCGACCATCGACCGCGCGAACAGCGGGTTCATCGAAGTCGGAAGCGACTCTTCGTAGTACGAAACGGTCGAGCCCGTGAGGAGCACCGAGCCGAGAAGACCCGTCGCGACAAGCAGATGGCGAGCGAGACTCATGTTATTGGGCTCTCCTACTGTCCCGGCAGCCCGCCGCCACGACGCCGGCTGACGCGCAATGCGAGCACGTCGACCCCGAAGCGGGCAGGTTCCAAGGTGGGGAAACGTCGAATCAAGTTGTGAAGCGTATCGGTCGCGCGGACAGGATACTCGTTGCTGGCGTCCCATGCAGCCATGGACAACAACGCCGCGGCGTCGGCCGTCCACTCCTGGTCGCTCGACTCGAGCGCCAGGATGCGCAGGCGACCGCTCACCTCGCGATCGCCCTCGGTCTCGGCGACCAGCGCGAGGCCGCGCAGCACCGTAACGCGCGCGATGTCCGCGAACGTGCGGTGAAAGCCTTCGGTGTTGCCGCCGGCCTTGTCCTTCAGGCGAGCCAGGGTGAGCCTCCGCGTCTCCGACGCCAGATCAATGGCTCGCTCGGGGTCGATCTTCCCCTCGACCCGACATTGGAGTGCCAGCGCTGCGAGCAGGCTGCGCTCCTTGTGCGCCTCGACCGCGCCGACGCCACCGGCGCCGAGCAGATCCGCGAGGAACGCGGCGTCGGCGCCGACCAGGTAGTCGGATCCGAACACGAACTCCATCGGGAGCTCGACGTCGGTGGCCGCAGGCCCCTCGACCGGCAGGCGGTACTGTGCACCGTACTGCTCGATCTCTCGCCCCTCGGGATGCGCAGCGCGCGCCGCGGCCTGGTGCCACAGCGCGAGCGCGATGAGCTGCGAGAGGTCGGAAGCCTCCATCGAGCGCTTCTCTTCGGTGGTCTCGTACAGCGTGAAGTGCGGCGTCGGCTTGCCGGTCGGCCACTCCCCTCCCGCGACCTCGGGCAGGCCGATGGGCAGGCCGGACAGATCCGGTGGCCACGTGGCGCCGCTCGCGAGCCATGCACGCCAGGGTGCGTGCCAGGCCGCGACGTCACCTGCTGGCTCGCCCAGACGGAGATCCTCGGCGCGTGCGCGCTCGAGGTCGCCGGTGATCGCGTGGGAGACCGAGAGCAGGTGCGCGCCCTCCACCGGATCGGTGGGCTCGCCCATGTTGCCCCAGCCCGCGATCAGCGCGTTCGCGTAGAGGAGGGCAGCCTGCTTGTAGATGCTCGCAGCGTCGGCATGGCACCGCGCCGCCGGGAGTCCGCCGTCGCCGCCGAGATCAGCGACGCAGCCGCGGACGTCGCGCTTGACCACCAGCTGGACCCAGCCGCGACGCGCCTCGAACGGCGCGCGCTCCTCGTTGGCGCCGAGCCGCACCGACCACGACTGCTCGAGCATCGCCTCGGGGTAGCCCTCGCTGGCAGGCGCTACAGCCGGGGCGCCTGCGCCGTTGCCGGAGCACGCGAACGACGACCCGAGCGCGGCGACGAGCCCGCTTGCGGCCAACAACCCCAGCGCGCGAAACCCCATCATCTACCCTCGCAGAACTCGGCGGTGCCCGCTGCAGAGATGCACAGCTGCAGCGCACTGGTCGTATCCTTCTCCGCCTCCTTCGCATACTCGTACCACTCGCGCGCGAACGTCTTGGTGCGTCCACGCGCGTCCTCGACCTCCTTGCGCGTGGCATCGGTCGGCGCCGATGCGTGCTTCTCTTCGGCGGCCTTCCACAGATCCTGCGCGGCGGAAGCGCGGAACTTGTAGAGGTTGAAGACGCGCGACTTGTAGGTCTCGCCTACCCAGCGGGTGCGGTTCTCCAGCGCGACGTCGGACCACTTGATCACGCCCCAGGCCCGTCCTGCGCCCTTCTTGGACAGGAACAGCGCGTACTTGTAGCACAAGTCGGGGTCGGACTGATCGATCTCCTCGAGGTGACGCTTCACCTGCGTCTCCCACGACCGGTGATCACCCGCGGCCCAGGAGTTCGCCATGAGCACGCGCGAGAGCTTGTCCTTGTCGGTCTGCTTGTCGGCCGCGCTCAGCGCACCGTCCAGGCAGGCGATCTGCTCCGGCGAGAGCTTGCCCATCATGGCCATGGGCTCGAGCATCACGAGGTTGTCGCAAGAGACCGGGCCAGACGGGGCCGGCGCCACCGCAGCGACCGCGGGCTCGGGCCGGGTCAGCGCGGGCGCGGGCGCTGGCGCCGGCGCGGTGCTGGTCGTCGTACCCGGACGGACCATCGAACCGCCGGGCGCGGGCGCCGGCGCGGTGCTGGTCGTCGTACCCGGACGCACCATCGAGCCGCCGGGCGCAGGCGCCGGGGCGGGCTCGGGGCGGGTCATCGGGGCGGGCTCGGGCCGGGTCATCGGCGCGGGCTCGGGGCGCGGAGACGGCGCGGGCGGTCGCGGCGACGGTGCGGGCTCGTCCCATCCAGAGGGCTCTGGCATCGGCGCGGGTCGCGGCGCGGGCGCCGGAGGCGGCTCTTCCCAGTCGTCCTCCGCGGCCGCGACGGCGGGCGCGCCACCCTCGGGGTACTGCGAGATCTCGCCGAACGGCGCGAAGACCGCGGTGGGACGTAGATTGAACCAATCGAGTCGCGCGTTCGCCGCAGTGGGGAACCCGCTCGGCCCCGTGTGGAGGTCCGGCGTGACGCGATCCCCGTCCTGATAGCAGCCGACCCACCCATCGTTGCACGGGAAGGGAGGGAACGCCGTCTCGAAGTCGCCCCACGCTGCCGCGAGCGCGACGCCTCCGAACACCATCCCCGAGGCCGCGAGGGCGGCGATGCGAGCGATGCGGGCCATGACCAAAGACTCCTGGGTTCCCGGACGAAGTCGGGGCGACGCCCTACTTGTTGTCCAGGAAGGTAGCAAACGCGCTGTCGGAGGGAGCGGCGTCACGGGCGACCTTCGCCGCGCCGGCGGCGTAGAGACCCCGCGCTGCCGGTACACCTTCCACCCCTTCGAGGAGCTGACGCGCCACGGCGCGATCCTCCGTGAGCGCAGCGGCGGTGGCCTTCGCGTCGGCCACGCCCTCCCACGGCGCGAACCCGGCGTCGATCGCCGCCTGGAGCGCGCCGAACCGCGCGATCCCCTCCTCGTTCTGCCCCTCGGCGATCAGGACGATCGCCCGGGTGGCCTGGACCCGCCACTCCTGGCCCGCCGGCGCGCCCACGAGATCGAGCTCGTCGAGCAGGCTGGTGGCGATCCCCGTGCGCCCCGACGTGACGGCGCGACCGGCCCACAGCAGGAGCTGCGCGCCCTTCTTGCCCTGATCGGGGAGCGCCTTGACGATCTCCTCGGCGACCTCGCACGCGACGGCGCGCTGGCCGACCGCCCACAGCGCGGTCGCCTCGGCCAGTCCGGCCTGGAGCGCGTCGCCGCTCTCGAGCATGTCGAGGTAGGCGCTGGCCGTCTCGCCGATCACGCCCGGGCCGCCGCGCGCCTCCTTGAGCAGCTTGATCGCCTCGTCGACCTCGGCGTCCGCGAGGTGGACCTCGGCCGCGAGCACCTGCCCCGCCGGGAGCCCCGAGTCGCGACCGAGCTTCTTGGCCCCATCGAGGTTGGCCGCGCGCAGCGCGACGAGCGCGCGCCGCAGCTTGATCTCGCCGAGCGCCTCGCCCGCGCCGGCCTCGGCGGCCTGCAGTGTCTTGTCGGCCCCGTCGTAGTTGCCCGCGAGCATCTGCATGTAGGACTGCCCGATGGCCACGTTGACCGCCTCGGGATGATCCTTCGCGAGGGTCGCGTAGGCATCGGCGGCGCCGACCAGGTTGCCCTTCTTCAGCTCGGACTCTGCGGCCTCGGTGCTGACCTCGCCGCCGCCAAAGCAGGCCAGTGAGGCGGCGAGCACCAGCGCCAGCGGAAGGATGCGGTACACGTTCATGCGGTCTCCCCAGCCGGGCATAGCCATGCCCCCAGTTCGCGAACAGGGGATTGATGCCACATGGAGTGCGACGAGATCAACCCGTGACGCGGCGAGCAGGGGCGCGTGATAGGCTGAGACACCGACGGTCGCCCCGCTCCAGGGACCGCGTTCGGAGGCAGGATTGACGAACGGCGCCGCCACGCCGACCCGCATCCGGATGTTGCGGGAGATCGCGAGCGGGCCGCTCAGCGCGACCTTCCTGGCGGAGCGGACGCGTGGCGCGATCGCTGACCTCGTGTCGGTGAAGGTGCTGCGCCACCGCACCAAGGGCGATGTCGATCGCCTGCTCAAGGTGCGGGACGCCTCGCGGGAGCTCGCCGCGATCGCCCACCCGCAGATCGTCTGCGTGGAAGAGGTGGCGCGCGTCGGCGAGCTGATCGCGCTCATCTCGCCCTATGTCGACGGCATCGACATCCAGGCGTGGACCGAGATCCTGCGCACGAAGGGCCTCGCGGTGCCGACCAAGGCGCGCTGCGAGATCGTGCTCGGGATCGCGAGCGCGCTGGACGCAGCGCTCCACACCGTCCCCCCTGGACGCAGCGCGGCGCTCGGGCGCGTCCATCGCGACATCCGACCGAGCAACGTGATGGTCGACCGCGAGGGCACCCTGCGGGTGCTCGACTTCGCGACCGGCTTCACGACGCTGGCCGGGCGCGGCGCGCGATCGGGCGCGCTGAAGATGGGCATCATCAAGTACATGTCACCCGGGCGACGCGAGGGGAAGCGCGGCGGACCGTCGGCGGACGTCTACTCGGTGGGGATCCTCGCGCTGGAGCTGTTCCGCGGGCGCTCGCTCCGGCGCCTCCAGTCCCACAACCCGGCGCACGATCGCTACCTCTCCGAGGTGGTTGCCCGGCTCGTCAACCTCGGCCTGGGCTCCGAGAGCGACGAGCTGGTCCTGCGCAACATCCTGCTCCGGATGGTCGCGTTCGATCCCGACGCACGCCCGGACGTGCGCGAGGTGGTCCAGACCTTCGCCGGGCTCGCCGAGCGGGCTCGCGGCGCCGACCTCCGTCGCTTCGCGCTGCAGAACGGCGCCCCCCACATGCCCGACCCGCGACCGCAGCCCGACCCAGAGCTCACGGGCGTCCAGGTGCTGCTGCTCGACACCGGCTCCACCTGGGACGAGGTGCCCGTCTACGACGGCGCCGAGATCCCCGATCGCCTCCGGCTGCACGCGGAGCGCAACGCGGCCCTGTGGGAGGAGACGCCACACGGCTGGAAGCAGACCGGCGACCACGCCGACACGCTCGAGGCGTTCTTCGACGCAGAGGGCGGGCCTGACGACGACGGGCCGCTCCCTGGCGCGCCCGGATTCGACATCGCCCTCGATGATCCGGCCGACGAGGACACCGAGCCCGGGCGCTTGCTGCCCGAGGACCTCCTCGCCACCGCGCCCGGACCGCCGCCGACCCTCCCGCCGATCCCCTCCCCAGTGGCCGCGCAGCCCGAGCCCCCTGCCCCTCCAGAGCCCCAAGCGATCGCGCCGCAGGCGACCGCAGCGCGCCCAACGGCGCCACGGGTCCTGCCTGCCGCGGCGCCCGCGCCCCCTCGCGCGTCGCTGAAGTGGTTCGTCCTCGGTGGCGTCGTCCTGGCGGGGCTCGTCATCGCGAGCGGTGTGCTGGTGGGCGTGCTCATCGCGCTCGCGAGCTGAGCCTCACTTCGCGGCGCGCAAGCCCGCGAAGAACGACCGCACCCCTTCCTCGGCCTCCTCGACCGTCCGGCTGTGCCAGATGGCGTACCGGAGCACGTCGCCGTCTTCGACGCCCTCCGTGAAGTAGCGCGCGATCTTCTTCATGCGGCCGAGCGCGCCCCGATCGTTGCAGAACCGCGTGCGGATCGCGCCGTAGTAGTCGAGCAGGACGCGCTCGCGATCCGCTGGCGTGATCCGCGGAACCGGTGCGCCGGACAGCGCGGCCTCGATCTCGCGGAAGACCCACGGGTTGCGGATCGCGCCGCGGCCAATCATCAACCCGGCCGCGCCGGTGCGCGCGAGCGTGTCGATCGCCGAGTCGGCGTCGATGATGTCGCCGTTCGCAAGCACCGGGATCCGCAGCCGATCGACGACCTGCGCGATCGTGTCGAGCTCGCGCACGCCGCCGTACTTGTCCTCACGGGTGCGCCAGTGCACCGTCACCGCGTCGGCGCCCTCCTCCTGGCACATCCACGCGACCTCCGGGGCGTTCTTGTGGTCGGCGTCCCAGCCGGCGCGCATCTTCACGGTGAACGGCACGTCGAGGGCCGCCCGCATCGCGCGCACGATCGCGAGGGCGAGATCGACCTCCTTCATCAGCGCCGAGCCGCCCGAGTGCGCGCAGACCTTCTTCGAGGGGCAGCCCATGTTGAGGTCGACCAGATCGGCGCCGAGGTCTTGCGCGACCCGGGCCCCCTCGGCCATCGCCTCGGGGTCGCGACCGTAGACCTGGATCGCGAGCGGGCGCTCGTCCTCGTCGAACGCGACCATCTCTTTGACCCGCGGGATGTCGTCGCGCAGACCGCGCGCGGGCACGAACTCGGTCACCGTCAGCCCGCAGCCCCCGATCTGACGGATCAGGCGACGGAAGGTGATGTCCGTCACCCCCTCCATCGGGGCGAGCACGAGCGCAGGCGCGATGTCTACGTTGCCGATTCGCATTGGGCCCCTGTATCCGAGACGCCTCCGACTCGCCCTCGCGGGCGCGAGCCGTCAGCCCTTCCGCTGTGGCGTGACCTCGACGAGGCCCAGCGCCGCGATCAGGTGGTCTTCCTGCGCATCGAACGCGGCGTGGAACTGGTGCCGCACGTAGTCGCGCTCCTGCAGGGTCTCGACCTTCCCCTCGGCGATGCCCGTCGCGCCGAGCGCATCGCGAAAGCCCGGATCGTCCGGGTAGCAGTAGAGCAGCCCGTCGCCGTCGAGCACGACCTGATCGCCGAGCGCACCGCGGAGCCAGAGCTCGGCGCGCGCGTCCTGATAGATCAGCCCCGCGCAGTCCGCGAGCCCCGCGCGGACCCTGGCCGCGTCGACCTCCAGCGCGACGAGATCGCGCGGCGGCGCCCCCTCGGGGCGCGGCGCACGCCGATCGACGACCTGACGGTACAGCACCCCCAGCGGGCTGCCGAGCACCGCCACGAGGGCCGCGTGCGCCGCGGCCAGCCGCTCGGGCGGCGCCGAGGCGACCAGCCGGGTGACGCCGTGGAAGTCGCGCTCTGGCCAGAAGCCGGCGCCGATCTGGAACCCGTCGGGCTCGCCCTGTTCGGTCACCGAGATCGCCTTCGTCGGTCGCTCGTCCATCACCCCTCCCGCGCGTCCACGCCGCGCGGGAGCCACGTACCCCACACCGCGTGGGGTAGCATCCGACCGTCCTGGAGCGCCTGTTGACCGTCACCGTGCAGCGCCTGACCGCAGGGTGGGAGCGCCCGATCGAGGCCATGCTGATGGCCGCGGTCGACGTGAACCTGTTTCTGCTCGGCTTCGTGCGCAGCCAGCCGATGGACCGCGCCTACTGGTGTGGCGCGGTCGAGGGAGACGCGGTGCGCGGGCTCGCGCTCGTCGTCCCCGAGCGCCTCGTCGTCCCGTTCTGCCCCGACCCGGACGATGCGACCGCCATCGGCGCGCACCTGCGCGAGCGCTTCGAGCCGACGCTGCTCGTCGGCCCCCGCGTGGCGGGCGATGCCCTGTGGCGCGCGTGGGCGGCCGATCGCGTGAAGCCCGAGCGCTGGTACGACCAGCGCCTGTACGTCGCGACGCGCTCCGAGGGGCCCCCCGTCGAGGGCTTCCGCCCGGCGCGGATGTCCGAGTGGCGTGAGGTGGCGCGCGCCTCGGGCCGGATGGAGTACGAGGATCTCGGGCGGGATCCCTACCTGCTGACGCCGACGCTGCACGAGCGGGTGGTGCGGGAGCGGCTGCGCAACGGCCGCACCTTCGTGATCGAGCGCGGGGGCGCGCTGCTGTTCCAGATCAACGTGGGCACCGCGATCCCCGAGGGCGCCCAGGTCGGGGGAACCTGGGTCCCGCCGGCGCTGCGGGGGCAGGGGCTCGCGACGGAGGGGATGCGCGCGATCTGCGCGCATCTGCTCGGGCAGCACCCGCGGGTCACCCTCCACGTCAACGAGGCGAACAAGCCTGCCGTGCGGGTCTATGAGCGCGTCGGCTTCGTCCGCGACGCGCCGTTCCGCCTCGCCACGGTCTGAGCGCGGATCGCCCGGATATAGGACGCCGCCGGGAGGGAGGTCCGTGATCCACGCCGACCACAGGTTCCACGAGGCCGTCGAGGCTGCGGTGCGCCGCATCGAGGCGCGCACGGACGCAGAGCTCGTCGTCGTCTCGGCGGGGCGGTCTGGAAGCTACCGCGACGCCTCGCTCGTCGGCGCGGCGCTGTGCACGCTGGCGCTGCTCGTCGTGGTGCTGTTCGTCCCCTACGTCGTCCCGCCGTGGGCGGTCGTCCTGGAGATCGGGGTGTTCTTCCCGTTCGTGGCGTGGCTGCTCGACGGGCCGATGGGGCTCCGCTTGCTCGCGAGCGCCGATCGCCGCACGCGGCACGTACGCACCGCGGCAGAGGCCGAGTTCTTCCACGAGGGCGCCCACGCCACCCCACAGCGCACCGGGGTGCTGGTCTATGTCAGCGCGCTCGAGGGGCTCGTGGTCGTGCTCCCCGACGTCGGCATCGAGGGGCTGGTGCCGCTGGGCGAGTGGCGCGCGGTCACCGACCGGTTCGCGGCGGACCACCTCGACGGGTTCCTCGCCAGCCTCGACGCGCTCGGCGAGGTGCTCGCGCGTCACGTCCCACCGCGGGACGACCCGAACCGCCTCGAGCTCTCCGACGCGCCGCGGGTGCGCCCGTGAGCCGTCGTGTGCTCGCGGCGCTCGCGCTCGCTGGGGCGCTGCTGTTCAGCTTCGAGGCCATCGCTCGCGTCGGGGGCGGTGAGGGCTTCGGCGGCGGGGGCGGCGGCTTCCGGGGTGGAGGCGGCGGGGGCGGCGGGGACGGGGATGGCCTCGGGCTGATCCTCTACCTGCTCATCCGGCTGTGCATCGAGTACCCGGCCGTCGGCGTCCCGCTGCTGCTGATCTTCCTCGTGCTGGTGGCGGTCCACTTCTCGATGCAGAACCGCACCAGCGGCGTCGGCGTGCACCGCACCTACACGCCGAACCCGAGCGCCCAGCGGCACGCACGGAGCGACGCGATCGCGTCGCTGCGCGCATCCGACGCCGGGTTCAGCCTGCCGGTGCTACAGGAGTTCCTGGCGCTGGTGCATCGACGCGCGCTGGAAGCCGCCGGCACCGGCGCATGGGAGTCGCTGACGCCCTTCGTCGACGGGACGGCCCGCGCCGCGCTGCAGGCCTCGCTGAACGGCGTGTCCCGCGTCGAGCAGGTCGTGCACGGCGGCCTGAAGATCGTCCGGTCCGCGACGCGCGGCGGCCACGTCGAGCTCGACGCGGTCTTCCTCGGCAGCCGGCTCGAGCACCTCGCCAAGGGGTCGAGCCGACGCATCTACTTCGAAGAGCAGTGGACCTTTCGCCGCGCCGCGTCCGCGACCTCGCTGCCGCCCGACGAGATGCTGCGCATGGGCTGCCCGTCCTGCGGTGCCGCGGTCGAGACCGATCGGATGGGCGCGTGCAGCGTGTGCGCCACCCCGATCACCAAGGGTCAGCTCCAGTGGCAGGCCATCGCGATGACGCGCCTGGTCGCCCGCGCGTTCACGCCACCCAAGGTGTCGTGGCTGGCTGGCGGTGACGAGCCGAGCGTGCACGGCCCGACCCGGGCCGCGCCCGACCTCGGCACCGCGTTCAAGCGGTTCACCGCGCGACACCCGGACTTCCAGCTCCCCGAGTTCCAGCAGCACGTGCGCGAGGTGTTCCTCGGGCTCCAGGCCGCGTGGTCGGACGGCGCCTGGGACCGCGCGCGCCCGTGGTGCACCGAGCCGATGTACCAGAACCTGCGGTTCTACATGGAGCAGTACGCCGCGGGCGGACTGCACAACCGCTTGGGCGACGTCACCTTCCAGCGGATGGCGATGGCGAAGGTGGAGCAGGACGCCTGGTACGAGGCGATCACGGTGCGCGTCTGGGCCTCGGCGCGCGACTGGGTGGAGGACCGCGACGGCAACGTGGTGGGCGGCAACGACAAGGTCTCCAGGAACTTCTCGGAATACTGGACCTTCCTGCGTGCCGCGGGCACCGGTGCCGGCAGCAAGAGCGCTCACCAGTGCCCGAGCTGCGGCGCACCGCTGGACAACGTGAGCGCCGCGGGCATCTGCGGCTATTGCGACACCAAGATCACCACCGGTCAGTTCGACTGGGTGCTCTCGCGGATCGATCAGGTCGAGGTCTACCAGGGCTGAGCCCTCGGAGGTCGTGATGTCCGACGCCCCCACCCTCGCCGACCTCACCGCCCGCGTCCGCGCGTTCGCCGACGCGCGCGACTGGGAGCGCTACCACTCGCCGCGCAACCTCGCGATGGCCGTCTCGGTCGAGGCCGGTGAGCTGCTCGAGCTGTTCCTGTGGTCGTCGGACGACGGGCCGCAGCCGCCGCACGCCACGCGGGAGCCCAAGGTGGCGGACGAGGCGGCCGACGTGCTGATCTGCCTGCTCAACCTGTGCGACCGCGCGGGCATCGATCTCGCCGCCGCCGTCCAGTCCAAGCTCGAGCGCGCCGAGCAGAAGTATCCGGCCG
The DNA here is from genome assembly GCA_964419905.1 of uncultured Enterobacteriaceae bacterium. Taxonomy (GTDB): domain Bacteria; phylum Myxococcota_A; class UBA796; order UBA796; genus JAFDJI01. The sequence continues at coordinate 22,467 of CAYQSE010000047.1, forward strand.
AGCGCGTGCGCGGAAAGGCCTTGAAGTACGATGAATATCCCGAGTGGAACGAAGACCCGGAATGAGATCCCGCTACGCGAGACACGGGGCGCGAGCGACACTTTCCTCCGAGCGACACAGAGATGGAAGGAAAACTTTTTGCATGCCGCGGACCCGTGGGAGATGCTTCCATCAGGTTGGAGCGCCCATGCGACCGATAGGACATCGCCTCGGACGACGCGGAGCACACACGCTGGAGTTCGCACTCCTCGCGCCCGTGCTCGTCGCGTTGCTGGTGGCTGTCATGGAGTTCGGCTGGTATTTCAGCCGACAGGTCGCGGTGACCACCGCGGTGCGGGACGCGGCGCGCGTCGGCGCGATGACCCCACGCACCAGCCCCGAGCCCGCCGACGAAGTGGCCGAGGAGGCGCTGATCGATAGCCTAGTCGCGCAAGGCTACAGCGGCGAGGTGAAGCTCGACGTGGGCTTGTATGGCGTCGCGCCGGGGGTCACGCTCCGCGTGGGTGTCGAGCTGCCCCATCGCGGTCTCACCGGGTTCGTCCCGGTGCCGTCCACGCTCCAGTCCCTCACCTCGATCCGCATCGAGGATCAGCCCCAATGAACGAACCCTCGAGGATTTCCACCATGCGACGCCCCTCCCGGACCTCTCCCTGGGCCCGCCGCGGCAACGCGGCCGTCACCGTGCTGGCGATGGTGCCCCTCCTCGGCTTCGGCGCGCTCGCGGTCGACGTCGGCATGCTGCAGTACTCCCACAGTCAGCTCCAGATCGGCGTCGACGCGGCGGCGATCGGCGGCGCGGGCTACCTCGACGGCACCGAGGCCGGCATGAAGCGGGCCATCGAGAAGGCCATCACCTTCGGCGGGATGAACCAGGTGCTCGGCCGTCCGCTCGCGCTGACCTCGGCGAACATCAAGCTCGGTGCGTGGGACAAGGCGACCGGTCGCTTCACCTCCACGACGGATCCCAAGAAGGTCACGGCGGTGCTGGTCGAGAAGGATGTGTCGGACATCGGGACGCTGTTCGCGTCGGCCGCGTTCGGCAGCTACTTCATGGACACCACGGCCCAAAGCGTCGCGAAGGGGGTGCCGACCTCGGGAACCGGGCGGGTCGAATGTTTCCTGCCCATCGCGGTGCCCTCCTGCTACCTCACGAAGGAAGACGTGCAGGTCTACCCGGTGAAGTTCTCGTCCGCGCAGAATGACAACGCCGGCTGGTCGGAGATCGGCGCCAACCCCAACACCGACTCCATCCGCTCGCAGCTCCGCGGGAACTGCACGCAGGGCGAGGCCGCGGTCGGCGACATGGTGGGCCTGAACAACGGTGAGATCACCGCCGCGTTCCAGGAGGTCCAGACCCAGATCGAGAACTCGACCTTGTGGTGGGACGCGACGCGTTGGGGCCCGATCCGACCCGCGATGAACGGCAACGCCACCGGCGACGGGGACTCGAAGAGCACGATTCATCCGCTGAGCTACGGCAAGGTGATCGAGGGTCCGGTGATCGTGTTCGAGCCCACCGGCGGTGAGTGTGGTTCCTCCACGCAGTTCAATCAAAAGTCGCCAATCGTAGGCTTCGTATGGGGCATTGTCTACGACGTCGACGCCTCGGGCCAGGGCAAGACGATGCGCGTGCAGCTCGACCTCACCTACGACCACAACTTCGGGGTCGAGGGCGGTGGGCTCGCGACGAACATCCTGTACTACGAGTACGGGCTGGTCTACTAGGCTCCGGAGTGACGAACATGACATCGGGCAAGCGTGGTTCCTACGCGATCGAGTTCGCGCTCGTGCTGCCGCTTCTCCTCGCGGTGATCGGCGCGATCGTCGAGTACGGTTCGTTCTTCAACCAGCAGATCGACATGGTCGGCGTCGTCCGCGACACCATCCGCACGGGTGCCACCCAGCGGCACACATGGACACCCACACCCATTGCCCGCGCCCGAGAGGTGGCTTTTGCCGGTCTGATCGAGCAGGGGTGGGATCCGCAGAATGCGGTGGTGGATGTCACCTTGTCTGGCAGCGCTCCGGATCAGGTGATGTCGGTGTCGATCAGTGTGCCGTACCGCCCGATCTTCGGCATGATCCCCGTGCCGAAGTCCGTGAACGGCGGCGCGGTGATGCGGATGGAGGATCAGCCTTGAGCGCCCGGTCGACGCACGACTGACAGGGGCATGTGAGGAAAGTCACGCAGGACGTGCGCTAGGCTCCAGGTATCAACCGGAGCGAACCATGAACGCGCAGTCCTCGCCCAGTCGCATCGATCGCGCCACGCCCGGGCGGCTTCGCGCAACCACCGCGCGGCGTCGAGGGCACGCGCTGCTCGGCGTGCTGCTGTGGCTGCCCGCGCTCGGCGTGCTCGGCGCGGCGACCGTGGAGTACGGCGCGCTGGTCTACCACCAAACCGCTGCTGTCGCAGCCGCGAACAACGCCGTGCGCGTGGGCGCCGCCCAGCCGCGCGCGTGGACGCCCAGCCCCGTCGAGGTCGCGGAGGGCGTCGCCGCGGACGAGCTCGGCGAGCGCGGCGTCGAGGCGTCGACCCATGCGTCCGTGAGCGAGACCGCGCTGACCGTCTGGGTGGAGATCCCGTACCGGCCGCTGATCGGCCTGCTGCCGACCCCTCAGCACGTCACAGCCCGCGCGAGCCTGCCGCTGGCGTTCCGCCCGTAGTCAGGCCTTCCGGAACGCGAACACGTGCTCCCAGCGCTGGGTACCGCGCGCGTGGTCGGGCCGCGCGAGGCTCGCGCGCGCGACGGCGCGCAGACCCGCCTGCCGCGCCGCCTCCTCGGTCGGCTCGCTCGTGTCGATGTCGCCCGACGGGGTGAGGCCGTCGCCGACCACGACCACGAGCGTGCCGCCGGGTGTCAGCGCATCGGCCACCGCGCGCGTCCACGCGTTCGTGTCCGATGCCCAGGTCGACCGCGCCTTGCGCGAGCCGTCGCGCCAGGACCGACGGGAGCCGACCTCGTCGTCCTCTCCGGACTTCCCGTCGCCGAGCCACACGCGGCGCAGGTGCTGCATCGGCAGGTAGTCGTAGGTCCCGGGGTACGGCGGCGAGGTGAGCGCCAGGTCGACCGGCGCGTCGAGGCGCAGCTTGCGGCTGTCGCCGCGCAGCAGCGCGACCGGCGGCGTGCCCGGCGGCGTCGCCTCGCGCAGCGCGACGAGGCGGCGCGCCAGCTCTCGCGCCTTCTTGTGGAACAGCACCGCGGTGGTGCCCGGCGGGCGGTGGTGCTTCTTGCGGTGCGCCGACGTGTCGGACTCGCGCCACGACACCTTGACCAGGATCGACGAGAACACGGCCTCGAGCAGCGGCCGGATCACCGGATCCGACGCCTTGACGCCCCGTCGAAGCGACTCCAGCTCGACGAGCGCGCAGTCGGCGTACCACTCCTGCAGCGGGAGCAGGATCGCGTCGGGCGGCGGCTCACGGCTCGCACGCGCCGCCTCGGCGAGCTTGCGGGACGCCGAGCGGAACATGGTGAGCTCGGCGTCGCTCGGGCGCGCCGTGCGTGCGCGCGCGACCCGCAGCGCGGTGGGGTTCAGGTCGTTGCCGACCGTGCGACGCCCCGAGACGAGCCCCTCGACGAGCACGGTACCGCCGCCGCAGAACGGATCGAGCAGCGAGCGGGACGGGAACAGCGCGAGCAGGTCACGCGCCGCGTCGGCGTGGAGCCCCGCCGGGTAGGTGTGGAAGCCGTGGGTGAGCCGCTGCTCGCCCTCCTCGACCCCGAGCGCTGCGGCCATCGCCTCGGCGAGCGGGAGGTCACCCAGCAGGATGCGATCGAGGGTAGGCTTGCCGGTGGTGGTGCGCATCGGGGCCCGCTATCCCGCTCGGGGTCCGGGCGCCGCGTGCGATGCTGCCCGGGACAGAGGGAGTACGGATGTCCGAGCGACTCTACGAAGACCTGGCCCCGTGGTGGCCGCTGCTCTCGCCGCCCGAGACCTACGACGACGAGGCCGAGGTCTACCTGCGCCTGCTCGCGAGCGCTGCCGAAGGGCCGATCGCCTCGCTGCTCGAGTTCGGCGCCGGCGGCGGCCACCTCGCCTCGCGCTTGCCCGCTGCGCTCGACGTGGTGCTGCTCGATCGTGCGCCCGCGATGCTCGCGGCGAGCCGCCGGCTGAACCCCGATCGGCGCCACGTCGCTGCCGATCTGCGCGATGTCCGGCTGGAGCGTCAGTTCGACGCCGTGTTGCTCCACGACGCGGTGATGTACCTCACCACCCCAGAAGACCTAGGCCGCGCGTTCGCGACCGCGTTCGCACACCTGCGGCCGGGTGGCGCGTTCCTCGTCGTCCCCGACGTGGTCCGCGAGTCGTTCGAGGAGGGCACCGTCTCGGGCGGCGGCAGCGACGGCACCCGCGCCGCGCAGATGCTCGAGTGGCATTGGGATCCCGATCCGAGCGACCAGACCTATCGGGTGGACATGACCTTCCTGCTGCGCGACGCGGACGGATCGGTGCGCTCGGTCCACGACGTGCACACGATGGGGCTGTTCTCGCGCGCGACCTACTGGGACCGCCTGCGAGCCGCCGGCTTCGTGCCGGTCGAGGCCGATCCGCTCGACGCGGTCGAGACGGGAGAGCTCTTCTTGTGCAGGCGTCCCCGTTGAGATTTCCTTTCCGAGACGCGCGCGTCGCGGGTCCAACTGGCAGCCCCCCGAACGGGCCCGCATGAACCCGACCGACGCCGAGCTCGCCGCGCTGTACGCGCGCTACGCCCACGTGGTGTACCGCCGCTGCCTGGCGATCCTGCGCAACCCCGAGGACGCCCATGACGCCACCCAGGAGACCTTCGCCAAGGCGATCCGCCACTGGGAGCGGTTCCGAGAGGAGTCCAGCCCGCTCACCTGGATGTACCGGATCTCGACGAACCACTGCCTCAACCTGCTCCGCGATCGCGGCGGACGGCGAGACCTCCTGGCGCGGCGCCACGACGAGGTGGCGCCTTCCGAGGTCGGCCCTGCGCCCGGCGACGCGCTGGACGAGGCGCTCGTGCGCAGCCTGCTCGACGAGGCCGATCCCGAGACGCGCGCGTGCGTGCTGCACACCTACTTCGACGACTGCACACGCCAGGAGGTGGCCGAGCTGGTCGGGATCAGCGTGCCGACCGTCCGCAAGCGCGTCGGCGCGTTCCTCGATCGCGCACGCCGCGCGCTCGGCGCGAACACCGTGAGCAAGCTGATCGCCTCGCTCGTCCCGCTGCTGTGGAGTGGACCATGACCCCTGCCCTGCCCGAGAACGACGGCAGCCGCCCGAGTCGGCTGGCGCTCGCGCGCTACGCCACCGGTGAAGGGAGCGAGGTGGAGCGGGCCGAGATCGCGGCGTGGCTTGCGGACCACCCGGAGGGACAGGCGTACCTGGACGGGCTCGAGGCGGCCCGCGCCGAGGTCGCGCCGTTCGACGCCGCGGCGCTGCGTCAGCGCGCCGGTCGGCTGCCCGGCGAGGCACCCCGCGTGCCCACGCCCGCGAACAAGCCGTTCGCGCTGCGCTGGGTGATCCCGCTGGCGGCCGCCGCGCTGGCGCTGTTCGTGTTCAACACCTGGGAGACGACCACACCCGCGGATCTCGCGACCGACGGGCCTGCGATCCGGCTGAAGGGCGACGCCGCGCTGCGGCTGTACACGCTGTCTGCCGGCATACTCATCGCGTGGGACGGGGCGCCGCTCGGCGAGGGCGACGTGGTCGGGTTCCGCGTCGGCGGCGCCGACCTGGCGACGCTGACCCTGCTCTCCATCGACGGGCTCGGCCAGGCGACGCTGTTTCATCCGGCCCCCGGCGCCCCGGATCTCCCCGCCGGCCCCGGCGCCGACCTCGAGCTCCCGTTCACGGTCACCCTCGACGACGCGCCAGGGCCCGAGGTGTTCGTCGCCGCGTTCGGGCTGCCCCCCGCGCAGGCCCGCGCCGACGCGCTCGCCGCGTGGTCCAGTGGCGGGGCCGACGCGCTCGCCGCGTGGTCGGAGGCCGTCGGCGCCGCGACCGTCGTGGTGGAGAAGCGGTGATCGCCGCGCTGCTGGCGCTGCAGCTCGCCGCGGCCGCGCCCCCGGGCGAGCTGCGCATGGGCGTGTTCGTCGGGAACGACGAGGGCCGCAGCGGGCAGGAGCGGCTGCTGTTCGCGACCGCGGACGCGGCCAAGATGCGCGACCTGTTCGTGGGCGCCGGCGGCGTCGCGCCCGAGGACGCACTGCTCCTGCTCGACCGCCCGCGCCGCGACGTGGAGCTCGCGCTCTCCGAGGCCAGCGCGAAGCTGCGCGCGGCCAGCGACGAGGGGCGCCCCACGTCGCTCGTCTTCTACTACTCCGGGCACGGCGACGAAGCCGGGCTGCGCCTGGGCAGCACGACGCTCACGCACGAGGTGCTGCGCGAGCGCCTCGAGGCGAGCGGCGCGGATCTACGGGTCGCGTTCCTCGACGCGTGCCAGTCCGGCGGCGCGATCCGCGAGAAGGGCGGCGCGCGCGGACCGGCGCACGCGTTCGCGGTCGAGGCCGCGTCGGCCCGCGGCACAGCGATCCTCACCTCATCCGCAGCATCTGAGTTCTCCCAAGAATCCCAGGAACTTGGAGGTGGGTTCTTCACGCACTACCTTCATGCTGCGCTGCTCGGCGCGGCGGACCGAGACGGCGATGATGTGGTCACGCTGAACGAGACCTACGCCTGGGTCCACGGCGAGACGGCGTTCCACACCCGCACGACGCCGGGCACGCAGACGCCCTCGTTCGACTTCGACCTGAGCGGAGCCGGCGAGGTGGCCTTGACCCGCTTGGCGCGTGCCGAGGCCACGCTGGTGTTCGCCGGCGATCTGGATGGCACCTACGCGGTGTGGGACGCCACACGGCGGCGCTACGTCGCCGAGGTCCGCGGTGGCGCACCGACCGCGCTGCATCTGCCCGCGGGCGCCTACCATGTGCACCACCGCATGCCCGGGTGGGTCGACGAGGCCGCGTATGCGCTCGGTCGCGGCGACAGCGTGACGGTCTCCGAGACGGACTTCCTGTCGCTCGCGTGGGAAGACACCACCGCGCGCGGCGATCTGAGCCGGCAGGCCCGCAAGGCCATGACCCCACGCCTGACGCTCGCCGCCGTGGTGGGGGCGCGCGGGTTCGGGGCACAGAGTGTCGCGGCGCGGCAGTACCTGCCCGCGCACGTGATCGGTGGCGTGCAGGCCCGGTTCCTGGGCGTGCGAAAGGGCCCGTACTGGGGCTTCGACGTGCTGACGGGCGGCGGCACCGGGCAGATCGCGGTGCCCGGCGGCGCGACGAAGACGGTCCAGGTGTGGTCCTACGGTGCGGGCGGCGTGGCGGGCTGGGCGACGGGCGCCGCCGCGGTGCTGCGCGCCGGTGCGGGCGGTCGCGTCGAGCTGGTGCACCTCGGACGCAGCTTCCCCGGCGAGGACACGCCGCCGCAGGGAACGACGCGCGTAGCCCCCGGGCTGAACGGCTGGATCGGGCTGCACCCGGGCCGGGTGCACGTCGACCTCGGCGTCAGCGCGATGCTCCTCCCGGTCCAGTGGGATGGTCACCCGATGCCCGGACTGCTCGAGATCCACCTCAGCTTCGGATACCGGTTCTGATGCCCCGCATCGCCCTGCTGCTGGGACTGTGTGCGTGCGGCGCGCCGATCTCGAACGCGGCGTTCGTCGAGGAGGCTTCGTTCCTCGCTGCGCTGCCGTCCGCTGCGCGGCTTCGGGCGCCCGACGGGCTGCGCGACGCCCCCGACGGGCCTGCACCGCAGCTCGCCGCGGCCCGTGACGCCGCGCACGCGCTCGACGACGCGCTCGCGCCCGTCGTGGCGACC
>CAYQSE010000048.1:0-29944 GCA_964419905.1 uncultured Enterobacteriaceae bacterium
CCCACGTGATCTCAGGTACGGTGCGAGATGTGTAGGATCGACAGGCGGGACGCCCGGCCCACGTCATGGGCCGCAGGATCGCGGGTCGGCCGTCCCGGCCGACCGTCTCCCGGCAGGCGGCCGGGCGGGACGCCCGGCCCACGGATCTTCAGCGGCCCCGGCCGTCCGCCTCGCGCTGCGCGGCGGCTTAGAGCTCTGCGTCGCAGGCGAAGTGGAAGTAGTCCCCATCGTCGTTGCTGAAGCACTCGCGCTCCCACGAGTCGACGTTGGACCCGCAGATCGCCACACGGCAGGTGCCGCTGGGGTCGGGCACGTCCGTGCAGTCGCCCGAGAACGCCGGCGCGCAGGCGTCGGGGATCTCGATGCAGGTGTCGCCGGCGTCGTGAAGGGTTCGACACAGCTCGCCGGCCTCGCAGTCGCAGTCCGCGATCCAGCTGGGCTTGCACGCGCTCGCGGCGAGGAGGGTGAGACAGAGAGTCAACGTACGCATGGGGGTCCTCTGATGGAAGTGGCGAGACGCTAGCGGAGGACGGCACCAGGATCCACGTCCCCTCGTTGGTCTGGCGTCGGAAGCACGATCTCGTCGGCGGGCTCGCGGAGGTTGTAGGCGCTGCTCATTGCGCGTCCGTACGCCCCCGTGGTGCCGATCAGGAGCACGTCCCCCTCCTCGGTGCGCGGGAGGCTCCGGCTGTAGCCGAGCGTGTCGCCCGTCTCGCAGATCGGGCCGACGACGTGCGCGGTGATCTCGCGGTGCGCGTCGAGGCGGGTCAGGTTCACGATCGGATGCCACGCACCGTAGAGCGCGGGGCGGATCAGGCTGTTCATCCCCGTGTCGATGCCGACATACGCGACCGCACCCTTCTGCTTGAGCTGGGTCACGGTCGCGAGCAGGACACCGGCCGGCGCGACGAGGAACCGACCCGGCTCGATCCAGATCGCGAAGCCCGGCCGCGCGGCCTTGAAGCGCAGCAGCCAGCGATCGACCTCCTGCAGGTCGAGGCTCGCCGCGCCCGGCTGGTCGGGCACCCCGAGGCCCCCGCCGAGATCGAGGACACGCGCGTCGGGGAACCGCTCCGCAGCGTCCGCGAGGAACAGCGCGATCTCGGACCACGTCTCGGGCGCGTGCACGCCGCTGCCGCTGTGCGCATGTAGACCGACCACATGCGCGCCGGCGGCTGCGACGAGGTCGGCCAGCGCGTCGAGCTGATCGGCGTCGATCCCGAACTTCGACTCGGCCCCGGCGGTGCGCACGTGCTTGTGGTGCCCGCGGCCCATGCCTGGATCGAGGCGGAGGAACACGTCGCGCCCCGTGAACAGTGTGGGCCACGCCTCGAGCGGGTGGAGGTTGTCGAGGGTGACGCGCACGCCGAGCGCCAGCGCCTCGGCGTACTCCGCGCGCGGCGCGAAGTTCGGGGTGAACAGCACGCGCTCGGGGTCGAGGCCGGGCAGCGTCGCGAACAGGTGCCGGAGCTCCCCGGGGCTCACGCACTCGAACCCGAGCCCGGCCGCGTCGAACCGGCGCAGCACGTCGGGGTGCGGGTTCGCCTTCATCGCGTACAGGACCCGGTCGACCGACTGCAGCGCGCCGAGCGTGGCCGCCTGGGCGTCCAGCGTGCCGGGATCGAGGACGTAGCAGGGGCTGCGCGCCGCCGCGAGCGCGAGGAGGTCGTCGCGGCGCGCCCGCCACCACGGCGCGACCACCTGCAGCGGCGGCCCCTGCTGCAGCAGGTCCTCCCACGCGGGACCGAACAGCGGATCGCCCTCGGGCGCCGCGAACAACAGCCCGTGCAGCGCACGGACCAGCCGCCCCGCCTGGTCCTCGTCGACGACGAAGGTGAGGTTGAGATCGCTGGCGGCCTGGCTGACGAGGTGCACACGCTGCTCCTCGAACACGTCGAGCACCGGCCCGAGCCGGTGCAGGATGCCGCGGATGCCGCGCCCCACGAGGCTGACCGACGCGCACGGGCCGATGATGCGCGTGGTGCAGAACGCCGCGAGATCGGCGACGAGCGCGTCGAGCACCGCGGGGTCGAGCGCGTTGGCGGCGGGATCCAGGCTGACGGTGACGTTGAACTCGGACGTGGACACCAGGTCGATCGACAGCCCGTGGTCGCGGAACACCGCGAACGCGTCAGCCAGGAAGCCGACCTGCTGCCACATCTTCACCGTGTCCATGCTGATCAGCGTGAGGCCGGGGCGCGTGGACAGCGCCTTGACGCGGCTGCCGGGGAGCCCGTCGCGGGTGATCGTCGTGCTCGGGAGCTCGGGGTGTGGCGTGCAGCGCACGACCATCGGGATGTCGTGGTCGCGGCACGGGGGGATGCTGCGCGGGTGCAGCACCTTGGCGCCCATGGTCGCGATCTCCTGCGCCTCGTCGTAGTCGAGATGACGCAGCAGCCGCGCGGTGGGCACGTCACGGGGATTCGCGGTGAACAGACCCGGCACGTCGGTCCAGATCTCGCAGCGGACGGCGCCGAGGGCTGCAGCGAGCAGGGCCGCAGACGTGTCGGAGCCGCCGCGCCCGAGCAGGACGGTCTCGCCGGTCGGACCGCGCGCGATGAACCCCTGGGTGACGAGCACCGGCTCGGGCACGGCACTCCACCGCTGGACGAGCCCGGGCGCCTGCACGACGGTGGCGGAGAGATAGCGCCGGTGCGGCGTGTCGGCGCGCCGCTCCACGCCGTGCAGCGCGTCGCGCGCGTCGACCCAGCAGGCGCCCTCGGGGAGCGCGGCGGCGAGCCACGCGGCGCCGAGCCGGGTGAGCATGATCTCGCCGAACGCGAGCATCCGGGCGCGCACGCGGGGGCTCGCCTCGCCGACCATCGCTACGCCCGTCGCCAGCCGCCCGAGCTCCGTCAGATCGTCCGCGACGAGCGCCGGATCGACGCCCAGCTCGTCGGCGAGCGCAGCGTGCCGTGCGGCCACGGCGTCGAGCACGGGCTGGTGCTCGCCGCGCACCGCGCGATCGGGCAGCCCCTCGAGCTGGTCGGTGATCCCGCGCACCGCCGAGCACACCACCACCGGGCGCAGCCCGTCCGCGCGGCGCGCCCGACACTCGGCCGCGATGGTCTCCCATCGCGCGCGGGAGGACACGCTCGTGCCTCCGAACTTCAACACGACCCAGCGGCTCGTCATCCGTCCTCCCCGGTCGCGTGTATCCGATCCGGCGCGCCCCGAGTTGCCGGATCGCGCCGAACGGGCGATAAGGGGGCCCTCGTCTCGCTTCGGAGTTTCGTCATGGCGACCAAGAACAAGACCGCGCGCCACCGCGCCGCCCTCAAGGCCAAGTTCCGCACGGCCCGCGCCCGCAAGGCCGGCCTGCTGAAGAAGAAGCGCGCGGGCGGCCGCCTGCAGCGCACGGCGCGTGGCAAGGCCGCGAAGAACTCGATCTTCGCCTAGCTCCCGCCCTCCGCCGGCGCGCTCCCTGCGTCGGCTCGCAGCGCGCTGACGTCCCAGGCGTGATCCTCGCCGTTGTCGAAGTGCGCCCGCTGCTCGGCGCGCAGGACGCCCTCGAGGTTCTGCAGCCGCGCTCGCACCAGCGCCATGTAGCGCTGCGTGTCGTGTCGCTCTGCGGCGGTCTCGCGCAGCGTCTGCTCGTCGTAGCGTCGGAAGCTGCGCGCGGCGCGCTCGGCTGCGTAGGCGCGCATCCCGAGCAGCTTCAGCGCGTCGGTGCCCAGGCGGAGCGAGGCGTCGAACGTCTCGCGGTAGATGTGCTGTACGCCGGCCTCGATCAGCGCCAGCGCCTCGCCGCGCCCGGTGGCGCGCGCGAGCACGCGCAGGTGCGGGAAGTGCTTGTGCGCCGTGTGCGCGAGCGCGAGCGCCTTCTCGGGATCGTCGATCGCGATGATCAGCAGGCGCGCCTGCTCCGCCCCCGCGGCGCGCAACAGATCGGGCCGCGTCGCGTCGCCATAGAACACCCGCGCGCCGAACCGTCGGACGAGGTCGACCTGGTCGGAGTCGATGTCGAGCAGGGTGCAGTCGACGCCCTGCGCCCCGAGCAACCGGCCCGCGATCTGGCCGAACCGGCCGTAGCCGGCGACGATCACCGGGTGGGCGCCGTGCACGTCGTCCTCGGGGCGTGTCTCGCGCTCCCGCGTGCCCAGTCGGGGGGCGACGACCCGCTCGTAGAGCACCATCGCGAGCGGCGTGAGCGCCATCGTCAGCGCCACGCTGGCGACGAGCGGCGCGGCGACCTCGGTGGGGATCACGCCGTTCTGCGTCGCGAACGAGAACAGCACGAACGCGAACTCGCCGCTCTGCGCGAGCGCGAACGCGAGGAGCAGGTTCTGGTCGAGGCTCATTCGGAAGCCGCGCCCCAGCACCAGCAACACCACGAACTTCACGACCATCAGCCCGGTCACCAGTCCGGCGATCAGCCCCGGACGGGCGGCGACCGCGTCGAAGTCGATGGTCGCGCCGACCGAGAGGAAGAACAGGCCGAGCAGCAGTCCCTTGAACGGCTCGATCTCGCTCTCGAGCTCGTGGCGGTACTCGCTGCTCGCGAACACGACGCCCGCCACGAACGTGCCGAGCGCGGGGCTGAGGCCGAGCTTGGTCATCAGCAGCGCGACGCCGATCACGAGCAGCAGCGCGGCCGCGGTGAACGTCTCGCGCAGCCGCGTGCGGGCGATCGCACCGAACAGCGGGCGCGCGAGGAAGCGTCCGCTGGCGATCACCGCGCCGAGCGCACCGAGCACGACCAGCGCGGCGCCCCAGCCGGGCAGGCCGTCGATCCACGTTCCGCCGTGGCCGCCGTCGTGGTGCGCGGCACCCGGCGCCGCGAGCATCGGCAGCAGCGCCAGCATCGGGATCACCGCGATGTCCTGGAACAGCAGCACCGCGAACGCGCTCTGCCCACCCGCGGTGCGCATCAACCCCTTCTCGGTCAGCGTCTGCAGCACGATCGCGGTCGAGGACAGCGCGAGGATCATCGCGAGCGCGAGGGCGGCACGCCACGGCACCCCGAGGGCCACCGCGAGCGCCGTGATCACGAGTGTGGTCAGCAGCACCTGCAGTCCGCCCATCCCGAGCACGGGCACCCGCAGGCGCCACAGCATCTTCGGCTCCAGCTCCAGCCCGACGAGGAACAGCATCATCACGACGCCGAACTCGGCGAAGTGCAGCACGTCCTCGCCGTGCTCGCCGACCAGCCCGAGGCCGAACGGTCCGATCGCCACGCCCGCGAGCAGGTAGCCGAGCACCGAGCCGAGGCCGACGCGCTTCGCGATCGGCACGGCCACGACCGCGGCGAGCAGGTAGACGAACGCCTGGAAGAAGAAGCCCTCGCCGTGCATCAGCGGCCTCCGTCGACGAGCGCCGCGAGGCGCTGCTGGTAGGCGTCTGCGGCCGCCGCGATCCCGTCGCGGTCGAGCGCGTGCGCGCCGTGGGTGACGTGCGGCGGCAGCCAGCGCATCCGGCACAGCTTCACCGTCTGCCGCAGCGGCAGCAGCAGCTCGTCGAGCGTGGCGCCGTGGAAGCCCTCGTGCGTGTACGCGGATGCCGGACCGCCGGTGGAGACGGCGCTCACCCACGCCTTCCCCTCCAGGCGGTCGCCGCCCCGCCCGTACGCCCAGCCGTGCTGGAGCACCAGGTCGAGCCACTGCTTGGACAGCGCCGGCAGGCTGTACCAGAACAGCGGGTGCTGGAACACGATCGTGTCGTGCGACAGCAGCAGCGCCTGCTCGTGGCGCACGTCGACGTCGAAGTCGGGGTAGATCTCGTACAGATCGTGCACCCTGACGCCCGGCGTCGTGGCCGCAGCAGCGATCAGCGCCGCGTTCACCCGCGATCGCTCCAGCGCCGGGTGGGCGAACAGGACGAGGACGGACATCGAAGCTCCACCACGCGAGTCCGCAGCAGGTTCGTCGCCCGCGCGCGTCGCGTCAACTGCCCCGACGGGCAGGCGCGCCGATCAGGGCAGCGCGCCGCGCAGGCCGAGCATCGCCTGTCGCGGGTGGTTCGGGCGCGCGCCGAACGGTCGATACGACACGAGGTTCGGGTTGTCGGTCAGGTTCGTCACCGTCGCGTACACCTCGACACCCTCGATCAGCGCGACGTGCGCGGCGAGGTCGAGCGTCCACGCCGTCGGGATCTGCGGGCCCTTCGGGTTCGCGTCCTGGCCGGCGACGTCGCGCATCGCGCCGCGCACGTTCGCGCCGGCGGACAGTCCGAACAGCGGGTGCGTGAGTGAGGCACGCCCTGCGCCCTGGTGCGCCGGCACGTAGGGCAGGGCGTCGCCGGCCTCGACCCGTCCGAACTGCGGGAAGGTCGAGGTGAACCCCGAACGGAACGCGCTGCCGGTCCAGGTGTACGAGCCCTCGGCCGCGAGCTCGAGGCGGTGCGGGAGGGGGACGCGCTGTGCCAGGACCGCCTCGAGCCCGTACACGTCGACCGCACCCGCGTTGAACTGCTGGTCGAGGTCGTCGGTGCACCCGGCCGAGAACGTGCACTGCCCGGTGAGGTTCGTGTAGTCGTTCCAGAAGCCGACGAGCTCGGCGTGGACGCCGCCGAACGACGCGCGCCCGCCCGCCTCGACGTTCCAGCTCGTCTCGGGGCGCGTCTCGCGGGGGGAGCCCGGTGCGACCGGGCTGAACCCGCGGTGCGCGCCGGCGAACACGTCGAGCCACGGCGACGCCTGCACGAGCAGCCCCAGGCCCGGCAGCGCGACGGCGCGCCACGCGACGTCCGGCGCGCCGCCCGCGTCGGTGAGGGTGGTGCGGATCACCTCGGCCCGGAACCCGGGCAGCACCCACACCCGCCCGAGATCCAGCTCCTCGTGCGCGTGGGCCGCGAACGCGAGCGCCTCGGCGCGGCTGTCGACCTGCGTGAGCGTAGGCGCGTCGGCGCGCACCATCCGACCCTCGGTCATCGCGTACGGCGTCTCGGTGTGCAGTCGATCGACCCGATCGGCGTGCACCCGCAGCCCGATCTCGAGGTCGCTGCGCGCCCAGCCCAGCGGCGACTGCCACCGCGCGACGCTCTGCACGCCCATCGCGCGAAAGCGCCGATCGTTGCCCGCGACCATCAGCAGCTGATCGGCGCCGACGCTGTCCTCCTCGCCGCGCAGGATGTCCTGGTAGACCCCCGCCTGCCCGGCGGCGTCCGCGGTGAGCAGATCGTGCAAGGACGGCCCGCCAGCGAACCGGTTCAGGCGGTCCCAGTCCCGACGCAGGCGGTGATGGTAGATCGTCGTGCGCACCTGCACGTTCTCGGTCCGCGCGTGCCAGGTCAGCCCGGCCTGCGTGCGATCCCACGCCATCAGGTCCTCGCTGCTCGCGGCGTAGCGCCGATACGGCGTGTCCTGGAAGTCCGGCAGCGTGAGTCCGAGGTAGGTCTCGTGGCTGCGCTCGCGCCCATAGCCCAACTTCAGCTCGAGCTCGTGTGTCGTCGAGGCGCTTGGGTCGCTGCGCCACGCGGCCTTGCCCATCACCTCCTGCCGCTGGAAGCCGGTGGGCCCGCCGGTGTCGAGCGTCTTGAACCCGGCGCTGCCGAGGTGCGCGCCCTCGATCAACACGCCCCAACGCTCGGTGCCGCTGCCGGCGTAGGCGTGCGCGCGGCCGGTGCCGAAGCTGCCGCCCGCCACGTCGACCGCGGCGACCGGACCGTCGGGGGTGGCGCGGGTCTGCAGGTTGATCGCGCCGCCGACGGTGTGCGGACCGAAGCGCGTCGCGGCCGGGCCCTTGAACACCTCGACGCCCACCAGGCGCGCGGCCATGGGGAAGTAGTAGGCGGCGGGGGCTGCATAGGGGGCCGGCGCGAACAGGACGCCGTCCTCCATCAGCGTGGTCTTGGCGCTGCGATCGCTGTTCGCGCCGCGCATCCCGATGTTCGGACGCAGCCCGAAGCCGTCCTCGTCGCGCGTGTACACGCCCGGCACCACGGCGAGCACCGCGTGCACGTCGTCGTGGCTCCACGTCTCCAGCGCCTCCTCGTCGACGACGTGCGCCGAGCCGGCGACGCGCGGCACGCCGTCACGCCGCTTCACGATCACCAGCAGGCTCTCGTCGTCCTCGGGCGGGGCCTCGGCGTGCGCGGCGGCAGGGAGCAAGAGCGCTGCGAGCAGCGACGCGGCGGTCGCGGCGCGGCGGCGCGCGGGCCTCAGGATCGCCCACACGGGTCCGACGAGCGCGCTCGACACGTCGTCGAGCGCGTGATTGCGCTCGACCTCGGGGATACCGAACGCGCGCGGCGGCCGCTCCCCCGAGGCGCGCCAGCTCCCCCCGAGGCGATCCCACACGGCCAGCCAGGTGCCGTAGTTCACGCCGTACTCGGCGGCGTCGAGCCCGTGGTGCAGCTGGTGCTGCGCCGGGCTGACGAGCAGGCGCTCGAAGCTGCCGAAGCCGAGCCAGACGTGGCTGTGGCGGAGGTTGCCGGTGGCGGCGTTCATCACGAACCCGAGCGCGTGCACGCCCAACAGCGTGGCCGGCTCGACCGCGCCGCGGAACAGGTAGAACCACACGCCCGCCACGCCCGCGGTGACCAGCGCGCCGCGCGCCTCGTAGAGCACCGACTCGAGCGGGTGGACGCGGAAGAAGGTCAGCGGGGTGAGCACCTCGGCGGAGTGGTGCACCTGATGGAGCTGCCACAGGGCCGGCACCTCGTGCATCAGCCGGTGCAGCACGTAGCGGGAGAGATCCCACGCGACGAACAGCGTCAGCGTGTAGCCGGCGACGAGCAGCCAGCCGGGCGCCTCGATCGGTGGCGGAGCGCCCAGCGCCGCGTCGAGGCGCCGCACGACCCAGGTGGCGCCCCACCAGGCCGAGCCGATCGCGGGCAGCAACCCCATCAGCCGCAGCAGCTGACGCACCGCGATCAGCTGCACGTCGAGTCGGCTGGAGCGGTGTGTGAGGAGGTGGAACGGCAACATCGCGCGCCCGACGCCGCGCCAGCCGCGGCGGCGCAGGTGCCACGCGCCGGCCAGCGCCGTGGCGACCAGCAGCGCCGGCCAGAACAGGCGGCTCGCCGGCGAGGTCAGCGGCTCCGCCAGGGCCAGCGCGACGGTGGCGAGGGCCTCAGTCATTGTCGCCGGCGGCCTCCTGCGGGATCTGCAGGGTGAGCACGGTCGCGAGATCCCCCTTGAGCAGGTCGGTCACGCCCTTGATCGCGTCGTAGAGCGCCAACGCCTCGTCCCGGTCGCCCAGCGCCGCCTCGTCCACCGGGACCGTGAGCGCCGCGGCCGCTGCATCGGCTGCATCGAGCGCGGCGAGGAAGGCGTCTGCCAGGTCGCCGTGCCCGATCTCCGCGAGCAGCACGTCCATGCCTCCAGCGTCGCCGCCGGTGAACAGCGCGCGGAACCCGATCAGGTTCTCGGCGAGCCACACGTTGGAGCCCCCCGCGAGGCGCGTCTCGACCCCGTCCACGCACGCGTCCGTCGCGCACCCCTGGATGCCGAGCGGCGCGCCGAGCTTGCGGTCCTTGGTGCGGGTCTCGAGGTAGAACAGCGCGTTGTAGACCGCGTTCAGCGCCTCGGACTGCGTGGGGTAGGGTGCACCTTCCCCCACCGCGGCCAGGCGCGACGAGAAGTCGTCGCCCGAGGGGCTCCACTTGGCCGCGAGCGCGGTGGCGACGTCGTGCAGGTGCGTCGCCAGCGCGTCGGCGTGTGCGGCGCGCTGGGAGGCCACGCCGTCTACGCCGAGCGCGTCCCACGCACCCGACGCGTTCGGCTCGGTGTGGGCCGGGCAGCCGTTCTCGGCGTGCGGACTGAACAGCGTCGCCTCCAGCGCGTCGAGGCCGACGACGTTCACCGCGGCCTGCGCGAAGTAGCCGTCCGCGTCCCAACCGCCGGTCGCCGTCTCCTGGTCCACCCGACAGCGGTTCACCGAGGGCCAGGCGTAGACGGCGTCACGCAGATCCTGGCCCGCGGCGTCGGTGAGCGAGGGCGCGGCGGGTCCCACCTGCATCACCTCGAGCCGCTGCCACGCGCGCATCGCCTCGAACCACGCGTCCTGCGCCGCGGTGCGCGCGCCAGGGTCGGCGCCGTCGGTGAGCGCGAGCGCTTCTGTCGCGTCCGCGAGCGCCGCTGTGCGCGCCACGAACGCGGCCAGCGCGGGCTCCACGACCGCGGGGCCGACGTGCTCGAGCAGCGTGGTGACGCGCGGATCTGCCTGAACACCGGTGTCGGTGTCGGTGGGGCCGCAGCCGAGACCCTGCTGCAGCGCGGCGGCCGCCGCCAGCGCGCCCACGACGATCCAGCTCGCTCGCTCGCCGCGCGCCAT
The DNA here is from genome assembly GCA_964419905.1 of uncultured Enterobacteriaceae bacterium. Taxonomy (GTDB): domain Bacteria; phylum Myxococcota_A; class UBA796; order UBA796; genus JAFDJI01. Next base: position 10,215 of record CAYQSE010000048.1, read on the forward strand.
CAGCCCGCCTCGGGCGTGCGGAACGCGGCGACGTCGTCGGCGGAGAGCCCGTAGACCTCACCCACGAGCGCCTCCAGACCGTCGACGGCCTCCTGGTAGCCCGCCGGGTCCTCGATGAACGCGCCCGTGGTGGACGCGTCGACGTCGCCGATCGCCAGGCCGAACCGATCCATCATCGCCTCGACCTCGGCGTCGGTGACGACGCGGCCCGCGTCGGCGAGCGGCCCCGAGGCGGGCGAGGGGACGCCGAGGAAGCCGAGCCCCAACCCGAGCCCCTCGGCGAGCGCGTGCAGCGCCTGTGCGAGATCGGCGTCGGAGCCCGGCGCGGCGAGCAGCGGTGACGCGGCGTTCGCGTAGTAGACGAACCGTGCCATCAGCGAGCGCTCCCAGGTGCGCAGCGCGGTGGTCAGCGCGGCGTCGCGCTCGACGGCGCACGCGGGATCGGCCGCGTAGGCGTGTGCTGCGACGAACGACGCGGAGATCGGGCCGTAGTCGCCCATCCCGTAGCTGTAGTTCGCCGAGTCGGTGCGCTGATCGGGATCGAGGGTCGCGTCGGCGCCCCACAGCGCTGCGATCGCCTCGATGGCGGCAGGATCGAGGTCGCCCTCGGTCAACGTGAGCGCGTGCGGGTAGAGCGCCCCGCCGCCGAACAGCCCCTTGTCGACGATCTGGCGGACCTCGATGCCGCCGGCATTGATGCCGCGCGCGTCGACCTCCCAGATGCCGCCGTGGTCGCCGGGGGTCCACTGGCCCTGGTCGTCGGTGAGGTCCTGGACCCCCGCGTCGATCACGGCCACGAACGAGACGAACGCGTCGTCCACGATCGGCCGCCAGGTCGGGGTGGTGATGTCCTTCACGCTGGGCGCGCCGTCGTCGAACAGCGCCTGCAGGGTGGCCTCGTCCACGGACTGCGTCCCTTGCTCGGCCGCGCGCATCGCGTCCGCCGCGAACGCGTCCAACCTCGCGCGCAAGGCGAGCGACTCGGCCGCGTTGCTCGAGAAGTCCGTGGCCTCCCACGAGGCCGGGGGGGTGATCCCACAGGTGTCTCCCGTGTCACAGCCGAGCATGGCCAAAGAGAGCGCGCCGAGCAGCGCGAACCGCGTCCCACCGTACATCCACACCTCCACCCGGGCGTGCTGGTCCATCCGCCTCAGGCCATCCGATGTAGCCCAACTGAAAATGAAAGTCAAAATCAATTGGAGCTCAGCCGTCGGGGTCCTCGTGTGGGGGAGGGCCTGCCTTCTCCTTTGGGGGCAGCCGCAGCGGCCCCCGTCCGGCGCGCGCGCGGAGCCAGTCGACGGCGCGCCCCACCGAGGGCCTGCGGAGCAGCGCGAGCTCGACCCGGCGCTTGCCCGGGATGTCCATCAGCATCAGCCCGGCGAGCAGGGTGAGGATGCCCTGACCGGGCAGGACGAGCATCGCCACGCCCGCGAGCACCAGCAGCAGCCCGAGCGCGTTGCGCGCGACGGCGATCAGCGTTCGCCCCGTCGGGTGTCGGCTCCGCCGCCGGTGCCGCTCGGCGGCCGTGGTGAGGAAGTAGTCCTCGGGGATGCGGGCGAGCGCCCACGGGAGCCCGACCGCGGCGAGCGCGAGCAGCGCCACCGACGCGGCCGCTGCCGCGCCCATCCACCATCCCGGCGATGACGTCCAGTCCGGCATGTCCCTCACTCGGATCTCCGTATCGCGCGGGCGCACCTGCTACCCTCACGCGGCTGCGATAGGCTGGAGCGCGGGAGGACGAGCATGGCAGGTGGTTCCGACGAGCGCGCGAGGGCTGGGGCCCCAACAGGCGCGCGCGAGCCGCTCACCGAGGTGGACCGTCTCGATGGGCGAACCGTTCTGATCACCGGCGCGAGCCAGGGCCTGGGTCTGGCGGTCGCGGTGGTGGCGGCGCGCCTGGGTGCGCGTGTCCTGCTGGCCGACCGTGAGCCGCTGCACGAGGCGGTGCGTGCGGTGCGCGCCGCGTCGGGCCATCACGACGTCGAGGGCTATCCGCTCGACCTCGCCGACTTCGGCTCGATCACCGAGCTCGCCGAGATCCTCCACCAGCGCAACGAGCGGGTTCACGTCCTGGTGCTCGACGCCGGCGGGGCGTCCGGCGAGCCACGCCCCAGCGCGTCGGGCCTCGACGCGGTGTTTCAGGTCCACTACCTCGGGCAGGTCGCGCTCGTGGAGCGGCTGCTCGCCGATGGCACCGTACCCAACGCGCTGATCTGCGACGGTCGCCCCGCGACCCCGCCCGCGCGCCTGATCTTCATCGGCTCGGAGGCGCATCGCGACGCGCCCGACATCGACTGGGCGCGCTTCGGCGTGCCGCGCGGGCATGGCCCCGAGGCGACGGACACCGAGCTCGCCCGGACCAAGCTGCTCGTGCACACCTACGCCGAGGAGATGTCGCGTCGTCTGCAGTGGCCGGGCGGCATCGTGGATGTCGCGGTGCATCACCTGGGTCTGGGCGCGGTCGACGACGGCGCTGCAGCGGACGCGATCGCCTGGCTCGCAGCCAGCCGCGCGCTCGAGGAGCGCAGCGGTCTCTACCTGGCCGCGGGCCGCGCGACGCAGGCTTCCGAGGCGGCGCGCGACCCGTCGGAGGGTGAGCGCTTGTGGGAGCGATCGGTCGCGATGATCCGCGACCTCGATCCGAGCTTCGTGCGTGCGGTGAAGCCCGAGGCGACGCCTGCGCCGGCGCCGCGGCGGCGGTAGGCGACTCGGATCAGGGCACCCGGAACGTGTCGAGGGCCTGCCGGACCGTCGCCTCAGCCACCCGATCGCACGTGGCGTCGAGCAACAGGCTCTTCCGCAGCCGCGCGAGCTCCCGGCCCAGCGAGGAGAAGCGGCGTTCGACCAGATCGCGCGCGGCCTTCTCGTAGATCGTCCGCGCCGCGTCCGTCCACGCCTGACGCACCTCTGGCTCCTCGAGCCCGATCTCACGCGCGCACGCGGCGAACAGCGCCAGCTCGTCGTCGAGCTGGAGTCCGTCGACCTCCATCATCTCGTACAGCAGCTCGAGCACGAGGCGTCGCGCCGAGGGGCCGTCCAGCGCCGCTGCAGCCGCCGCGATCGTGAAGTCCTGCGGCTGCACCCAGGTGGAGAGCTCGGCGCCGAAGAGTTCGCGATGGATGCGCCGCAGCAGGCCCTCCTCGGACAGGCAGATGTGCCCGTCGACGCGGGCCATGGCCCACAGGATCGAGAACAGCGCGCGCTTGCCTGGCGCGGTCATCGGTACGTCGAGCGTCACGCGGGCCATGATGCCTCCAAGCGAGCCAGTGTATCAGGGGCCGAGTCGGATCAGGCGTCCGTCGCCAGGAGCGAGGTGGACGGGCGCGTCGGACGCGAAGCGCTCCCGGGTGAGGACATCGACCCCCGCGGGCGACATCACCGAGATCCTTCCCTCGCCGCCGTTGTACAGCGCGACGTGGTGGTCGCCGATGCGCCAGCGCGTCGGCGCCACGTCGTCGGGCGTCACCCGTTCGGCGAGCGGACTCGCGTCGAAGCCGGAGATCGCGCGCAGCGGGTGCTCGGGCCTCGTCGCCGCGCCGCGCGTCGCCACCGCGTCGGGGTGCAGGGCGAGCGTGCGGCGCGCGTCGCTCAGCGCGACCAGGTCGTCGCCGAGGAACCACGCGCCGCCCGAGAGCACGTTGGCGACCACCGCGCCGCGCGCCTGAGCGTCGGTCAGCGGCGGGCGCACGAGGATCTGGTCGGGATCGTTCCACCACCAGCGACCGTTCGCCCAGCCTCGGCCCGCGGTCTGGCGCGCCTGCCAGCGGACGTAGGCGGGATCGGGATCGGGCGTGACCTCGAACGCGATGTCGGCACCCGAGCGGAACGAGTCGGCGAAGCCCACCGTCGGCAGCAGCGGGGCGCCGCAGGCGAGGATCCACGTGTCGGGACCGGCGGCCTCGCGCAGCAGATCCAGGCCGATCCGGTACGCCTCGAGCCCGGTGACCGGCACGCGGCGCTGGCCCTCCTGTGCGCCCGCATACAGGAAGTCGAGCTTCAGATACGGATAGCCATCGGCCACGCGCCCGGCGATCTGGGCCGAGAGCCACGCGGCCGCGTCGGGGTGGGTGACGTCGAGCACCGCATAGTCGCCGCTCCCGAGGTTCGTGAACCGGATCTCGCCGCCCTCGGGGTCGCGCACCCACCAGTCCCGGTGCGTCAGCCAGGTCTCGGTGCCGCGATCGACGTAGAACGGCGCCATCCACAGTCCGGGCACGAAGCCGGCGTCGGTGATCGCCGCAGCCACGCCCGCCATCCCCGAGGGGAACGTCGCGTCGGCCTCCCACGCGCCCCACGACACCTGCCAGCCGTCATCGATCTGGAACACGGGCGCGTCGGTGCCCCAGTCCAGCGATCGTCCGAGCGCCAGGTTCGCGCGCACCGTCGCCTCGTCGATCGCGGTGTAGTGCTGGTACCAGGTGGCCCAGCCGACAGGCGGAGCGGCGGCGGGCGGGGGCGTGCCGGTCGCGGTCGACACTTCGTCGGCGTAGCGCGTCCACAGCGCCCATGGATCCGAGGCGGCGCCGACCCACAGGCGGTCGAGTGACCACGACGCCAGCGCGTCGAGCGTTCGCCGCTCCCCGCGCCCACCCCACACGACCGCGACCGCGTCCGCGTCTGCGGCCACGCGCACCTTGACCACCTCGGCGGTCAGCGCGCCGAGGAGCACCGAGGCGCCGTCGTCGCGACCCAGCAGGCCAGCCCACCACGACACCGGGGACGTCTCGTCGAGGATCGAGAACGCGTCGCCGTCGCCGCCGCCCTGCGGCAGGTCGTCTGCGTCGCGCGGGATCGGGGCGAGCGGCACGACGCCGGCGAACGACCACGACTGGTAGCCCTGACGCCACCACACCGGCTCGGTGTCACCGTGCAGCGTCCACGCGCCCTCGAGCAGCACGCCCTCTGCCGCGCCCCCGCCGGGCCCCGCGGTGAGGATCGGTCGGACGGCGCCGTCGATCAGCTCGAGCGTGACGTGGAGATCGCCCTCACCGAGCGGGCGCGCCACGAGATCGAGGGTTGCGCACCCCGGCACCTCGAAGGTCAGGCGCGTGTCGCCGACCACCAGCGTCGGCTCGGCGTCGCACGGATCGGGCGCCGGTGCGGGCACACAGGCCGCGACCGCGAGCATTCCGGCGAACGCGGTCGCGCGAGGCTTGGAGCGCTCGCGCCGGGAGGGTAGGGGAGAGGGGCCAGCGCAGCGGAGGCGAGCATGAGCCAGCAGTTCGAGGAGGGCACGACCCTCGACCGGTTCCTGATGGAGACCCTCGCGGACTACCCCGGTGCGTCCGGCACGTTCGTCAACCTGATCCAGAGCATCGCGCTCGCCGGCAAGATGATCTCGTCGCGGGTGAACCGCGCCGGGCTGTCGGGCATGCTCGGCGGCACCGGCGAGGTCAACGTCCAGGGCGAGTTCGTGCAGCGGCTCGACGTCTACGCGAACGAGACGTTCAAGCACGCGATCGACTACCGCGGCCACACGTGCATGGTGGTGAGCGAGGAGGAGGGCGGCCCGGTGATGGTGCCGTCGCGGTGGCACTCGGGCCGGTACGCGGTGACCGTCGACCCGCTCGACGGCTCGAGCAACATCGACGTCAACGCGACGATCGGGACCATCTTCGGCATCTTCCGTCGGCAGAGCCCCGAGGGCGCGCCCGCCGCGCTCTCTGACGTGCTGCGCCCCGGTCGCGAGCAGGTCGCCGCTGGCTACATGGTGTACGGCGCGGGCACGGTGCTCGTGCTGGCGACGGAGCGTGGGGTCCACGGCTTCACCCTCGATCCGATGGTGGGCGAGTTCTTCCTCAGCCACCCACGGATCCGGATGGCGGAGCACGGCACGTTGTACAGCTTGAACGACGCGCTGGCGAGCCAGTGGCAGCCGGGGGTGCACGCCTATGTCGCGCGGTGCCGGGACGGGTCGCGCGGCTACAGCTCGCGCTACATCGGGAGCCTGGTCGCGGACTTCCATCGGAACCTGCTCAAGGGCGGCGTGTTCTTGTACCCGGCGACCTCGAAGTATCCGAACGGCAAGCTCCGGCTGCTCTACGAGGCGTTCCCGCTGGCCTACATCGCCGAGCAGGCGGGCGGCGCGGCGACGGACGGCCGGGTGCCGATCCTCGATCTGCACCCCCGGAGCCTCCACGATCGCAGCGCGCTGGTCATCGGCAGCCGCGCCAACGTGGCCGAGGCGACCGCGCTGATCGCACAGGACCCGCCGCTGGGGGGCTGATCGCGTTAACCGTGCGGCTCGCCCTGGAGGACCTCGTGGCCTGCCTGCACCACCACTCGCTTAGCCGGGTCCTCGGAGATGGGAGCGATCGTTCGTTCCCCGAGCCCGGCGTGGCCCCGCACTACGCGCCGTCACGCACGACGCGGATCACGCACCTCGACCTGACGCTCGACCTGCATCCTGCAGCGCGTCGGTTCACCGGGCAGGCGCGGGTCGCCGTCGAGGCGCTGCCGTCGTTCGACGGCACGGTGGCGCTGGATCTCGACGAGGTGCACATCGAGGGCGTGACCGACGCAGACGGCGCGCCGCTGGCGTGGCGGCACGACGAGGGCTCGCTGCAGATCCGCGGCGTCGAGGCGCCGGCCACGGTGGTCATCACCTGGTCCGGCAGCGATCCGCGGCTCGGCCTGTACTTCACCGGGCCCGAGCCCTTCGATCCCGACCGCCTCCCGATGGCGTGGACCCAGTGCCAGGACGAGGACGCGCACTTCTTCCTTCCCTGCCATGATCACCCGCGCAGCAAGCACCCGTGGCGGGTTCAGCTCACCGGTCCGCTCGGCTACACGCTGCTCTCCAACGGGCGACAGATCGAGTCCGGTGAGCGAGACGGGCGCGCGTATGCCGTGTTCGAGCAGGCCGAGCCGATGCCTGCCTACCTGTTCACCGCGGTCTGCGCGCAGCTCTCGGTGACGTCGGCGCACTGGCGCGAGGTGCCGCTGCGCTACCTGGTGCCCGTCGGCCAGGAGGCGCACGTCGAGCGCGCGATGGGGCGGACGCCCGAGATGATCGAGCTGTTCTCGACGATCACTGGCGTTGCCTACCCCTGGCCCCGCTACGATCAGGTCGTGGTCGACGACTTCGTGTTCGGTGGCATGGAGAACGTCGCGTGCACGACGATGACCGACGTGCTGCTCGTCGACGACGAGAGCGCCGCCGAGTGGGATCCCGACGGGCTCGTCGCGCACGAGCTCGCGCACCAGTGGTTCGGCGACCTGGTGACCTGCCAGGACTGGTCCCAGGGCTGGCTGAACGAGTCGTGGGCGACGTTCATGGAGGTCGTGTGGTGGGAGCACGCCAAGGGGGCCGCCGACGCGGCTTGGTACCGCTTCAACCTCGCCCGTGACTACTTCGACGAGGACGGCGGCCGCTATCGCCGCCCGATCGTCAGCTACGCGTTCCGCGAGCCGGTCGACGTGTTCGATCGCCACCTCTACCAGAAGGGCGCGTGTGTGCTCACCACGCTGCGCTCGATGCTCGGCGAGGACGCGTTCTGGTCCGGCGTGCGCACCTACCTCGAGCGCCACGCGCACGACACCGCGCACAGCCGACACTTCCAGCGCGCGCTCGAGGACGTCACCGGGCGCAACCTCGACCGGTTCTTCGCCGAGTGGATCCACGGCGCGGGTCACCCGGAGCTCGAGGTCGCGCTGGCGCACGGCGACGGGATGCTCACGGTCACGGTGAAGCAGAAGCAGAGCGGCGAGCAGACCCCTGCGGCGTTCGCGTTCCCGCTGCGCCTCGTGCTGGTGCCGGACGACGGCGCGCCGACCACGATCGACCTGCCGGTCGCCGAGCGCGAGCGCACCTGGGTGCTGCCGTGCGCGGCGGCCCCGAAGACGGTGCGGGTCGACCCGGGCATGCGCGTGCTCTCGTCGCTGACGCTCAAGGCGCCGCGCGGCTGGCTGATGGCGCTGCTCGAGGATCCGTGCCCGGTGCTCGTCGCGCGGGCGACCCGCGCCGTGCTCGAGGAGGGGGCCACGCAGGGGCGTGACGCGGTGATCGCGGCGCTCGGTGGGCACCCCGACCCGCACGTCCGGTGCGAGATCGCCGCTCAGCTCGGCAAGGTCGGCGGGCCAGTGGTCCGCGACGCGCTGATCGCGCGCCTGTCGGTCGAGGCCGAGCCGCGGGTGCTCCGCGCGCTGTGCGACGCGCTGGGGAAGTTCCGCGAGGAGTCCGTCGCCACCGCGCTGATCGCGTTCCTCGACCGCGACGTCCCGGCGTATGCGCGGGCCGCAGCGCTGCTCGCGCTCGGACGCACGCGCGACGCGCGCGCTCGATCCCTCCTCGAGGCCGCGCTCGGCACGCCGGGCTGGGCCGATCTGGTCACCCGCAAGGCACTGAACGGCCTCGCCGCGCTGCGCGATCCGGGGGTGCTCGACGTGATGATCGCGCACACGCGGAGCGACCATGTCGAGCGGATCCGTGCGGCGTCCGCGGGCGCGCTCGCCGACCTCGCCGAGGACCTCCCCGACCTGCGCGACCGCGTCGCCGAGCGGCTGATCGAGATGCTCGACGAGAAGGGCTTCCGGGCGCTGATGGGGGCGTTGGACGCGCTGCGCGCGCTGCGGCACCCCAAGGCGCTGCCGGCGCTCGAGCGGATCCATCGGGCGACCGCCGACGGTCGCGCGCGCCGTTTCGCCTATGAGGCGATGAAGGCGATCCGGGCCGGACGCACCTCCGAGGAGGGCCTCACCGCGATCCAGCGCCGCCTCGAGGCGCTCGCCGAGGAGAACGCGACGCTGAAGGCGCGCGTCCAGAAGCTCGAGAAGTAGCCGCGCCGTCTGCCCACCAAGTTGAGGGTGGGCCGGCCGGGACGGCCGGCCGCGCAGGCGGGGATTGAACGGGCGGCCGGGACGGCCGCCCCACGGCTTGATGGCGGGGCTCGGTAAAGAGACGTGGGCCGGCCGTCCCGGCCGGCCATGGTCGCGTCTCGTACGTGGCTCAGGCCGCGCGGGTGAGCGCGGTCGCGAGCTTGGGGATGCATACGTCCAAACGGTAGTTGGTGCCCCGGTGCCCGCCGTCGAACTCCTCGTGCTCGAACGGCACGCCGTGCGCGTCCAGCCGCGCGACGAACCGCCGCAGCCCGAGCTGGAGGTGGTGCTCGTCGCGCCGCCCGGCGTCGACGAAGAGCAGGCTCAGCGCGGCGAGCGCCTCCCGGTCGGCGCGGACGTCGGCGCGGACGACCGGATCGAACGCCCGCCAGCCCTGCAGCACCTCGAAGTCGACCGCACCGGTGGTGAAGTCCACCGGCAGGCGCGCCGGGATCGGCCGCTCATCGGGATCGGGCGAGTACGCGCACGCCATGCACAGCAGGTTCATCGCGGCGAACGCCGGGCCGGGCAGATCGTGGCGCGACCAGAACGCCTCGACGAAGCCGTCGAGCCCGCCGAGCAGCGCGACCCCGGTGACCGCGGGCGCTACGTCTCCGAGGTAGGCGAGGTCGAAGCCCATGTCGCCAGCCGACGAGCCGATGGCGTGGAACGTGCCCGGCCGGCTCATCGCGAGGTGCAGCGCGCCGAAGCCGCCCGACGAGCGTCCGAACGCCCCCCACCGCCCGGTGAGCGGGAAGTGTGCGGCGACGAACGCGCGGACCTCGTCGGCCACATAGGTCGCGTAGCGGCCGAGCCCGGGGGAGTCGACGTACTGGCTGCCGACGAGCGAGGTCATCGCGTCGGGGAGCACGGCGACGAACGGCGGACACCCGTCGCGGTGCAGGCGGTCGAGGCGGGTGGCGAGCGACTCCTCGGTGAGGCCCCGCGCGAGCAGCTTCTCGCCGGTGCCGCTGAACGGCGCGAGGGCGAGCATCGCGGGCAGCGCCGGGCCGTCGGGCGTCCAGCCAGGCGGGGTCCACACGTGCAGGTCCCGCTCGACGGGATCGCCCCACGGGTTGTCGGCGAGGGCTGCCGAGCGGACGCGCAGCGCGTGCACGGTGCCGCGGTGCGCCGGCGGGAGGTTGGGGAAGGGGCTCGGCATGGGGGCTCCCGGCGGATTAGGGCTGGGTGATGGACGCGATCACCGACTACGAGCGCCTCGGGGGCGACGAGGGCCTGTCCCGCCTGGTGCGTGCGTTCGTGGATCGGGTGTTCGAGGACTTCATCATCGGCTTCTTGTTCGCCGGCAAGGATCGCGCGCGCTTCGTGCAGCACGAGACCGCGTTCGCTGCGGCCCACCTCGGGGGGCCGCGCGCGTACGCGGGGCGCCCGCTCGGCGCGGTGCACGGGCCGCTGAAGATCAACCGCGGCCACTTCCGTCGCCGCCACGCGATCCTGCGGCACGTCCTGCGCGAGCACGGCGTGGACGACGCGGTGATCGCACGGTGGATCGGCGCCGAGCAGGGGCTCGAGCGGGTGGTCACCACCGGGATCGACTGCGTCGACGGCGGCTGATCGCCGCGAGGCCGTCGCCGCGGGGCGTGTCGTGGAGGCGGACAGATTCTGGCCGCTTGCGACAGGCCCCCTTGGTTACACTCGTCGACCGCGTCGGGAGATCCCTTGGCCTTCGCCCACCTGCACGTCCACTCGCAGTACTCGATCCTCGACGGCACGCTGCAGCCCGACGAGATCGCGAAGCGCGCCGCCGCGCTCGGCATGCCCGCGGTCGCCCTCACCGACACCTGCAACCTGTACGGCGCCGTCACCTTCTACAAGGCGTGCAAGGCGGCGGGCATCAAGCCCATCCTCGGGGCCGAGCTGCACGTGCAGCCCGAGGGCCTCGGGCATCACCCCGCCGAGCGAGAGCTCGGGGGCTACCAGCTCGTGGTGCTCGTCGAGAACGCGCAGGGCTACCTCAACCTCTGCCAGCTGATCACCCAGGCGATCTTCGACGGCATCTACTACAAGCCGCGCGTCGATCTGGCTCAGCTCCGGGCGCATCACGAGGGCCTGATCTTCCTCACGGGCGGGCGCGCAGGCCCCATCGGCCGCGCGGTCGAGCGCGGCCACCCCGAAGAGGCGGTCGAGGCGGTCCGCACCCTCGCCAACTTCCTCGACGCCGATCACCTCTACGTCGAGCTCCAGGATCTCGGCTTCGACGGGCAGGACGCCATCCTCGACACGGCGCGCGCGGTCGCGGTCGCGGTCGAGCGCGCCCTCGTCGTCACCAACGGCGTGCACTACGGCGCGCCGCACGACGCGCCGATCCACGAGCTGCTCAACGCGATCGCGCGCGGGCAGTCCCTCGGCGATGCCGAGCGGGTCGTCTCGTCCACCGATCAGGCGTTCCTCAAGGACGAAGCGGCGATGCGCGCGCTGTTCCCCGATGACGGGCCGGCGCTCGATCGCACGGTCGAGATCGCCGGGCGCTGCACCTACCACTTCGACTTCGGCACCTACCACTTCCCGGCGACCACCCCGCCCGACGTCGCCGAGGGCAGCGGGCCCGACGTCGTGCAGCCCGACACCGACGCGAACTGGGCCTACTTCTACCGCGCGTTCCCGCCGCCGCGGGACTACGGGCTCGGCGACGATCCCGACGTCGTCCCGCCACGCCCCGAGGGTGCGGGCAACCTCGACGGCTACTTCCGCTGGTACGCCGAGCGCGGCCTCGCGCTCCGGCTGCGCCGGATCCCGGCAGAGAAGCACGCTGCCTACCACGAGCGCAACGACCTCGAGCTCCGCATCATCAGCGCGATGGGCTTCCCCGCCTACCTGCTCATCGTCGCCGAGTTCATCAACTGGTCGAAGGACAACGGCATCCCGGTCGGGCCAGGCCGCGGGTCGGCGGCGGGCTCGCTCGTCGCGTGGGCGATGCGCATCACCGACATCGACCCGTTGCAGTACGACCTGCTGTTCGAGCGGTTCCTGAACCCCGAGCGGGTCAGCATGCCCGACATCGACGTCGACTTCTGCCAGGACCGCCGCGAGGAGGTGATCGAGCACGTCCGCGCGAAGTACGGCTCGCCGCTCGTCAGCCAGATCATCACCTACGGCACGCTGAAGGCGAAGGCGGCGGTGCGCGACGTCGCGCGCGCGCTCGGGCTCGGGTTCACCGAGGCCGATCGCATCGCGAAGCTCGTGCCCGACACGCTCAACATCACGCTGAAGGAAGCGCTCGCCCAAGAGGCCCAGCTCCGGGTGCTGCGCGACGGCGATCCGCGCGTGCGGCGTGTGCTCGAGCTCGCGATGGCGGTCGAGGGCGCGTGTCGGCAGACCGGCGTGCACGCGGCGGGCGTCGTCATCGCCGACCGCCCGCTCGTCGAGTACGCGCCGCTCTACCGCGACGAGCCCGAGGGCGGCCCCGTCGTGCAGTACGACATGAAGTCGGCCGAGACGATCGGGCTGATCAAGTTCGACTTCCTCGGCCTCAAGACCCTCGACCAGATCCGCGACGCCGTCGCGGCGATCGCGCTGAACCACGGCGTCGCCGTCGACATGGCGGACATCCCGCTCGAAGACGAGGCCACGTTCTCCCTGCTCCAGCAGGGCGACGCGCTCGGCATCTTCCAGCTCGAGTCCAGCGGGATGCGCGACCTGCTCACGCGGCTGCGGCCGTCGTCCATCGACGACATGGTCGCGCTCGTCGCGCTGTATCGGCCCGGTCCGCTCACCTCGGGCATGACCGACGACTTCGTCGAGCGCAAGCACGACGCGAGCCGCATCGCCTACCCACTCCCGATGCTCGAGCCCATCCTGCGCAGCACGTACGGCACGATCGTCTACCAAGAGCAGGTCATGCAGATCGCCCAGGTCATGGCCGGCTACAGCCTGGGCGAGGCCGACCTGCTGCGCCGCGCGATGGGCAAGAAGAAGGCCGAGGAGATGGACCAGCAGCGCGCCCGCTTCGTGTCGGGCTCCATCGCCAACGGCATCCCCGAGGAGAAGGCGGTCGAGATCTTCGATCTGATGGCGAAGTTCGCGGCGTACGGCTTCAACAAGAGCCACTCCGCAGCCTATGGCTACATCAGCTACCAGACGGCCTGGCTCAAGGCGCACTACCGCTCCGAGTACATGGCCGCGCTGATGACGATCGAAGCGGCGAACACCGACAAGGTGCTCACCTACATCGACGACTCGCGGCGGGCGGGCATCCGCATCGAGCCCGTCGACATCAACCGATCCGACCGCGCGTTCCGCGCGCCCCCGCCCGGCGAGCGCGAAGACGGCGACGTGATCTTCTTCGGGCTCTCCGCGGTCAAGAACGTCGGCTCCGGCGCGGTCGAGGCGATCCTCGAGGCCCGGGCCGCGCGGGGCGGCCGGTTCACCGACATGATGGACTTCCTCGGCGCCATCGACCACCGCCGCGTCAACAAGCGGGTGCTCGAGAACCTGGTGAAGGCCGGCGCGTTCGACACCTTCGGGCTGCCGCGCCGCGCGCTGTTCGAGGGCATGGAGGACGCCGTCTCCTCCTCGCAGCGCCGCCAGGCCGACGAGGCGGCCGGTCAGGCGTCGCTGTTCTCGGCGCTCCCGCAGGCGAGCCGCCCCGCCCCGCACCGATTCCCCGAGGTGCCCGAGTGGCCGCTGTCCGAGCGCCTCGCCTTCGAGCGCGAGGTGCTCGGCATGTACCTCACCGGGCACCCGATGCAGGCCTACGCCAAGGACGTCGCGCGGTTCGCCACCGCACCGATCGCCGGCCTCGCGGCGGCCGACGACGCCGAGGTGCGGGTGGTGGCGCTGCCGGTCGAGAGTCGGGTGATCCGCACCCGCCGCGGCGACGCGATGGCCTTCGTGCAGCTCGCAGACGCCGAGGCCAGCATCGAGGCGGTGTTCTTCTCGGAGCCGTGGAATCGGTCGGCGAAGGCCATCCAGAGTGGCGATCCGGTGTTCGTCGTCGGTCGGCTCGAGGTGAAGGACGACACCGTCAAGCTGCTCGCCGACTTCGCCGAGCGGCTGGCCGACGTCCGCAACCGCTCCACGCGGCAGGTCGCGTTCACCCTCTCGGTCGACGAGCTCTCCGGGGTGCGGCTGCAGCGCTTCGTCGGGCTGCTGCGCGAGCAGCCGGGCGAGTGCGACGCGAAGATCAGCCTGGCCGTGCCGGGGCAGTTTCGCGTCGATCTCGACCTTCCACGGATCCGTGTCGAGCCGAGCCAGGCGCTCGAGGAGGGCGTCCAGACCTTGTTTGGTCGTCAGGACGTGGTCGCGTGGAGCTGATCCGCATGTCTTGGATCCGTGTCGCCGTCGCTGCGTTCGGGCTCGGGCTGACGAGCGGCGCGCGCGCCGCCGAGGGCGACGTCCCCGATCTGCGCCAGGCCCTGTCGAGCGAGGCGGCGATCAACTGGACCACGCTCACGATCGAGATCACCACGTCCGCGTGGGGGCGCGGGGTCGGGGCTGCCACCAAGGCGCTCGAGGCGCGCGCCCGCGAGGGGATCCCCGCGAAGGTGGCCGCGGCGAGCCGGCGCGTGCCTGTCCATGGCGACGTCACCGTCTCCGATCTGCTCCAGGACCCGTCGCTGAACACCGCCATCAACGGGCGCGTCGAGCGCTGGGTGGTCACCGAGGCCCGCTACTTCACCTCGGGTCGGGTCGAGCTGCTCGCGGAGCTCCCGCTGCAGGAGCTGCTCAAGCCGTGGGCCTTGCAGCGCGCGCCACTCTCACCCGATCCGCAGCGGTCCACGCGCTTCACCGGGCTGCTCGTCGACGCGCGCGGCCTGTCGGTGACGCCCGCCTACGCGCCGCGTCTCCTCGCCGAGAGCGGCGAGGAGCTGTGGAGCGGGCGCGTGTGGGATGACGTCGTGCTGTTCCAGACCCCGGTGGTCTACGTGCCCGATCCCGCGCATCCGGCGTCGGCGCGCGCGGGGCTCCAGCCGCTGGTCGTGCGCGCCGTCGAGACGCGCGGCCCAGACCTCGTGCTGGCCGAGACCGATCGGGTGCGGTTCCGCACCGCGCTCGGCGATGCGCGCGCGGTGGGTGAGGGGACGGTGGTCGTGGTGATCGACCCGTGAAGCCGCTGGTCGCCGCGTGGCTCGGTCGCGTGCCCTACGCCGACGCGCTCGTGGCGCAGCGGGCGCGGCGCGCCGCGGTGATCACGGGAGAGGCTCCCGAGATCCTGTGGCTGCTCGAGCACGACCCGGTGATCACCACCGGTCGGCGCGACGTCGGCGCGCTGCCTGACGCGGAGACGCTCGCCGCGCACGGGGTGGCGCTGTTCCACACCGAGCGCGGCGGGCTCGCCACCTGGCACGGCCCAGGGCAGCTCGTCGGCTACCTGATCGTCGATCTGCCGTCGCGGGGGCTCAAGGTCCGGCGCGTCGTCGCGGCCGTGGAGCAGGGCGTGATCGACTGGCTCTCCGCGCGCGGCGTCGCGGCGTCGCGACGCGCCGGGTACCCCGGGGTGTGGGTCGGCCGCGACAAGATCTGCGCGGTCGGCATGCACTTCTCCCGGGGCGTCTCGATGCACGGCTTCGCGCTCAACCTCACCAACGAGCTCACCGGCTACCGGTGGATCGTCCCGTGCGGCATCGTCGACGGTGGGGTCACCCGCCTCGTGGCGCTCCAGGCAGACGCTCCAACGCCGGAGTTCGCGTGGGAGGGCGTCGCCGGAGCGATCCGTGCGGCGCTCGAGCGGGCTTCTGATTGACAGTCGCACGATCGATGGATTACGTCCGGTGGCGCAAGCCGGAGTCATCCGCGCAGGCACGTAGCTCAGCGGGAGAGCACCGCCCTGACACGGCGGGGGTCAACGGTTCAAATCCGTTCGTGCCTACCACTCCAGCGGCGGACGAGGTAGCATCCTCGTCCGCCGTTCTCCGTTTCGGGGTCCGGCAGAAGCGTGACGTCCCGGCGTCACCGGCCCGTCGGGGCCTGAACGAAGCACCATCCAGAGGAAGCATTTGCGGAGAACACCCAAGCGTCGCCCCCTTGCGCGACCCGAAGACAACGAGCCCCGCTTCAACGACCGCATCCGCGTCCCGCGCGTGCTGGTCATCGACGAGGAAGGCAACCGCCTCGGTGAGTTCCTCACCCGCGACGCGATCCAGCTTGCGCAGGATCGCGGGCTCGATCTCGTCGAAGTGGCGCCGAACGGCCGCCCCCCCGTCTGTCGCATCACCGACTACGGGCGGCTGAAGTACGATCGCAAGAAGAAGGCGGCCGCGGCCCGCAAGAACCAGGTCCAGGTGCAGCTCAAGGAAGTGAAGCTGCGCCCGAAGACCGACGATCACGATCTCGCCGTGAAGTTCGGTCATACCCGGCGCTTCCTCGAGTCCGGAAACAAGGTCAAGATCACGGTCCGCTTCCGCGGTCGCGAGCTCGCGCACCGCGACATCGGCGTCGACCAGTGCATGCGCGTGGCCGAGGCGGTCAAGGACGTGAGCGCGATCGAGTCGTCGCCCCGCATGGAAGGGCGGCAGATGTTCATGATCCTCGCCCCCACCCGCAAGCCGGTGCGCAAGCTCCAGCCTGAGGAAGAGGCCGAGATCGACGATCTCAACGCGATGGACGACGACGAGTTCACCGAAGAGGAAGACTTCGAGGGGGACGAGTCCGAGGACATCGACGGCGAGTCCGACGAAGAGGTCGCGGAAGAGGTCGAGGAAGTCGAGTAGTTCGGCTGCGGCCGTCCGTCGTTCGCTGGCATCCCTGGCCGGTCGGAGTTACCCGGCCGGCTGTCCTTTCTCCACAGGTGCATCGTCATGCCCAAGATGAAGACCCACCGCGGCGCTGCCAAGCGGTTCAAGCTCTCCGGCACCGGCAAGGTCCGGTTCAAGCACGCGCATCTGCGCCACTGCCTCGAGCACAAGAACAAGAACACCAAGAAGCATCTGTCCCAGACGGGCACGATGGCCGAGTGCGACGCGCAGCGCATCCGGCTCATGCTTCCCTACGCCAAGTAGCAACAACCCCCGCTCGGACCACCGTCACCGCCCCGCCTGGGGCTGGGAAGCGGTCTCCAAAGGAGCTCTGAGATGGCCCGCATCAAAAACGCGCTGAACCGCACCACCCGGCGCAAGAACCTCCGCATCCGCACCAAGGGGTTCTTCCTCGGTCGCAAGAACCTCCGCCAGGCGATCGAGGCGGTGATGAAGTCCGAGGCCCGCCAGTACGTGGGCCGCAAGCAGCGCAAGCGCGACTTCCGCCGGCTGTGGACGCAGCGCATCAACGCCGCCGCGCGTCAGCACGGCATCGTCTACTCCCGGTTCATCCACGGCCTCAAGCGCGCGGGCATCGAGCTCAACCGCAAGATGCTGGCCGATCTCGCCGTGCGGGAGCCCGAGGCCTTCGCGCAGATCGTCAGCCAGGCCAAGGCGGCCCTGCAGGCGTGAGCGCCCTGTCCCGCGCCTTCCCGGTCGTCGTTTGGCTGATCGGCGCGCCGTTGGCCGCCGGTCTCACCTGCGGCCCGGCGGACGACATCGTGTGGGTGCGGTTCAACGGCATCGACACGCTGGACGTCCCGGTGTCGCCCTCGGGTGACGGGGCACCGCTCGCGCTCGAGCTGCGCTCGTCCGGCGGCGTCAGCGTCGTCGGCGAGGCCGTCGTCGATCCGGGCGCCGCGCCGGCCAACACCACGCACCTGATCACGGTGCGGGTGGACGACGCCTACCGCATGGTCGTGCAGCGCGTAGAGCTCGTCGTCACCTCGGACGGTCGCGGCGAGGACGCGTTCGAGCTGTCACAGGACTCGGCCGATCGCGGCTTCTGGTGGATCGAGCTCCGCTCGTTCGGCGCCGCGGACGCACAGCGCGTCGACACGTTCGAGTTCGCGCTGTACCGCCCGGAGTCCATCGTCGTCACGCCCGACACCAGCGACACGGCCGACACCGCGTCGGCCGACGAGCAACCCGCCAGCGACAGGTCGTGGGGCCTGCCGTGAGCACCGACGGTGCGCTGACGCGCGCCGATCTCGCGGCGGACGTCCGCGCGCTCGGCTTCTCGCATCGCGCCGCGCGCAGCCTCGTCGACAGCGTGTTCACGCTGATGGTCGACGCGCTGGCCGACGAGGAGCGCGTCGCCCTGCGGCGCTTCGGTGCGTTCGAGGTCGTCCGTCGCGCCCCGAAGCTCGCCCGCGACCTGTCCACCGGCGCGCCCCTGCCGCTCCCCGCGCGCAGGGTCGTCGTGTTCCGCCCCGCCGACGCGCTACGTGCCGCGCTCGAGGCGTCCCGATGAGCAAGGAGACCCAGCTCGACCTCGGCATCGAGGTGCCCGACAAGCTGTTCTTCCGCATCGGCGAGGTCGCCGAGCTCGTCGGCGTCGAGAGCCACGTGCTGCGCTACTGGGAGACCGAGTTCCGGATGCGCCCGCAGCGCTCCGGCAGCGGCCAGCGCATGTACCAGAAGAAGGACATCGCGCGCTTCCTCCGGGTCCGTCAGCTGCTGCACGACGAGGGCTTCACCATCGCCGGTGCCCGCAACGTGCTCGCGGGCAAGGTCGACGAGCCCGCCCGCGTCGACCTCGACGCGATCCGCGGCGCCACCGATCGCATCGCCGCGCTGCGCGAGCGCCTCGTCGCCGCCCGCGAGCGCTTCGCCCGCCTCCTCGTGCTCCCCGAGCCGCCCGCCGAGTGAGCCCGCCGCGCGCGGGCGCGATCCGCAGGCCCGCTCGAATTGACTCCCCCGGACGTGGCGGTTATCCCTGCCGGGCTTCGGGGCGTAGCGCAGCCTGGTAGCGCACCAGACTGGGGGTCTGGTGGTCGCTGGTTCGAATCCAGTCGCCCCGACCATCTTGGACGGCCCCTCGGGAACCGCTGGTTACCGAGGGGCTTTGTCCGTTCTGGGAGTTCGAACTGCTGTCAGCCTGCGGCCCGCGCGACGATGGCGCACAGGTGGGTCACGAGCGCGGCCGTGTCCGCTACGCCCAGGCCGGCCGACCTGTAGTCGCGCCGAACGGGCATCCGATGCAGCGCCCGAACCAAGGTCACGGTGGCCTCGGCCTCGGAATCGCCCCAAGCTCCAGGAACATCGCCGTCGGCTCTGGGCGATCTCCCAGGCCACCCTTGCCGTGTCCGAGCGTGCTGAAGCCCAGGCGCTCGTAGAAGCCCACCGCGTCCAGCTTCGCGTCCACCACGACGCCGACGCAGCCGAAGTCGTCGGCCATGCGCCAAGCGAGGGTGAAGACGGCTCGGAGCAACTCGCGGCCAATCCCCAGGCCCTTCGCCTCCTCCGCCACCGCCAGCCGGGCGAGACGCAACACGGGCAACGGGTACGCCGGCAGCTTCCGGCGCAGCGCTTCGGGCAGCTCTCCCACCTCGAGGTGCGCCGCGCTGATGGTCGCGAACCCGAGGATGCGCGCTTCCGTAACCGCGACCCAGGTGGTCCCGATATGGTGCCGAAACTGGTTCTGCCCGGCGTAGCGCTGGAAGAAGCGGTCGAGGTCGATGTTGCCGGAGCGGAACGCCGAGCGGTCATCGGACGGTTCTAGCGGCCTGACCACGAGGTCGTCAGGCCGGGACATCGTCCCCGTCCTCGCCGGACATGAGGGCCTTCATGGCGTCAGTCGGCTCGCGGGGATGGAGCACCCGATCGACCACCTCACGCCCCGAGACCTCGGTCAGCACGAGCCGACTGGGTATGATGACGTCGCTCGGCAGCTCGCGCAGCGCGTGCAGGTAGTGGAGCAGCGCCTCCTCGATCACATGCCCCTTCTTCAGCCCGCGCGCCTCGGTGGCCTCGTCGAGCAGGGCGCGCGTCTCCTCCGAGACGATCGCGGAGATCTGGACCTGATGAGCGGCCATGAGTCACCTCTACAAAAATCTAGACCGATCGACGGCCGGCGTCAACCCCCGCCGCGCCCAGGCCACCTCCTCCTCGCTCAGCATCGCCAGGCAGTTAGAAAGTCGTTCGACCAGCCCGACC
>CAYQSE010000049.1:0-29688 GCA_964419905.1 uncultured Enterobacteriaceae bacterium
TGGCATGGGCGCCTGGGTCAGACCTCCAACGCCCTGTCCTCGAGTAGCGTCATCGACGTCGCGGTCCTCGTTGCCTTGTCGGAGCGCGACTTGCCCACGAGCCTTCAAGATCAAGTGCCTCGTCTACAGAGATCCGACCCGCTGACCTCTGTGGACCTTGGTGATCCTCTGTGGTGGAACTCGGGCGCTTCGGGCCGGTACGGACGGTTGGCGAGCCTGATGCGAGCAGGCGTCCCGTCAAGGCGCTCACGGGCCTGACCGGATCGACACGTCTGTGGTCATCATCCAGCCATCGGTCGACGGTCTGATGGATCCGGAACCCGTGGGGAGGTGAACGGGCAGGGGCAGAGGCCGTGTGCCGCTCCCGTCCATCCGGATACGCCACTGGGCCTGGAGGACACATGGACATGATCGAAGCGCGCGGCGCGCACATCCCCGTCATCGGGCTCGGCACCTGGCAGATGCAGGGCAACGAGGCCTACGAGGCCGTGCGCGACGGCCTGTCGGAGGGCTACCGCCACCTCGACACCGCTGCGCTCTACGGCAACGAGGTCGAGGTGGGCCGCGCGCTCGCGGACAGCGGCGTGCCCCGCGACGAGGTCTTCCTCACCACCAAGGTCTGGTACGAGGATCTCGGCCGGGAGCAGGCCAAGGCCGCCGGCGAGGCGAGCCTGCGCCGCCTGGGCACCGACTACGTCGACCTGCTGCTGATCCACTGGCCCGCCGGACAGGATCCGCGTCCCTCCCTCGCGGGGATGCTCGCGCTGGTGGAGGCGGGCAAGGTGAGGCACGTCGGGGTCAGCAACTTCAACGTCGCGCTGATGAAGCAGTCCCTCGAGGTCGCCCCCATCGCCTGCAACCAGGTCGAGTACCACCCCTTCCTCTCGGTCGCGCCGGTGATCGCCTTCGCCCGCGCCCACGACATCGCCGTCACCGCCTACTCGCCGCTGGCCCGAGGCCGCGTCCTGCGCGACCCGACCCTGCAGGCCATCGGCCAGGTCCATGGCAAGACCCCGGCCCAGATCACCCTGCGGTGGCTGATCCAGCAAGAAGGCGTCGCCGCCATCCCGAAGGCGTCGAGCGCCCGGCACCGCCAGGCGAACCTGGAGGTGTTCGACTTCGCGCTGTCCGAGGACGAGATGGCGCGGATCTTCGGACTGGCGCGGGGCGAGCGGCTGATCGATCCGCCCATCGCGCCCGACTGGGACTGAACCAAGACACCCGATCGCCTGCAGCCACTGACGCGTCGGACGCCACCGACACGTCGGGCTCCGCCGACACCGGGCCCGGCAAGGTGGATCGCGCCCGAGCAAGAGGGCGGTTCGCGGCGTGCACCTCCGCGCAGCGTGTAAGCTCTGTGGGGGCCAACGCATGTTCACGCTCGTCCTGCTCGCGCCGTGGCTCGCCTTCGCGAACCCACGCCTGCCGTCGGTGCCCCAGGAAGGGGCGCCTCCGGTGCGCCCCGCGCACACGCAGTCGCCGTACGCCGCCCAGGTCGCGCTGCCGCCGCTGACCGGCGGGACCAGCGCGCTCGACCTCGAGCGGCTCGCGCGCGTGGTGACGACGTTCACGCTCGTCGTGGACACCTCGGTCGTGGCCGAGATCGACGCCGACGAGGCGAAGGGGCTGCGGGCGCACCTCGCCGCGGACCCCCGGTGGCGCATGACGCTGTGGGACGGCGCGCTGCTCGCGTTCGAACGGCACGAGAAGGGGCAGGAGCGCGCGGTGCCGTGGCACGGGTTCCGCGACCGCCGCACCAGCATCGTGCGGGTGGCCCTTCGGTTCACCCCCTGGCCGGACGGGAGCGCGTGGGCGTCGAGCCCGCTCGTCTCGCGCGCGACGCCCGGCGTCGACGACATCCGCCTGCACGCCTTCGTCCTCTCGCCGCCGTGGACCGGCTGGCTCGGGACGGCGCTCGCGATCGAGGGCGAGCACGTCGCGTTCGACATCTACGAGGCCGAGCCCACCGGCGACCGCGGCCAGACCGTGAGCACCCTGGTCTACAAGTTGCCGCTGCTCGACGCGCTGCGCCGCGAGGCCGCCGTCGCCACGACCGGCGGGTTCATCCCGCACCGTCTGCCGAACGGCGAACCCCTACAGGAGGGGCCGCCCGCCGAGGTCAACGGCATGGGGCCCGGGCTGATAGAGGTCCGCGCGCGGGTGAACCCACGGGAGCCGGGGTGGGTGTGGGTGAGGTTGCTCGACGCGGATCTCGTCCCGTGGGAGCCAGAGGCCGTCGGCGCCGGCACGCTGGAGCGGGTCGGGTGGTCTGCCGATCCGTCCCATCGGTTCTACCTGCAGAGCATCTTCCCGGTGCCGCGCGGGCGGCGGTTCTCGGGCACGGTCGAGATCTGGTTCCAGCCCGACGCCGGCGGAGCGCCACGCCGCCTCGACGCGATGCCGGTCGACGTGCCGTGGCGATGAGCGGCATGACCGCCCACCCCCCACGACGACGTAGCGCTCACCCCCGTGCGTGATCCGCCACGCCCTCGGCCGTCAGTGCGTGCCGCCCGCCCGCTCCTGCCCGCGCTTCAAGCGCTGCAGGTAGTTGGGCGCACGCTCGGTCGCCAGACCGCTCTCGCTCCGCTCCAGGTAGTCGTCGTAGCCGTCCATGCCCGCTTCATACGAGTTGTCGTCCCAGGTCTCGACGAGGCCGCCGGACATCTGCAGGAGGCTGCAGTAGGCCTGCAGCATGATGAAGCGCTTCTTCGCGCCGGCCTTCTCGTCCTCGGTGAGGAAGCCGAGATCGCCCTTCTCGCCGCCCAGCAGGCCCATGAAGGCCTTGACGTCCATGGCCAGGATGGCCTCGGCCGTGCCCTTGTCGATCTGGGTCGGCAGGCCCTCGTTCACGCTCTTCGCCACCACCTCGTCGAGGTCCGTGGTGCCGAACGCCATGTCGTTGTCGATGCCGGTGACCTGTCCGCTGTCCTTGTCGATGAAGATGTTGCCCGAGTGCCGATCGAGCTGGCCGGTGAGGTAGTCCATGACCGCGAGGTCCGACAGGCCCTTCTGGATGTTCGGATCCTTCAGGTCGACGTCGAGCGCGGTCGGGTCGCCGATGCGGTAGTACCTGCCGTTCTCTTCCTTGACCGCGGCGGCACCCATCATTTCGAAGTAGGCGTCGTAGGTGTCCTTGTCGACCTCTTGGAGGGTCTGCTTGCTCACCGCGTCGCCTTCGGCCTGAGCGGAGACCACGCCGTCCTTGCCGCCGACGCGCGCGAACATGTCTTGGGTCAGGACGTTCGTGCCGAGGGCCTGGTCGAGGCGACTGCTCGCGACCGCCCGGGCGGCCATGTGGGAGTCGCCCTTCTTCTGGCCGACGCCGCCGGCACGACCGACGTCGGAGTCTTCCCGCTTCGGATCGGCCTTGAAGTAGCCCGTGTTCTTGCCGGTGGTGCCGAGGGTTTCGATGGTCGTGAGCTTGGTCACCTGGTGGGCGGATCCGCCGTTGAGGACCTCCTTGTCGGTGACGTGCTTCTTGCCCTTGACCTTGTTGATCCCCGGGGCGGGCGCCGCCAGACCGGCGAGACCGAGGGTGGTCGCCCCCGAGCCCGTGGCCTCCACCCCGCCGAGGCCGCTCTGCGCCAGGGCGTTGCTGCCGAAATCGTTGGTCTCGCCTGTGGGAGCGTTGGCAGTCTTCGACTTCTTGCTCTTGCCACCCAACTTCTGGAAGAAGCTCTTCACGCCCATGATGCACCTGCCTTGGACCGAGGATTGGTCGTTACAGCGCCAGCTTATCCAACCTGTGCCCGTTCTGCAGCCACTTCGTGCACGAATCGCAAAGCCACCCACTGCAGCGTCCACAACGCCCGACCCTGCGACCCGGGCGACGATGGCCTCACCTGGAATGCGCGATGCGCTCCTGGAGGAGCAGGCCCGTGCGGAGGTCCGGGTCGAGGCGAAGCGCCTCCTGCACGGCCTCGGCGGCGAGGTCGGGCTGACGGAGCGCGAAGAAGCAGGCACCGAGGGCGCTCCAGGTGGGTGCGTGGCCCGGCTCGGCCTCGAGCGCGCGCCCGAGGTGCCCTACGGCGCGATCCCAATCATCCAGGCGATACCAGAGCTGGCCCAAGACGCGATCGAGCGGGCCGGTGTGGTCGAAGGTGGCGGCCTCGACCTGCTCGAGGATCGTACACAGCGCGTCGCGTTCCAGCGCGCCGTCGAGCCACAGGCGCTCGACCTGGGGCGCCACCAGGAGCAGGGTGTCCGGCTCGTGCCCCGTCAGGCGCAGCCACGCCAGGAGCTGGCGACGCGTCCACGCCACGCCGGGCGCGTGGACGATCTGCCGCAGCGCCTGGAACGAGCCGGTGTCCAGCTCGGACCACAGGTCGAAGGCGCGTCGAAGCGCCGGCGACGGCCGGCCGTGCACCGAGCCCACGAGGTTCAGGCCCTGCCCCTCGTGGTCGGCCAGCAGCGGGGTTCCGCCGAGTCCCTCGCACCACCACGCGACCGCGTGGAAGTTCACCGCCATGGACACACTGCCGTGGGCCTCCAGCGCCCCGTGGCCGGTAGCCCCCAGATCCTCCATCCGATGGGGCCCCTTGTCGGAGAACAAGAACAGCGCCTCGGGGGCGACGCGCAGGATGCGCTCGACCATCCCCATGCCGATCGTGGGCAGGCTGACCAGCCCCCGGACGCGCTCCGCGTAGTGTTCGAGGAGGCCGCTCCAGCGACCCGGACGCGGCGGGTGGCGGCTCCAGGACAGCTCAGCGGCCGCGAGGGCGGGTGGCGCGTCGTCGGGGACGTCCACGGCGGCCCACAGCTCGAACAGCCCCTCGTCGGTGACCTCGTAGAGATCCTGGCCGATGCTGTCGAGCAGGTAGTTGCCCACCACCACCGTCGCACGCCCCGGCGGCACCGGGGGCGCGTCGCGCTCGAGGTCCCAACGCTGCGTTCCGAGTCGCCCCGCGTCGCGCCACGGCTGGAGCGCCGGATGCGCCGCCACCGCGCGCACGTTGGCCTCGGCCAGGTCGGTGTGCAGGTAGTCCCACGACGACTCGGGCATCCACCGCTCGAGCGCGCGCAACAGCCGGAACGCCATCCGCCCCGTGCCACCGCCGACCTCCAGCACCGTCAGCGGGGCGCCCCCCAGATCCCGGGACCACGCCGCGATCAACTGGGCGAGTGCGCGGGCGTGCCACGCGCTGGTCGTGACGTAGTGAGGGACCCGACCCCAAGCCGTCGGGCCCTTCGCCTCGTAGTACCCCCGATTCATCGACCAGACGGCGGCCTGGGAGAAGGGTCGCGGCTCATGCAGGCGCAGTCAGCCCCCCTCGGCGCGAGACCCGTGGCGATCAGCGCTTCTCGTCGGAGGTCTTCGTCGGGCGCGCGTCGACGACCTTCTCGGGCGACGAGCCCTGCGCGATCTGCTCCTTCTCCTCGGGCAGATACTCGCCCGGGGCGAGCGCTTCGACCTCGTCGATCCGGCGCTGCGCCTCCTGCTCGCGGTTCCGGGCGACGTCCTGGACGGACGCGCCCCCCGCGATGGCGTCCTTCTCGTCGGGGGTGAAGTCGACGATGCCGGGCGCGCTCGCCTTCGCGTCGGGCGCGCTCGCCTTCGCCTCGGCCGCGGGCGCGCTGGCGGCCAACGGGTCGACCAGCGGGTCGGCAAGCGAATCGGAGAGCCCGCCAGGGGACGGCGCCCCAGAAGGGGTGCCGTTGCGCTGGGCGCGCTTCTCCCACTTCTTGATCAACCTGCGAACATCAGCCATGCGATTCACCTGCGTAGGCGTCGACAGTACTGCGCGTTTCGGCGCCCTGCATGGTTTTATCGCGGCCGCGCGGGGGGCTCGCCCCCGCCGCCCCCCGACGGGGCCGGGTCTTGGGCCCGGTATTGGGCTGGGTAACACCCCCGCCCGCTACGGGCTCCTACCTGTCGGCGACTTGGCCCGGCTGTCCGAGGCAGCCTCCGCTGGGCCTGGGCACGTTCGAGGTTGGCGGTGCGGGCTCCGGGAGCGGCGCAGCGCCGGGGGCCAGCAGCAGCGGAACCTGCGCGGCGTAGCCCACCTCGTAGGTCACGCCGGTGTGCTGGAGCACCACCAGCGCCTCTGGCCGTTCCGGCACCCGCCACAGGCCCACCACCTCGACGCCGCCCCAGGTGTGCAGCGTCGTCGCCGCCTCCTGGCCCTCCCAGCGCACCGCCACGTCCACCCGGTCACACACGGAGACCAGGGCGGACCCCGGATCCTCGGGATCGGCCAGGAACCCTCCAGCGCGCTCGGCGTGCGCGAGGACGGCCTCCCGATCGGCCGCGCGGGTCTGTTCCTTCTGCTGGGGGCAGATGTCCCTGCCCCGCCACGTCACGGTGAGCGCGAGGTCTACGAGCTCGCGGCGCTCGAGCGGCACGAGGCGCGCGCTCAGACCGGCGAGGCGGCCCGGGAGCGCGTCGTGGACGGCGCGCAGATCGCCCTCGTACCAGCTCTGGACCACGACCGGTTGGTCGGGCGCCTGCTCGGGCGGCGCGTCGTCCAGGCGGTAATAGAGCAGCCGCGGCGGGTCGCCCGACTGGTCGTGGGCATGCCGCAGCAGGTAGACCCTCGCCTCGTCCGACTGGAAGCCCAGGACCTCGAGCGTCTGCGGCCCTCCCATGGTCGCGCGCGCGGCGGGCACGACGAGGAGGAGGGCGGCGTAGACGAGCCACCGCCGATGCTTCGCAGCTGCGTGTAGAGTGACCACCGTGACCCTCCGAAGCGCACCGCGAACAGCGCGGGCTGGTCTGTAGGACCGTCCTATCGCTTCCACGGCGCGAGCTGGCTCCAGTCCGCCGGGACGTCGAGCGTCCCGTCCCCCCCGAACAGGTTGCCCGAGGTGTCGCTCCAGACGTGCTGGAAGTGCGAGCTCGCCTCGACGATCGCCGGGCCGCCGGGGAGATCGGGCGCGTGGTAGTGACTGACCTCGCGGATGCTGTCGATCACCTGGTTGTGGGAGGCGTCGAAGGACGCCTGCTGGGCGCTCCAGCCCTGCATCTGCAGGTCGGCGATCTCCTGCCGGGTCTCGTGCGCCGCCTGCCCCGCCGCGAACTGGCTGTGGAGCATCTGCATGTTGTGCTGGTGCTGGCGCTGCGACATCTGCATCTGCACCCGCGCATTCTCCGCGATCATCTGCGAACGCACCTGCTGGCGCCGCTGCTCCTGCGCGCGCCACGCGGGGTTCATCTCGACGCTGTCGGCGATGCCGCGGAAGATCGGCTCGAAGGCGTCGAAGACCTCGGCGGGTGCCTGGTACCACGACGCGATGCCGCCCGACCACGCGTTCTGGGCCATCGCGTGTGGCGTCCGGGAGCCCTGGAAGCGGAACACGCAGATCGCCCCGTTCGGGTAGACGACGCGGAGATCGGCGTTGTCGCCGCGATCATCGAGCGCGACGACCTCGACGCCCGGCAGCGCCTTGCGGATCTTCGGCAGGAAGTGCCGCTCGATCATCGGGCGGAGGCCGGCGAACGGCATCGCTACGTGCCCGAGCGGGACCGCCGCGTGCTGCGCCCAGCGACCCAGCGTCGCGAAGAAGCCACCCTCTGCCGGTGCGTCCGGCACGTCCGCGAACATCTGGAACTCGGGCTCGCACGCGAGGAGGGCCTGGCCCGACGGGTCGGCGAAGACCCGACAGATCGGCTGGCGGAAGCCGCCCGGGTCGACGATGGTGGCGGCGACGTGCCAGCCCGGGGGGCGCTGCAAGCGGAACGACTGCTCGGGGCCGACGAAGGCCTCGCGCGGGATCGGCGCGCGCGGGCCGAGGGCGTCGACCAGGCGGCGCATCGGCGCCTCGACGTCGACGCCGGGCGCGCCGCGGCCGAGGATGGCGACGCAGCCCGAGGGCGACAGCCGCACGAGCACCCGCCCCTCGAGCTGCGGCGTCCTGAACGCGAGCGCCGCATGCTCCCGCGTGGCTCCGGCGGTCTGGATCTCGATGTCGGGCCACACGGCGAGGAGGAGGCGCGCTTGCTGGGTGGCGTCGACGACCGGGTTGGGCGGCAGCGTCATCAGGTCGATCCACGCGTCCTCGGTCGGGCTCGCGAAGCACACCGACGTCTTCTGCGGGTACAACACGCGCCAGTCGGCGGGACGGACGGTGACGAGACCCCGCCAGGGGTCTTCGTAGCGCGCGTACCCCTCCGGGGCGGCGCGGCCACCGAGCCCTGCGCTGTGGGCAGGCGCCCCGCACCGGTCGCAGGCGCGCGCGTTGTCGGGCAGGGGTGAGTGACAGTGGGCACAGAGGAACTGCATCGCGCGAGGATACCGCGAGTCGGGCGCGGCGGGTCCAGGCCGGGAGGTGATCCCTCCTGCTCGGACTGCGCGCTTGGAACGACGGGCGCGGCCAACCCGGGCACCCTGTCGACCACGGCGGGGCAGGCGCCGAGCGCGCGCCTCGACCCCGCGGAGCTGCGGTACAGCCGGCTCGCGCTGGTGCCGTGAATCCGGGCGGTATCCCCATACCGACCTCTGGTAGGGTCCGTTCGCTCGCACACCGGAGGCGCGGATGGGTCAGTTGTTGGGGTTCGTGCTCGGCGGCCTCGCCGGATTCGTCGCATGGCTCGTCGTTCGCGTGATGTTCAGTATCTACACCGTCGATCAGAACGAGCGGGCCGTGAAGACCGTGTTCGGCCGCGCCCAGCGCATCGCGGGGCAGACGACGCTCGACATGCCGATCGCCGAGGGCCTGCGCCCCGAGGAGCGGGAGCGCTACACCTACCCGCAGCTTCGCGTCATTCCGCCCGGCGGGCCGTACATCCGCTGGCCGTGGGAGCGCGTGCACAAGGTCAACATCTCGACCGCCACGGCCTCGATGGCGTTCGACCCCGAGGAGCCCGCGGCCAACGATCACGGACGCACGCTCGAGGCCGTCGGCAAGGACCAGCTCAACACGGGCCTGCGCGGCCAGATCCGGTTCCGGGTGTCCGAGCAGAACCTGTACGCGTACCTGTTCGGGGTGAAGAGCCCGATCGCGCACGTCATGGGGTACTTCGTGTCGGTGCTGCGTGAGCGCATCGCCAGCTTCGAGGCGCCCGAGGCGGCCTCCAACGCGACCGCCCTCGAGGAGGACCAGATCATCTCGGGCGTGTCGATCAACGACCTGCGCAAGAACCTGCGCGATCTCAACGAGCACATGGACCGCGAGTGCCGCACCTCGGCGGCCCGCTACGGGATCGTGCTCGACGTCTCGCTGATCACCGAGATCGACCCGCCGCCCGAGGTCGAGTCGGCCCTCGCCGCGATCAACACCGCCCACAACCACGTGTCGTCCGAGGTGAGCCTCGCGCAGGCCGCCGCCGACCAGAAGGTCGTCCAGTCCAAGCGCGCGGTGGAGATCGAGACGCTCATGGCGCAAGCCGAGGTCGAGCCCCTGCTCGCGCTCGCCGAGCAGCTCTCGGCGCTCAAGGGGTACGGCGGCGGCGCCCTCGACGCCTACGTGCGCACGACGCGGCTCTCGCTCTACCAGCGGGTCAAAGACGTCATCATGGAGGTGCTGTGATGGAGGCCCTGATGTTCACGTCGAGCTTCCTCGTCACCGCGGTCTTCGCGTTCTTCGGGTGGCTGATCGGCATCCCGATCGCGCTCGGGTTCTGCCGGCTGTTCGGCCTGTACACCATCGTCCAGGAGGGCACCTGCCACGTCTATGTACTGTTCGGGCGCGTGCTGGGCACGCTCGACGAGGCGGGGTTCTACTTCCTGCCCCTGCACATCGGCCTGCGGGCCCCGATCGTGCACCTGCTCGGCAAGTGCTACGTCCTCGACATGCGCATGGACCAGGAGTACCTCCGGTCGCAGCCGGTGAACTCCGAAGAAGGCGCTCCGATGGGCATCGGCATCTGGTACGAGATGTTCATCTCGGAGCCGGTGGCCTACCTGTTCAAGAACACCGATCCGCGCGGGTCGCTGTCGGCGAACGTGTCGAGCACGACCGTGCGCTGCCTGTCGAACATGAAGCTCGCCGACATGCTCCAGACGCGGCACCAGATGAGCCAGACCGTGCGCGAGGAGGTCTCGCCGAAGTCGCACGAGTGGGGCTACAAGCTGGGCAGCGTGTACATCCGCAAGGTGCACTTCCGCGACCGCGACATGATCCGGCAGATCGAGGAGAAGGTCGTGAACCGGCTGCGGCAGGTCACCGGGGCGATCCGTCAGGACGGGGCGAACCAGGTGGGCCTGATCAAGAGCACGGCCGAGCGCAAGGCGGCGGTCGAGTTCGCCAAGGCGGCGGCGATCCGGCCGCGCATCGTCGGCGACGCGCTGCGCAAGGTCGCGGCCGACCCCGAGGTCAGCAAGGCCCTGTTCGACGTGCTCGAGGTGCAGCGGATCGGCGACAGCGACGCGAAGGTCACGCTCATCCCCCGCGACAACCTGCTCGCTCAGCTCGTCACGGCGCAGGCCCCCCGCCGCTGAACCAGGACGAACCTGGCCCCCGCGCGCTCTGCGCGACGGGCTCCTACCGTTCGCGAACCACTCGGATCCGCACCTGTTCGAGGGTGCTCGAGCCCCACCGATCGTCGTCGTCGGTGCACCACAGCCGGTAGAGCAGCGGCTCCGCGTCGGTGATGACGCGGTTGTGCGCCCGGACGCCGGTGTAGATCGGGTCCCCGCCGACGAGGTCGTCCGGGTAGAGCTTCACCGCGGGCGTCCAGGTGAGCGCGTCCTCGCTGGTCGAGACGAGCACGTTCCAGGTGGGCGGGTACCGCGAGCCGTCGATCTGCGACGGGTAGAACGCGACGTACCTCCCGAGGGCCGGCATGAAGTACGGGTCGAGGTCGCCCACGACGCCGTAGACGCCCATGTCCGCCATCAGGTCGACCGAGCGCCCGCCGAGACCGGGCTGCGACCAGTCCACGCCGTTCCACTTGCGAAACGTCGGCGTCTCGTGCGCGAGGGCTGCCGCGATCACGTCGTCGAGCGGCGCGCGGGACACCGAGGTCTGCGTGCGCGACCCGTCCGCGAGGCCGTCCCCGTGGTAGACGTAGAGGTAGGTACGCCCCTGATCCTCGTGAAGGATGAACCCGCCGTTCCCCATGTACCGGACGCGCATGTCCTGACCTTCGTGATCGATGATCATGCCGAGATCGGTCCACGTCGCGCCCCAGTCGTCGGAGCGGGCCATCCGCAGCGTGACGTCGGGCCCCTCGTGGTGGGTGACCATCAGGAGCAGGTCGGTGCCCGGGTCGTGGTAGATCGGGCCCCCGCTCCCGAACCATCCGGCGGGCGCCGGGTCCGGCCCCGTGATCGGCTGGCGGATCGCGTCGAGGATCTCGGCGCCGTCCGCGCTGAACGTCGCGCGCATCACGTCGCCGTCGGTGCCGAACGCGAAGCCGAACGCCTCCCCGCTGGGGTGCTCGGTGAAGCCGATCAGCGAGTCGGGCCACGCGAACAGCCCCAGCTCGACGAGGCGGTCGTGATCGGCGACCTTCCGCACGTCGTCGCCGACGAGGACGTGGCCCGGCGCGCAGGCGACACACAGCGCCGCCGCGAGGGCGATCGGGGCTCGGGGGGTCATCGCGCCTCCAGCGGCTGCTCGGTGCACGTCGGTTCGCCGAAGCTGTCGATGTACCAAAGCTCCGCGACGTCGGGGTCGGCGAGCGCGTCGGTGTACAGGCCACACGCGGTGGTCTGCTGGATGAACAGGCGATCGAGGATCGGGGACGCGCCCAGCACGTGGACGGCCGCGGGCGGAAGGACGCTGTCGCCGCGTCCAGCCCACGCGACCTCGACGCGCACCAGCACGGAGCGGGTCGCCTCGGTGTCGGGGTGGATGCGCAGCCCGTGCCAGACGTCCTCGCCGGGTGCGGGGTAGGAGCCCGGGTAGGGGTCGGGTGCCGCGCGGAGGTGGACCTGCGCGTCGTCGTCGCCGAGCGCCGAGAGCGCGCCGGGGCCCGCGCGTCCGACGTCGAAGCGCGCGCCCTCGTCGAACACCAGCCGAACGCCAGCCTCCAGCGTCAGGCGGGCGGGCTGTCCGTCCGCGCCGGCGACGTCGAGGTCACCGAAGATCCGGTAGTAGCCCCCCCACCATGGCCAGTCGGTGGAGCCGAACGTGCCCCACGTGGCGTCGTGCGTCAGCGTCCCGCCGTCGACGTCGACCACGGGCTCGGACCAGCCGTCCGTCTCGATCGTCGTCAGCGGGAGCGTGTGCACCACCCCGAGGGCGACGCGGGTGTACCGGGGGGTCGCGCTGATCGTCATCCCGTGGCTCTCGGCGTCCAGGCGACCCGTGCCGACCAGACGGAACGCGTAGGTGTCGGCGGCGTGGATGCTCACGTTCGCGACGTGGACCACGCTGTCCTCGACGTAGAGCGCCGCGCCGTGCCCCCCCTCCCCTCGCGCGCCCGCGTGGCGGATGTGCGCGTGGACGATCGACGCCGCGGCGCCGCCGTACACCTCGATGCCGTCCCAGTGGCCGGCGTGGACCTCCTCGTGGCCGACGAAGTAGACGGGGTCGTCGGGTTCCCCCTCGACGACGAGCGCACCGGGCCCGCCGTGACCGATACGCAGCGCCGATCCGGCCTCGGCGCGAACGATCGTCCCCGCGCGCACCGTGAGCACGCCCCCATTCACCGCCACCGGGCAGGTCAAGATGTGCGGGTTGTCCGCCGGGCTCCACGTCTCGCTGGCTCCGATCGCGCCGCAGTGCTCGGTCGCGGCGAGCGGCCACGCGACCTCGCGCGGGTCACACGCCGTCGTCGCGAGCAGCGCGAGACCAGAGAGGAGGGTGTTCGCACGCATCGGGGGGACTCCCAGGCGAGGTGCATAGCCCCCCTTCGTCACATCGCGCCGAGATTCGAGCGCCTCGAACGCACGATTCACCGCGCGTCGGGCCCGGGGCGCACCACCGTGCTCGACGAGCGTTAGGGTTCGGTTCCGCGGGGAGGGAGAGTGGACGTCGCGATCGTCGGCGCGGGCTTCGGTGGCCTGGCCATGGGCATCCGCCTGAAGCAGGCCGGCTTCGGGGACTTCACGATCTACGAGCGCGAGGAGGGCGTCGGCGGGACGTGGCGGGTGAACACCTACCCGGGGGCGGCGTGCGACATCCCGTCGCCGCTCTACTCGTTCTCGTTCGAGCCGAACCCGAGGTGGTCCCACCTGTACGGGCGGCAGCCCGAGATCCTCGCCTACCTCGAGCACTGCGTCGCGCGCTACGGGCTGCGCTCGCACCTGCGCCTCGGCACGTCCGTCGCCTCGGCCACGTTCGAGGACGCGGGCTGGACCCTCACGCTGTCGAGCGGGGAGACGGTGCGGGCGCGCGTGTTGGTCGGTGCGACGGGCGGACTGAGCGTCCCCGCCGTGCCCGACCTGCCCGGGCTGGACACGTTCGAAGGGCCGGTGTTCCACACCGCGCGGTGGGACCACAGCGCAGCGCTCGACGGCAAGGCGGTCGGCGTCCTCGGCACCGGGGCGAGCGCGGTGCAGGTGGTCCCCGCGCTCGCGCCCCGGGTCGGTCGACTCGACGTGTTCCAGCGCACGCCGCCGTGGATCATCCCGCGGCCCGACCGCGCGATCGGGCCCGCCGAGCAGCGGCTCTACGCGGCCTTGCCGTGGCTTCAGCGCCTGCATCGGGCCGCGCTGTACTGGCGTCACGAGGGGCGGTGGCCCCTGTTCGGGCGCTTCCCGTGGCTGATGGGGCTCCCACAGCGCCTGACCCGGCGCTTCCTGGCGCGCAGCGTCCCCGATCCGGCGCTGCGCGCGCGGCTCACCCCGGACTACACGATCGGGTGCAAGCGGGTGCTGCTGTCGAGCGACTACTACCCGGCGCTCCAACGAGACGACGTGACGCTGGTGACCGCGCCGATCGAGGCGATCACGCCCCGCGGCGTGCGCACCGCCGAAGGGCACCGCGATCTCGACGTGCTCGTGCTGTGCACCGGCTTCCAGGCCGCCGATCTGCCCGTCCCGTTCCCGATCCGCGGGCGCGACGGCGCCGACCTCGCGTCGGCGTGGGCCGACGGCCCCGAGGCGTACCTCGGCACCGCGATGACGGGCTTCCCGAACCTGTTCTTGCTCGTCGGACCCAACGCCGGACTTGGCCACAACTCGATCGTGTTCGTGATCGAGGCGCAGGTCGCCTACGTGCTCGACGCGGTGCGCACGCTCCACCGCGAGGGCATCGCCACGCTGGAGGTGCGGCCCGAGGTGCAGGCGCGCTTCAACGACGCGGTGCAGCGCCGCCTGGCGCGGACGGTGTGGGCGACCGGCGGCTGCCAGAGCTGGTATCAGTCCCGCACCGGCCGGATCACCACGCTGTGGCCCGGCTCGACCGTGGAGCTCTACCTCCGCACGCGGCGACTTCGGCTCCGGGACTACCTGGTTGGCGGGTAGCCGTTGGACTTCATCGGCGACTCCGAGACCGCGATAATCCAGTCCGTGTCCACCAGCCTCGAGGAGTTCGCCCTCGCCGTGCAGGCCACGAACGTCCCAGGGACGAACGCGTGCGCGTGGAGCGACGACGGCACGTTCACGTGCAGCGCGCCCGTCCACGTCCTCAACCTGAACAACCTGGAGCCGCCCTACAACATGGACGCCGTGGTCACCTCGACGCTCGCGGCCTCAGGGCGGTTTGGGGCGCGGGACGGCGTCGACCCCGAGAACGACGCGGCGCACACGTTCGTCCACACCGTGAACTACAGCGACCCGTCGCTGACGACGCCGCTGTGATCAGCACGTCGCGGGCGCCCTCGACGCGTCAAATCGGGCAGGTGTCGAGGTCGTAGGTGTCCGCGTAGATCGTCGGGTTGTCGCAGTAGTAGGTGAAGTCCGCGTCCGGACCGCCGTAGGCGCCGATGTCCGCGGCGCTGCCGTCGGGGTTCGTCCCGCTCGCCGCGGCGCCCCTCAGCGGCGAGTCTGGCAGCAGGTGCAGATCGGACGCCTCCGGGGTCACCACGTCCCAGTCCACGAAGCCGGGCTCCCCGAGGTCCGCCGGAGCGCCGGCCGTTGGGTTGACCGTGCCGGCGAGGTCGTCGGGGACGTTCTCGTAGCTGTGGCAGGTGTCATAGGAGGCGTAGCTGGTGCCGCCGTAGGTGATCCCGCCCGCGCTGGCGGCGTTGCCGACGAAGGTGGTGCTCGTGAACGAGACGGTCCCGTTGTCCACATAAACTACGCCGCCCAAGGCCGACGCCGCGTTTCCGACGAAGGAGCCGTGACGCACCGTCACCGTGGTGTTGTTGTTGCTGACATGCAGGGCGCCGCCCCGGATGGCGCTGTTGCCGGCGAACACGACGTTCTCGAGCAACGTCGTCCCGGCAGCCGTGATGACGGCGCCGCCGTATCCGCCGGTGGCAGCGTTGCCCCGGAACGCGACGCGGCGGAAGGTCAGCCCGCCCACGCTGCCGGAGCTGGTATGAAAGGCCGCGCCGCCCGAGTCCGACGCCACGTTGCCCAGGAACGCGCCGTCCTCGAAGTGAACCGTCGAGCCCTGACTGTAGAAGCCCGCGCCGGTGCCGCCGGCGACGTTCTCCGAGAACGTCACCCTGCGTAGCGCGATCTGGCTCTGGTAGAAGAACGCGCCCGCACCGAGATAAGGCGTGTCGTTATCGGCGATCGAGCCGTCTTCCAGGGTGAGGGCGCCCTGAAACACGTTGATCCCCGCGCCGTAGTCGGCGCCAGCGTTGGCCTCGAACACAAACCCCTGGAACAGAGGGTGGCCGCCATGGACGAAGACGCCGGTGCCACGACCGACCGCGGTGTTGTCGCGCACGATCACGTCGCGCACCACCGGGGTCGCCTCGAAGAATGAGGCTCCCCCGCCCCAGGTGGCGTGGTTGCCCTCGATCACGAGCTCGCTGAGCCGCGCGCTCGCGTAGGCGACGTGCAGCCCGCCGCCCCACACACCCGTCCCGCTGTCGTGACCGACGCCTCCGGTCAGGGTGAAGCCGGTCACCTGCGTCCGCGCGTCGTTGCCGCCGGTCAGGCGAAGCGCCGAGCCCGCTCCCGCCGCGTCGAGGACGGTCGACGCGGCTCCCTCGGCGCCGACGAGCCGCACGACCCGCCCGGGGATCACCACATTGCCCACCCAGGTGCCCGGACCGACGCAGACGACGTCGCCCTCGGGGACGCCTTCGAGGGCCTCCTGGATCGTGTCGTAGTCTCCGGGGACGTGCCACTCGTCGACGATCTCGTCGCAGTCGTTGTCGAGCCCGTCGCAGCGGTGGAGCGCGCCTGGATGAATGGTGGGGTCGAGGACATCGCAGTCCCCACCCGCCAGGACGTGCCCCGGAGGCCGCACGCAGCCGGTCACCTGACTGGCGTCGTCGCCAAAGCCGTCCTGATCGACGTCCGCGTACCACACCACGTCGGGGTGCAGGGCCGGATCGGTGTCGTCGCAGTCGTCGCCGTTGGCGATGCGCCCCTCGGGCCGGACGCAGGAGACGACCGAATCGTCGGGATCACCGTAGCCGTCCAGGTCGGCGTCCGTGTACCAGACGGCCCCCGGGAACTCGTCCGGGTCCTCGTCGTCGCAGTCCCCCGCGCGGGTCGCGTGGTCGGACAGGCGCGCGCACTGGACGGTGGGTGCGCCGATGCCCCACCCGTCGCCGTCGCCGTCGTAGAACCACGTCTGGCCTGGCAGGGCGTCCGGGTCGTCGTCGTCGCAGTCCGTGGCGTCGAGGACGTAGGCGTCGGGTCGCGCGCACTGGACGAGGAGGCTGTTCGGGTCTCCGTAGCCGTCGGAATCGACGTCGGCGTACCAGACCTGGCCCGGGCGTTGCTCCGGGTCGTCGTCGTCGCAGTCCGCACCCGACCTGACGGCGCCCGGGGGGCGCGCGCACTGGACGGAGGCGGTCTCCGGGTCGCCGTGCCCGTCTTCGTCGGCGTCGAGGTACCACACCGCGCCCGGATGGGCGTCGGAGTCGTCGTCGTCGCAGTCGCCGGAGACGCTCGCGTAGCCCGCCGGCTGCAGGCACTGGATCACGGGCGTGACGTCGTCGCCGAAGCCGTCCCCGTCGCGATCCGGGTACCACGACTGACCCGGGAACCGGTTCGGATCCGTGTCGTCGCAGTCCCGGCTGTCGAGGACGAAGCCCTCGGGCCGCTCGCAGGCGACCACGAGGCCCAACGGGGTGCCGAAGGTGTCGCCGTCCTCGTCGGGGAACCAGATCTGGAACGGGCGCTCGTCGGCGTCGGCGTCGTCGCAGTCGGTGTCGTCGCGGACGTAGCCCTCGGGCGCGTCACAGGACACGACCCGGACGTCGGCGTCGCCGTAGCCGTCGCTGTCCGCGTCCGCGTACCAGACCACGATCGCGCCGGTCGCCGGGTCGGTGTCGTCACAGTCGGAGTCGTCGAGGACGTGATCTGCGGGCGGCAGGCACGCGACGACAGGGGCCGCGCCGTCTCCGAGACCGTCGCCGTCCTCGTCGAGGTACCAGACCTGCCCCGGGAAGGCGAGCGGATCGTCGTCGTCGCAGTCGGTGTCGTCGAGGACGTGTCCCGCGGGCGGCGCGCACGAGACGTGGGATGCGTCCGGGTCGCCGTAACGGTCGCCGTCGGCGTCCCGATACCAGGTCTGCCCAGGGAACCAGGTGGGGTCCTCGTCGTTGCAGTCGGTGCTGTCGTCGACGAAGCCTGCGGGCTGCGCGCACGAGGTCACCATGCCGACGGGCGCGCCGAAGCCGTCGCCGTCGTCGTCCGGGTACCAGGAGGTCGGCCCACCGAGCTCGGCGTCCGCGTCGTCACAGTCGCTCGTCGCGGGGACGCCGTCGTCATCTTCATCCACGACAGGGGCTCCGCACGCCACCAGACCCCACAGCAGAAACACCCCGCCTCTCGTCATGTCGACCTCCGCTGACGCAGCCTACATCCCCGAGCCCTCGGGCCCACGCCGCGGGACGCGCCGCCCGCGCCCATCCCCGGTCAGGACCGGAGAATCGGGTCTGGCAGTCGCGGCGATGGAGTCCGCCACCACGGCGCGCCGGGGGGTGGACGCGCGACTCGGGGCGGGTTCGGGATAGAATCCGCGCGCCTGCCTCGTGGAGAGCCCGTGCTCCGATCCGCCGCTGTCGTCCTCGTCGTCCTCGCCGGGTGTCCGTCCCCTACGGACACCGTCGAGCCGCCCACGGTCGGTCGCCTCGCAGAAGACCTCGTGCTGCTCGACGACTTCACCGGCTCGACCCTCGACGGGGTGTGGCGGTGGGCCGAGGGCGACACGGTGCGCCGCGAGATCGTCGACGGCGCCCTGGTGATGGCGGCGCGCGACGTCTACGCCGAGACGGCGGGGATCGGCGGGGTGGTGAACAACCTGCGCACGGGCGACACGGGACGCATCGACCACGTCCGCGCGCTGGTCAGCGTCGAGGACTACGCGTCGTTCGGCAGCGGCGCCCGCGTCCACCTCGGGCTGCGCTACCAACCCGAGGCCGATCGCGGCACCTCGATGAACCTGATCGACATCCGGGTGCAGCTCCAGTCGTGGGCAGGCCAGCTCCCGTGGCCGGGCATCAACGCCTACCGCTGCCTCGACGCCGACTGCGAGACGTTCGAGGAGCTGCCGGTCGACGGCGGGATCTTCCCGTGGGAGGAGCAGGTCGACCTCGGCGACGCGAGGCAGCTCGAGATCGAGTACGACGAGAGCGTCGGGACGTTCTCGCTCGCCGTCGATGGTCGCGTGGCGACGGTCTTCATGTCCGACGTCACGGGGTTCTCCGCCGACGACTTCGTCTTCGCCGAGCTGCGGGCGCAAGCGTACCCGACCAGCGACGCCGGTCAGGAGTCGGCCATCGAGGCGCGCGTCCACACCTTCGAGGTGAACGGCCAGGTCTACGACGACTTCTCGGTGGAGCACCTCGACGCGACGCGCTGGCAGCTCGGCGACGTCGTGCGCCGTCAGCAGGACGGCGCGCTGGTGCTGGCCCTGAGCTCGGACGAGGCCGCGACGCGGATGCTTCCGCTCCGCGGTGCCAGCGGAATCCACGAGCTCGCCGCCACCGTGCGCGTCGAAGCGCTCCGCCGCGGGGAGGACGCGGCGACAGCGCGCCTGGGCGGCGTCTGGTATGCGGCGGCCGACGTCGCGCGCGACGCCGGGCTCGAGGACCACGTCCTCGCGTGGGTGGGCCTCCAGGACAACCAGGCCGTGTGGACGGTGGCCCTGTGCGAAGACGCCACTTGCGACGACGTCACCCCGATCGCGCAGGGCGTGCTGGAGGACGGCGTGCCGGTCGGTGACGCCCGACAGCTCTATGTCGGCTTCAACGGAACGCACTTCACGTTCCAGTCCGAAGACGACGCCCCCGTCTCGTTCGACGTGGTGACGGCGGGCTACGCGGTGTTCTCGAAGGGGAACCCGGGACCCAAGGGGCCCATGGTGCACCAGCCCGCGCCGAGCGAAGGATGGGGCGCGATCCGCGCGACCTTCGACGACGTGCGCACGAACCCACCCGGCACGCTCGCGCTCACCGGCGACCGTGGCGCGCGGCGCTGGAAGACCACCGCGTTCGAGGGCCGACTCGGCGAGGTCGTCGTCGTAGGCCCCGATCCACAAGAACCGGGGGCCGTCGTGCTCCGCGCCCAGCGCACGGACGCCAGCGGCGCCCCGATCGAGGCGCTCACCCTCGTCGTGGGCGCGACGGACTGGTCCGCGCCGATGACCGTCTACGGCGGCACCCTCCTCACCGACGGCGACGCGTCGATCGACGTGTCGGACGGCACCGTGACGCTGTCGCGCTTCGACGGCGAGATCGTCGCTGGCGCGTTCGCAGCGACCCTCTCCTCGGGCGAGGAGGTCAACGGCACGTTCACCGCGCCGTGGGTCGAGAGCACGCGCCCGATCGAGCACGCCGCCACGCCAGCGCTCCCCACCGGGATCGACGACTGGTGCTCAGAGTGGTTGTTCTGCGACCACACGGTGCCCGGCGACCGCGTCTCCGCGCTGGCGTTCTACCTGGAGACCGGCGCGTCGCGCGCGGTGCGCGTCCAGGGCGGCGCCGAGCTGCTGCTCTTCGACACCAACGGCGCCACCGTGCTGTGCGAGGACCGCTCGAGCGGCGCCACCGAGAAGCTGTGTCGCATCACCGAGGCCCCCACCACCGGCTGGTACTACGCGATGGTGACCCCGCACGCGGCGAGCGCCGAGCGGCTCCGGCTCTCCATCCACGAGGACTTCATCGACGCGGAGGCCGGGAACGCGCTCGATCTCGAGACGCCGGTCGGCGCGCGCACCTGGCTTCGCTACCCCACCCCTTCGGGCGGCCCCTACAAGGCCACGCTCGTGACGCAGGACGTCGCGAGCGGCGGACTCGACATGTGGGATGGCCGCGGCCGGTACCTGATCGGCAACGGTTGGTGCTGCTCGAGCGGCAACACGCAGGAGTCGTTCACGCGCGCGACAGAGGGCGGGCTGTGGGTCCGCGTCGACGTCGGCGAGGACCAGTCGTGGACGGGCCACACGGAGTCCACCCATCACTACACGCTGACCGTCGCGCCCGCGTCGACCGGTGCGCAACCGGACCAGGCCGTGCAGCGCGCGCCTTCGGGCGATGTCTACGCCGCGTTCAACTACACGTTCGGCGCCGACGACGAGCTCTACCTGAGGTTCGACGCCGAGCGATCGGGCCCGCATCTGGTGTGGGTCGAGGTGATGTCGTGGCGCCCGGTGGACGGCCCCGTCGACCTGATGCTGTTCGAAGCCCCCGCCGATCCCGAGGGCACGGCGCTCCGTACGACCGAGGGCGCGGAGTGCGAGTCCGTGCCGCGGAACGGCCAGTGGGCCGTCGCCTGCTACGCGCTGCTGACCAGGGGCCAGACCTATTACGCCCGCATGCGGGAGCGGCTGGGTCGCGCGGGCGTGCACGGCGTGTTCCGAGTCGACCTGCCCTGGGTCGAGGCGGACACCTTCGCGCTGAGCACCGTGCACACCTCCACCCTGTCGACCACCGACACCCGCGGACACGTGTGGTGGCTCGACGAGGGCAACGGCTACGCAGCGACCGTCACCACCTCCCACGCCCTCCAGGACACCGCGTGGGTCACGCTCATCGACCACGCGACCCCGACCCCTTCGTGTGAGTTCTTCTGCAACCAGGAGCTCGCACGCGGCGAGACCGCCAACGCGGTGGCGGTTCGCTACGTGATCGACGCCTCCCAGGCCCCCCCGTTCCTCGAGCTCGACGTCCACCCGCACCACAGCGGGTCGCTGGGCTTCCAGTTCGGCGTCGCGCCCGTCGGTGAGGGCAACGACGCGCGATCGCCGTTCGAGCTCCCCAACTTCGATCCGTCGCTCACCTACAGCCGACTGCCTGGGGGTGGCTCGCACTACTATGCGTTCCGGACGGTCGGGCAGCGCCTCCGAACCTTCACGGTCGAGAGCGAGGACTGGGCCGGTGGATCGTTCACGCTGACCCAGAGCGGCGGCACCGGCGGCTCGGTCACCTGCAACGCCGCGCTCGACCGCGGCATCTACCGCGCGGCGTGCGAGTACACGCTCCCCGATCGCGCCGACTTCGTCCTGCGGGTGATCGGCGGCAGCAGCGGAAGGCCCACCCACTACACGCTGCGCGTGCAGTGAGGGCATCGCGCGCGCTCGGGTGGCTCGGTGCGCTGGTCGCGTTGGGCGGGTGCGAGGGGCCGCGGTCGCTCGAGCCCTTCGCCGTCCTGTTCGACCCGCTCGCGCGTGACCTCGCGCTGGTGCGCGACGGCGTGGTGCTGGTGCGACTGCCCGGCGACGCGCTGCGGCTCGGCGGCGTCGCCGCGCTCGAGGACGCCCGCAGCTATGACCCGGCCTACCTCGAAGCGCTGCCCGTGGACTGGCTCACCTGGCGAGAGACCGAGCAGACGTTCACCGACGAGGGCATCGACGCCACGCTGTTCTACGACGGGGACGTGCGGGTCGACCTGCGCATCCGCGAGCCGGGGCCCGGCCGGTTCCTGGTCACGCTGCGGCCGCAGCCCCGCGACGACGACACGCCGATCGCCCTGTATCAACTGGGTCTGCGCACCGACCCCGACGAGGGGTTCTACGGGCTCGGCGGCGTGCTCGACACGCCGAACCACCGCGGGCACCGCCGCGCGATGCACCTGCTCCCGGATCTGACGGTCGAGAGCGGCAACAACGAGGCGCACGTCCCGGTGCCGCTCCTGATCGGCACGCGCGGCTGGGGCGTGTTCGTCGAGGACCTGCACCCGATGGTGTTCGACGTCGCGACCGCGCAGGACGACGCGGTGACGATCACCGTCGGCACCGGGATGGACTCGGCCGAGGGGCTGCGCCTGCACCTGTACGCCGCCGACCACCCGCTGGACGTGACGCGGCGCTTCTACGACACCACCGGCGACCCGACGCTGCCCGCGCCGTGGGCGTACGGTCCCCTGCTGTGGCGCGACGAGCACCGCGACCAGGCCCAGGTCGAGGACGATCTGCGCACGCTGCGCGCGCTCGACCTGCCCACCTCGGGGATGTGGATCGATCGGCCGTACGCGTCGGGCGTGAACACGTTCGACTTCGCGCCCGCCGACTACCCCGACCCGGGAGCGATGATCGCGCTCGCGCACGACCTCGGCGTTCGCATGGCGCTGTGGCACACGCCGTATGCGGATCCGGTCGAGGCCCCGGTGCAGCACGACGAGGCCGTGGCGCGTGGCTACTTCCCGCCCACCGCGCCGCCGGTGTTCAACAACTGGAGCCTGCCCATCGACTTCACCAACCCCGCCGCGATCGGGTGGTGGCAGGACTGGCTCGGCGCCTACACCACGCTCGGCATCGAAGGCTACAAGCTCGACTACGCCGAGGACGTCGTGCTCGGCCTCAACGGCGGCCGGCTGCCGTGGCGGTTCTTCGACGGCAGCGACGAGCGCACGATGCACAAGCGCTATTCCGCGCTCTACCACCGCACCTACGCCGAGACGCTACCGGTGGAGGGCGGGCTGCTCCTGTGCCGCGCCGGTACGTTCGGCGGCCAGGTGTACGCGAGCGTGATCTGGCCGGGCGATCTCGCGGCCACGCTGGATGTGCATCGCGCGACGGCCACCGACGGCGACGGCGCGTCGTACACCTCGGTCGGCGGCCTGCCCGCAGCGCTCGTGTACGGCCTGTCGCTCGGGCCCTCGGGCTACCCGTTCTACGGCTCGGACACCGGCGGCTACCGGCACGCCCCCCCCGACAAGGAGACGTTCATCCGCTGGTTCCAGCAGACGGCGCTGTCGACGGTGATGCAGGTCGGCACGAACACGAACGACGTGCCGTGGGAGGGCGGCGCGGACGACGGCTTCGATCAGGAGGTGCTCGACACCTACCGGATCTACGCGCGGCTTCACCTGCGGCTGTTCCCCTACGTCTGGTCGTATGCGACCCGCCTCGCGGACGACGGGCGGCCGATCCAGCGCGCGCTGGGGCTCGCGTTCCCGGAGCTGGGCATCCACCCGACCGACACCTACCTGCTCGGCGACCACCTGCTGGTCGCCCCGGTCGTCACGCACGGTGCGCGCGAGCGCGAGGTGCCGT
Source organism: uncultured Enterobacteriaceae bacterium (assembly GCA_964419905.1). Classification (GTDB taxonomy): domain Bacteria; phylum Myxococcota_A; class UBA796; order UBA796; genus JAFDJI01. Next base: position 23,395 of record CAYQSE010000049.1, read on the forward strand.
TCCCGCCGGGCACGTGGGTGGACTGGTGGACCGGAGCGCGCTTCGAGGGCCCGACCGTTCGCGACGTGCCGGCGCCGCTGGGGACGCTCCCGCTCTACCTCGCGGCGGGCGGGCTGGTGCCGATGCTGCGCCCGAGCGCGGACACGCTCGCGCCGGCGCCCGATCCCGACGTCGACTCGTGGGCCGACGACCCGGGCGTGCTGCATGTCCGCTGGTCGCCCGGTCCGGCGAGCGCGTTCGACGTCCACGACGGCGGGCGCCTCACGCAGCTGGCGCTCGGCGAGCGCGCCACGCTGCAGTTCACACAGGGCGACCTGTACCGTGATGGCCTCCTCGTCGAGGCGATCGGCGTGGGCCGCCCGGCGCTGGTGGAGGTCGACGACGCCGCGTGGCCCGAGGTCGACGACCCGTCCGAGGCGCCGGGCTGGGCATGGACAGACGCGATGGGTGGCACCTTGCGGGTCCGGCTCCCCGCAGGCGACCACCTGCTCCGTGTGCGGCGCTGAGGCCGCGGCGAGCCGGCGAACGCCGTGCTAGCCTGCCGCGCGGAGCGAGAGAAGCAGCATGATCGGTGACGCGCTCGGGTTCGACGGGGGGGAGCGCCTGTCCTACGACGTCTGCGTCGTCGGCGCGGGTCCCGCCGGGGTCACGCTCGCGCTGGCGCTGCGCGACAAGGGCCTGCGCGTCGCGCTGCTCGAGAGCGGCGGCCTCGTAGAGGAGGACGACACCCAGGCGCTGTACCGCGGACACATGAGCGGGCTGTCGACCTGGCAGCTCCACGAGAAGCGGTGGCGCTTGCTCGGTGGCTCGTCGGCCCGGTGGGCCGGGTGGTGCATGCCGCTGTTCCCCGACGACCTCGAGGCCCGCGCGTGGATCCCCCACAGCGGGTGGCCGCTGCGCTGGGACGACCTCGCGCCGTGGTACGTCCCGGCGCAGGCGCGGCTGGAGCTGGGCGACTTCCTCTACGACGGCGCCGCGGTGGCCGAGGCCGCCGGTCGGACGCTCCTGCTCCCGGACAACGCGCGCATCCAGAACTTCTTGTATCAGTACAGCCGCCCGACCCGGTTCGGCAGCCGCTACCGCAACACGCTCGACCAGTCCGCCGACGTCGACGTGTGGCTGCACGCCAACCTCGTCGAGATCGTGCTCGAGGACGACCACGACGCGGTCGACCACCTCGCGTGCGCCACGCTCGACGACACGCGGTTCACCGTCGAGGCCGGCGCGTACGTGCTCGCGCTCGGCGGCATCGAGACCGTGCGCGTGCTCCTCGCGTCGAACGCGCAGCGTCCCGAGGGCGTCGCCAACGGCAGCGACGCCCTCGGCCGCTACTTCATGGAGCACCCGCACTACAACTACTCGGCGGCGTGGGTGGCGAACGGGCCGCCCGACCTGACGATGTACGAGCAGCGCGCGGTCGCGGTGACGGTGGGCGACGCGACGCTCATGAACATCGAGGTTCGCGGCGTGCTCGGGTTGACCGCCGCGACACGCGCCGAGCACGGGCTGCTCGGGCTCAACCTGTCCATCCACCCCGCCGAGATCGGCGCGTCCGACACCGGGGACGTGGGCAGCGACCAGATCGAGGCGCTGCTGCGCGCGGAGTCCTCCGTGCACGGCACCTACCGCCTCAGCGTTCGCGCCGAGCAGTCGCCGAACCCCGACAGCCGCATCACGCTGCGCCCCAACGACCGCGACGCGCTCGGGATGCCGCGCGTCGACCTGAACTGGCAGATCCGTCGCGAGGACGAGGTGCAGCACCGCCGCTCCCTGCAGATCCTCGGGGCGGAGCTCGCCGCCGCGGGCCTCGGTCGGGTGTGGATCCCGCACCAGGACGAGGCGCTGACGTGGCGACCGGCGCCTGGCGGGCACCACATGGGCACGACCCGGATGTCGGCGTCTCCAGCCGACGGCGTGGTGGACGCCGATCTCCGCTGCCACGAGGTCGACAACCTGTACATCGCCAGCTCTTCCGTGTTCCCGACCGGCGGGCACGCGAACCCCACGCTCACGATCGTCGCCCTCGCCGAGCGCCTCGCCGCGCACCTCGCCGACGCGGAGTCCCGATGAGCCTTGACCGCCGCGACTTTCTCGCGCTCGCCGGCCTGCACGTCGCCGCGATCGCGCTGCCCGGCTGTGCCGCGTTCCGGCCGCTGATCCCCGACGCGCTGAACGCGCGGATCACCGCCGTTCGCCCGCGCGTCGAGGCGTATTTCCGACCCGGCGACCTCGACGCGATCGCCGACATCGGGCGCGTGTGGCTCACCCACGTCGCGCCCCGGCGCACCGGGGACGAGGTGCTCGCCGCGATCGGGCCGACCCTCGACACCCTCGAGGCGCTGGCCGACGCCACCGAAGAAGACGCCCTCCACGCCCTCCGCGCCGCATCCACCGCCGACTTCGCCGCCCTCGACCTCGCCGACGCCGACGGCTGGACCCTCTCCCTCACCGAAGCCGCCCTCGCCGCCATGCTCAACTGACGGGGAGGGGTCAGGTTGTTCGATCTCACGCGACGTGACGGGGAGGGGTCAGGTTGTTCGATCTCACGCGACGGGCGGACGAGAGTGATGCTTCTACGCTCACTCTCTGAGGGGTCAGGTTGTGCGATCTCACCTACTCGTGGCACACGAAGCTTCTCGTCCGAGATCTCATCGTGTGCGAAACAAAGGTTGAATCGAACAACCTGACCCCTCCGAGAGGCTGGTTAAAACACCGGATATCGCCCACCGCGGGCGTGAGTTCGAACAACCTGACCCCCCCGAGGGCGATCGGCTAGTCGCAGGTTTCCAGGGCGGCGATCCACTGCGAGACGAGCGCGGTGCCTTGCGGGTCGACCAGCTGGCGAGCGAGGGGCGGCATCTGCCAGCTTCGCTGCTCGGTCTCCATTCGGGTGAGGAGGATGGAGCGGTCGGGCTCGCCCGGCACGATCAGGCGGCCGTCGTCGTCGGTCGGGTCGCCGAACTCCGGCACCGCGTCGCACGACTGGGTGCCGGCGAGGGACACGGTGTAGCGCAGATCCTGGATGCCCGCGCCAGGCCCTCCGGGGCGGTGGCAGTGCGCGCAGTTGGCGTGAAGGTAGGCGCGCGCACGCTCCCCCACCGGCGCGTCCCCGTCGTAGGTGGGCAGCTGCGGCAGCCCCTCGGGGGTCGGTAGCGACGCCGGATCGAGCAGGCCGATCGCGCGCCACGTCGCGAGCTGGCTGCCGGTGCGGCCGGTCGCGGCGTAGGTCTGGTCGCGGTGGAGCTGCGCGACCTCGAGGCCCAGCGACATGCCCGCCGCCTCGGTGTGGCAGCTGAAGCAGTCCTGGCTGCTCGGCACCTCCCAGTCCACGTCGCCGTCGAGCGGCAGCGTCGCACCGCCCCATGCGAGCGTCGCGTCGGACCCATCGTCCGCCCACGCGTAGCTGTACGCGAACCAGTCGCCCGCGTCGTCGCGGACGAGGAAGCGCGTCTCGAGCATCCGGTCCGCCAGCGCGAACGACTTGATCAGCACCCCGCCCGGCGGCAGCACGAGGTGCTCCGCGTCGTCGACGGTCAATACGGCGCCGTCGGGCAGCGCGACGTAGCGCTCCTTGTCGGCGGCGTCCGACCACAGCGGCGCCTGCAGCACGTAGGGGATCAGCGCCGGCGCCGGCGCGAGCGGATCGCCGACGAAGCAGCCCGTCTCGGACAGCAGGGTCGGCGGCTCCCGCGTGCCAACGCACGTCGCGTTCTCGGGGCGCGCGTCGAGCCCCACCGCCACGTCTGCCCACGCGTCGGGCGGCTCCACCTCTGGCCCCGGACACCCGATCAGCGCCAACCACCACATCGCCGCCCCCACCGCGCCCGCATAACCTGCCGCCCTACGGGGGGTTGAGCGCGGCGTGGACGCGGTCGCCGTAGCGATGCGTGAGGTCGTCGACGAGGTGCAACCCCATCCCCACCGGATCGGTCGCCGCCGCGCCCTGCAGCTCGGCGGCGTGCCGTAGCGCCAGCTCCTCACAGATCGCGTGCAGCAGCATCTCGGCGAGCATCGCGCGGCCCAGCGGCGTCGCGCGCGCGTCGGGCTCGGCGAGATAGCGCCGAACCCCGCGCTCATTCACGAACAGCACCACCACGCCGTCGCTCGCGCGAAACAGCGCGCGCTGCGGCGGATCATCCTGCTCGTCGAGCACGACGTCCACAACCGGTCCGCCAGGGCCCGCATGCTCGCGCCGCGCGACCACCTCCACTTCGAGCCGGGTCACCTGCGCCCCCACACGCGCGACCAGCACATCCCGCGCACCGACCTGATCGCCGCGAATCACGACCCGAGACGACAGCCAGCCCCCCGCAGGCTCCGCGTCCGCCTGCACCGAGATCACGCGGAGCCCCCCCGACTCGGCCGACACCTCGAGCGACCGCTCGGCCAGCGCCGCGCTCGACCACAGCAACGCCACCGTGTCACGGCCCACCTCGACCGCGAGCCGCTCCTCCTCGAACCCGAGCGCCTCGACGTCGGGCGCGTGGACCCTGACGCGCGCGCTGGTCTGGTGTCCCGCCGCGGTGGCCCGGATCAGCCCACCGCTCGCCGCCACGGCCCGCACCCGCGCAGCCGGCGGCGCGCCGTCGGGCGCGAACGTCACCGAGGTCGGCCCGACCAGCGCGATCCCCTCCCCGTCCACCGAGAACGACACCACCGCGCCCGGCGGCAGGGCGCCCGCCGCGACCCGGACGTGCACGTCACGCGACTCGCCGAGGCGCAACAGGTAGCGCATCCGCTCGAACGCGAACGGTCCCGCCACCCGCTCGCGTCCGATCCGGCGTCGCTCGCTCGCGAAGATCCGGTTCAACTCGGCGACCACGCCGCGCATCCGACTCCGCAGCCAGGGCGCGGGCGCGGTGGGCAGCCCCTCGTGCCGGCGGGCCTCGGCCGAGAGCCATCGATCCGAGCGCGCCTCGATCGCCGCGATCAGCGCGCGCGCAAACGCGTTGTCGCGGTTCAGCCCGGTGCGATTGCGGGTGAGCGTCAGGTCCCCTTCACGCAGCCGCTCGGTCAGCGCATCGCACCCGACCCGACCGAACAGGTGCTCCGCGCCGACACGGTGCTCATGCCCGAACCAGCCGATGTCGACCAGCGCCCCGCGCGACTGCACCAGCACGCCGCTCAGGCGGGACGGTCCCGCCTCGAACCCGGTCAGCGCGACCTCCGAGCGCCGCAGCGACAGCGTGAACGACGCACCCGGGAAGCCCGGGATCGGCCACCGCTCGTCCACCTCGAGCGCCGGATCCGCCACCGGATCTGCGAACGTCACCCGATCCTCGTGCAGCACCCGCCCTTCGGACACCCGCCGCACCACCACCCGTCGCGCTGGGCTGCGCACGATGTCCCGCAGCGCGTAGTGAAGCCCGATCTGGTGTACCAGGGACCCGTGTCGCGGCACCGCGATGTGCGGCGCCACCTGCGCCTCGACCACCGTGCCGTCCCCCTCAAGGTCCAACGCCTGCCGCCGCGCCGCGTCCACCCCACGCGCCATCGCCGGACGCCGATAGATCGGCGCGAGATCCGCCCCCCACGACAGCGACGCCCACACTTCGGCGCCCGCTCGAACCGCGTGGACCGTTCCCCCGACGCCGAGCCCGAGCAACGCCTCCTTCAGCCCGTCGCCCCACATCCCGCGCACCCGCTCGACCTCGTCCTGACGCGACGTCGCCTCCCCCATCCGCCCCACGCAGCGGTCCAACCCTTCCAGCGTGAACCCCTCCGCGTCGTCGCGCACCCGCAGCACCGACGGCGCCCCGCCCCGGTGTTCCTCGATCTCCACCACGATCCGCCCGGTCGGCCGCTCGCCCGCCGCCTCCAGCCGCGCGTAGCTGTCGTCCGCGTTCGTCACCAGCTCCACCAGCGCCTTCAGCGGATCCCGCTGGATCATCTCGTGGATCGCGTTCCAGACGTGCCGATCCGCGATCTCGAGCCTGCGCTCCACGTCCATCACGACCTCCCGGCTGAAGGCCCATGCGATCCGCTAACTCCCCTTCCCTCCACCGTCCTCGGTCAGCGAACGCCCCACGCCGCAGGCGAGCGGCCGGCCGGGACGGCCGGCCCACGGAAGGCGCCGCTGCCGCCACGGACCCACAGCGCTCGTCGCGCGCCGCGTCCGTAGCGAGACGCTGTCGCAGCGGCGGCCGGCCGGGACGGCCGGCCCACGGAAGGCGCGGCTGCCGCCACGGACCCACAGCGCTCGTCGCGCGCCGCGTCCGTAGCGAGACGCTGGCGCAGCGGCGGCCGGCCGGGACGGCCGGCCCACGGATCCGCTGACCGACAGCGTTCGACGCG